>JBELAJ010000381.1:0-8235 GCA_049508935.1 Terriglobia bacterium | reverse complement strand
CTGCAAGCGATGTTTGAATTCCAGACATTGATGACGCAACTCACCGGCATGGAGGTGGGCAACGCCTCGCTTTACGACGGCTCCACGGCCACGACTGAGGCCGTTTTGATGGCCTTGCGCGTCACGCGCCGCAACCGCGTCCTGGTGGCCCGCACCGTGCATCCGGAGTACTTCCAGGTCCTCAGAACATTCGTCCGTCAGCAGGGAACCGAGATTCAGCAAATTCCCTACGAAGACTCAGGCCAGCTTGATCTCGCCCGGCTCGAATCCGCTCTCGATACCGGTACGGCTGCGGTGGTGGTGCAGTCGCCCAATTTCTTCGGAACTCTGGAACGTACAGCCCAGATCGCCGAAGTGGCGCATCGCAGCGGCGCCCTGCTGATCGTGACGATCGCCGAACCCTTATCACTGGCGGTAGTCAAGCCTCCCGCGGAGGCGGACATCGTCTGCGGGGAGGCGCAGTCGTTTGGCGTGAGAGTGGCTTTCGGCGGGCCATATGTTGGCTTTCTGACTGCCAAGGAGAAGTTTCTAAGGCAAATGCCGGGCCGCCTGGTCGGGCAGACGGTAGACAAGGAAGGCCGGCGGGGCTTCGTATTGACCCTCGCCACGCGGGAACAGCACATCCGGCGCGAGAAGGCCACCTCCAACATCTGCACCAACCAGTCGTTGTGCGCCCTGGCTGCGACCATCTACCTTAGCCTGCTGGGGAAAAACGGATTGAAAAGGCTGGCCGAATTGAACCTCGCCAAAGCCCATTACGCTGCCCGGCAGCTTGCCTCCATTCCGGGCGTGATCGCGCCATTTCGCGCCCCGCACTTTAACGAATTCGTGGTCAGGGCCCCCTGCGATGCCGACGAGTTGCTTGCCGATTTGCAGAAAGAGAAGATCATCGGCGGCCTCAACCTGGAGCGCTTTTACCCGGAGCTGAGAAACCACTTGCTTGTCTGCGTCACCGAAACCGTCAGCCGCGAGGCGATTGATCGCATGGTAGAAGCCTATAGGCGCGCGGCGGGATCGCGGCGCGAAACTGAAAACGGCGGGGAGAATGCCGAACTCGTCGAGGCGGCTGCGCGCCGCGCTAGGGTGGAGTAAGGCCGGCGATCAACTTATGTTTGTGCGGGAAATTTGGGAGCCGGTCGTCCGGAGCGAAGGATCTGCAGTATCACATCGAAAACAAACAACTGCAGATCCTTCGCTTCGCTCCGGATGACACCCAAAAGGACCTCTCCCGCAGCCTCCCAGGGTTTGGAGTCAGGATGACAAAGGCTGGATAATTATGGAAACGCGTATTCGTGAGGCGCGGCCTCACGTCACCAGAAACGAAAAACTGATCTTCGAGCGGAGCACTCCCGGAAAATCCGGCGTGGATTTCGCGCCCCTCGATGTGCCCCCGGTATCGCCGGAAGAAGTCCTGGGTCCCGAGCTGACTCGCAGCGAAGTCGAGGGTTTTCCGGAAGTCTCGGAACTGGAAGTCATCCGCCACTTCACACGCCTTTCCACTTGGAATTACGGGGTGGATACGGGCCTCTATCCGCTGGGTTCCTGCACCATGAAATACAATCCGCGGATTAACGAGGAGGTGGCGCGCCTGGACGGGCTGGCATCCGACCATCCCTACGCTCCCGAAGCGTTAGTCCAGGGCTGCCTGGGCGTGCTGTACGAGACCGCGCGCTGCCTCAAGGAAATCACCGGCATGGACGCGATCACCCTTCAGCCCGCCGCGGGCGCACAAGGCGAGTTGGCCGGCATATTAATGATCCGGGCCTGCCTGGCCGAGCGCGGCAACCCGCGCCGCCACATCCTTATTCCCGATTCCGCGCACGGTACGAACCCTGCCAGCGCGACCATCGCGGGCTACGAAGTTCGGAATATCAAATCTGACGAGTGCGGCTGCCTTGATCTCGCCGACCTCGAACGCGTCATGACGGATGACGCGGCGGCCTTGATGCTCACCAATCCCAACACGCTGGGCATTTTTGAGTCGCAGATCCGGCAGATCTCCGACCTCGTGCATGCTCGAGGCGGCTTCGTGTACATGGACGGGGCCAACATGAACGCGCTGGCCGGGGTCGCACGCCCGGCGGACTTCGGTGTGGACGTGATGCATTTGAATCTGCACAAAACCTTCAGCACACCACACGGGGGCGGCGGCCCAGGTTCGGGGCCGGTGGCGGTGAAGAAAGTCCTGGAGCCTTATCTGCCGCTGCCCATCGTCGAGCAGGGACCGGATGGCGTGTTCAGCCTGAACTACGACCGGCCTCGGAGCATCGGGCGGGTGCGGGCATTTTACGGCAACTTCGGCATGGCGGTGCGCGCGCTGGCCTACATCCAGGCCAATGGCTTCGAAGGCCTGCGCCAGACCGCAAGAGATGCCGTGCTCAACGCCAATTATGTGATGAGTCAATTGACGGGCTTCTTCGACCTTGCATCTTACTGCACCCTGATGCACGAATGTGTCTTCTCGGACCGCCGCCAGGCGGCGCGCGGCGTCCGCACCGGCGATATCGCCAAGCGGCTTATCGATTACGGCTTTCATCCTTACACCACTGCCTTTCCGTTGATTGTTCCCGGGGCGCTGATGATCGAGCCCACGGAGAGCGCCAGCAAGGAGGAATTGGACGCCTTCATCCATGCGCTGGCGTCCATCGCGCAGGAAGTCGAAGAAAATCCGGATTTGGTGCTTAAAGCGCCTTACACCACCCGCGTCACGCGGCTGGATGAAGCCGCCGCGGCTCGCAAGCCAGTCTTGCGCTGGAAGCCGTCCCGCTGAGCGTCACTGACTAACCAGGAGTACGACCACGAGTCCGTTCGGATGCAAGCCTTCCGGCGATCCTTCTCCACCAAATCGCCCGTCGGCCGTGGAATCGGAACCTATAGCACCAAGCTCATCACGGAGCGCTACCTGGGCGACTCGCTCAGCTTCACCTCGTCCGAAGAAGCAGGGACGACCTTCGCCGTGACGTTGCCCAGAAGCCGTCAGCTATTGACTCTCAACTCTCAGCAAGCAACGCCAGCAGATAGTCTGGCGAAAGCTGACGCCTGACAGGTGCGTACTCCTACCCACGAGACCCGACGTGCTGCAGATCGGAGGTCTTCGGCCTTCAGGCTGTCGCACTTAAGGGGGGGCGTTTACTGAGACAGCCGAAAGTCGGCTTCATGCCTTTACTTGAGAAAGAAGACTGCCTACGACACGTTTGGTTTCGTCGGATGCGAGGGTATCCTTTAGCCACTCTGCGAGCTTCTCCGGGGTATCAAGTTTCAATTGAACAACCGGCCTCTTGGTCCGATCCCATTTGTCAGGGTATGCAGGGTAGCCCTCGACACCGTGCCGAACCTCAAACAGTTTGTACCTATAACTCAGGGAAGGTGCGACGACGTAGAAGACCTGTGTGAATTCGCCGCGTTCCGTGAGCGTCTCGACCTGACCTTCAAGGAGACCCTGCGTCCTCTCACCTAAGGCCACCGCTTGGCGACGCAGGATGGCGAGCGGCGGCACAATGGTGCTCGTTCCTACATCGGCTGGCCACAGGTTTTCATTTCCGTTTGGCATGGGTCATCCTCTCTATGATTATAAGTCCAATTCAAACAGCAAGGGCAGATGATCGGAAGCCAGTCGCGGGTTCGGCGTCCCGTCTTCCGACAGCAACGACCGGTCTCCTGCCCGGGTCAATATTCTCACACCGTCGGATGGACAGCGGTTGACAAGGTCAGGGCGAAATAATACTTGATCGAAGATGTTCCAGAAATAGCAGACGTGCTCACTTCTCTCGTAATAATACGTTCCAGGAGGCCCATCGTGCCGATCGCCGAAATGATTCCACATCGGGTTATAAAAGAAGGGGTACTCACGTGATTGGACCGAACGGGAACGCCGCCCCGCCAAGTCACGCGTCATTACAGCGTTTAGCCCAGCGGCAGAGACCAACCCGGGCTCGAACGGGTTCATGTTCATGTCTCCCACGACCACAGTCCTGTTGTGACCCGCGTTCTCCTCCTGAGTCCTTATCTCCCTTGCCAGCTCGGTGCATTCGATGGCTTGACTATCTCCCGACCAGTATAACTTACTCGGAAAGTGGACCAACGCGAGGAGAATCTCTAGTTGCGCGGGAAGGGTCAGTCGGCGGATCGAAATCCTATCAGTCTCATATACAGGATGAACAAATTGCGACGAGAATCTCGTGAACACGACGATGCCCTTCGAGAGTCCGAAGGTCAGATGGAAACCCGCCTTTCCGGGCTGATTAATTCGCTCTAGCAGTTCGACGGGGGTAGAGAACTCTGCCAGAATTAGCACGTCCACCACGTGCGACTTGACCAGCGCGGCGATTGCCTCTACAACGGGTTTCTTGTTTGTGTTCCAAAAAAGAAACGTAGTCATGCCACAATAAAGCGGTCACTCCGAGCGAGACATTCTATCACGGGGGAGCGACCGGTTAGGTGCCGGCACGTTCGCCGCGCGGGCGACCTCGACGGGCCCGCTCGAGGCTGCGCTCCAGATCCTCCAGACCGATCGTTGGCTCGTTGCGCTCCAAGACGGAAATGCCGAGGAGGTAGTCCTCGCGGTCTTCGACATACTGCCGGATAGCCTCCCGTGCGTGGTAACTTTTGCTGCGCCTCGTGGTCCTGGCCAGTTCTTCCAATCTTCTTTCAAGTTCCGGTTCCAAACGAACTCCGAACATCGTGGTTGTCCCTCGCACCGAACATGTTTAACATAGCACAGGAGGCGCCATGAACATTGCTGACCGGCGAGATTTTCTCAAACAATCCGCAGCCATGCTCGCGATAGGAACAGATGCGTCAGCGGGCGGGCAAGGAATTCCTGCCGCCGGGCCCCAACATGATGAGGCTTTCACGGGGTACCAGGCGAGGCGCCGCAAAGAACTCTGGAGCCTACTGGGCGATTTGCCTTGGGATCACAAACCCGGTCCGGCAACTTTGGTGAAGAGCGAGCGGCACGACGGGTACACGCTCGAGCGCCTGGTGTTGGATCTGAATGGCGTCGAGCCCGTCCCGGCGCTGCTGCTAATCCCAGACAAGCGCCCGCAGCCCGCGCCCGGGCTGCTCTACATCCATTGGCACGGCGGCATGTATGACCTGGGGAAGGAACAACTGATGCGCGGCGTGGATGCCCAGCCCGCCTATGCGCCCGTGTGCGCGGAAAAAGGCATCGTGACGCTGGCCATCGATAGCTGGTGTTTCGGCGAACGCAAACACGAAGCCGAGGGCCGCACCGGTGAAGAAGATGCTTTCAAACTGATGCTCTGGCGAGGCCAGGTGCTCTGGGGCATGATGTTGTTTGACGAATTCCGGGCCTTCGATTACCTGGCGAGCCGGCCGGAGGTTGATCCGCGGAGAGTAGGTGCGCTGGGCATGTCCATGGGCTCGACAAAAGCGTGGTGGCTGGCGGCCCTCGAGCCGCGCGTCCACCTGTGCGTGGATATTTGCTGTCTGACCGACTTTGAGGAATTGATCAGGACCCAAAATCTTAAAGGCCATGGCGTTTATTACTTCGTGCCTTCCTTGCTGAAACACTTTCAGACCGCCGAAATCAATGAGCTGATCGTTCCCCGCCCTAGGCTCAGCGTGAACGGCCGCCGGGATGGGTTGACGCCGCCCGCCGGCGTCGAGCGCGTCCGCGACCATCTGCTGCCGCTGTATCGAGCGCATGGCGACGCGGGCGACTGCCGCATCGAGCTTTACGATTGCGCGCATGTTGAATTGCCAGAGATGAGAAAGCTGATTTTGGAGTGGATGGACAGCAAATTGTTAGCGGCGGTTGGGTAAGGGCGCCGACCCTTCAAGTGCAAGTGTCCGGCGTGACTTCGGGAACGGTGGTCGACTCATCGGGAGGCGTATTGCCGGGAGTGAAGGTGGCTGCGCAGAACCTCGAGACCGGCGCGATCCGCGACGCCGTGACCCTCGAGAATCACGGCGAGTGGTGCAGGCGCTGCAGAACGTGGTGAATGTCCGGCCAAAACTCCTTCAACTCGTAGCCGAGGGCATCCAACAGAACTTGTGTACCTAATACGCCGGAGTTGCTGGCGAGGGTATGAGGGCCAGGGTGGTACGCATTGGCAACGCCTGCGGCCAAGCTATTGCCGAGTAACTCCGAAAAGTTGAACTGGGTTTTCCCCGATGAGTCTGAACGCGTGACCAGAACGCGCCCGGCGGCGTACACGAAGCGGTGAAGAAAATTCCCTTTTCCTAACTGGTAGTAACGCGGGTCCTGGCGCAGCAAGGCAGGGAATATTGCGCCCGTCCCGAAGTTACCAACGATGGCGTCAGCATAAGCTGTCCCGAAGCGTTTTGAGTAGCCAACAAACCCTTGCCCGTAGGTAGGGTTGGTATTGTCCGCTTGGCCAATCCCGGCCTCGATGCCCATGAACACCACCTCGACCGGGTCAAAGCATCCTTCCGCCACCGTCTTGAACTTCTCCCCGGTTGTTAACGGAGGCAAAGAGGCGGACTGCTCCACAGTTAAGTAGTTGGGCAGGGCAAAGAAGATGCGGTCATTTTCCTTGTGTTTGGGGGCGGAGGCCGGTTGGGTCGCGTCGGCCCCCGGATTATTGGCGGGCTTAGCCGGGGCTTGAGGGACAGCCGGCTCAGTTTGTGGAGCAGCCGGCGGCTGGGCCGGAACGGACTGGCTTGCGAGAACTCCCGAATCGTTGCCAGGAGTAGTCGGTGTTGGCAATGAGACTAAAAATGGAGGCCACTCCGGCTGGTCGGCGAGCAGTTTCTGTGAGAGGCCCAGTTGGAAGACGAGTAGAAGTGTTACGCCTAGGCCGCTCAGCCAGTATTTTCGATTAATCATTAGCCCCAGAATCTCCCAAGCGTACGGTCTGAAAGCGAACCGCCCTTCGGATGATCATGTCACCGGCAAGTCGGTCACCCTCAGGCCGCGCACGCAAGAACTGGTTCGCAATTGCTATTCTACTATAGTTTGAAAGGCAGAAACACGGAACACTCACTCGCCGATTTTACAAACGACCGGCGCAGGGACGAGCCTACGACCTCCCTGGATTCCCGCTTCACAGGGAATGACATCCCCTTCGTCACGGAGTGCCGTGGGGAAGCTCACCTCATCCAATGCAAGTGGTCTAGTGCCGACGGAAAAGATGGTGCCGGATCTCCGGCCAAAACTCCTGGACCACGTTGAGTGGAAAACTAAGCGCAATCTGTTCAGACGCATTGGTGAAGGTGTATTTCGCCGCGTTGCCAACTCCGGGCAGCCAAGTGGTCGTCACCGCCGTGGACGCGTAGAAAGCGGTGAGGTTGGCAATGTTGAGAGCCGGGTGACCCTTGTCGTTATAGGTTAGGAAACTGTAGATAACAGCGTGCAGGGCGCGGCGCGGGATGCTGCGCTGGCTGGTCGGAATGTAGCGGACATCCTCGTGCAGGACGGCCGCCAGTGGCGCCTGAAAACTGCCCTGTAGAACAGCATTGCCGGCGCGCGAGGCCAATCGTCTACCGAATCCCGCAAAGCCGCCGCCCCATTGACGTGGAGTGTCGTTGGCTTGGTCGAGCGCCAAGGCGTTCACGAGCGGGCTGAAGTAAGGGCCTGCGGAGGCATAGGTCATCTTAAGGTAAAGCTTCCAGCGCTCATTCAGTGTTAACGGAGTGTAGTTGGATTGTGAGGCGACAGCCATCCCGGTGATCGGGTTTACATCCGCCCCCTGCTTTTGGTCTTCAGCGGAAGGCGGTGCCGAATTGCTCGGGCGCGAGGTTTGATCCGCGCCGGGTGCCTGCGCGTCAACTCCGTCTGAAGCTCCTGTGGCCTCAGGCAGGCTGAGGCCGAACGGCGGTCCGAAATCGCCGCCAGTGAGACAGCCCTGGCCCGGCGAGAAGGTTTGCCCCGGGAGAAGGTGTGCGCCCGCTGTCGAAGAGTTCGGCGGGCCTTCCCATGCCCACAAGAAGCCGGGCGGGAGCAAGAACAACACCGCCGCTATCAATGAGACCAAACGGGAGCACGGCTCGCGCCGTCGCGATAGGCTGTGGCCATCAGTTACCATTTCCCCGTAAAAACCTTCGACGGCAGGAATCTCCCCGTCCGCGAAAGCCGGCAAGTTCCAAATTGCTATTTTACTCCATTTCGCCGAAACCCGCGTCGAGGCTGGGTAGTGCCTGAATTTTGTGTTGGTGATTCAAAAGGTTTCGCGAGATCTACTGTTTCATTAGAGTTCTCTCGAATTCTTCGAGGAGACTCAAATGCTGATCGGTGGGAAGGGGTGCCTTCGA
>JBELAJ010000380.1:0-8241 GCA_049508935.1 Terriglobia bacterium | reverse complement strand
AGTTTTTCTCTCCGCCGCGTCTTTTGCGGCGCTCGCCTGTGCTTATTTTGACTGTCGGAGTCGTCTTCCTTTAGCTGCTCACCACACGCGCAGACGACCCACAGATTCTGCTATAGAGCCATCTTTTCTTGATGGGCCATCTCCCTGGTCCGTATCTCCTGCTGGATCCGGAGTTCATGTTCACGGAACTTAAACCAACCAGCAATCGCCACCACCGCGATGATCATCACCCACATACCGTTGTTGCTGAGAACCGAAATGATATCATGCATCTTGCCCTCTCCGCTGAAACACTGAACTATCGGCCGGAGCTGTCCTCGTCTCCTCCAATGATGCCGACCCGCTGATGCTGGCCGGCACTGCTGGCATGCCCTTTGTCCGGCGAATCTCGAAGCACATGCTAGCATGCCCCGGAAGCCCCGGTCGAGCGAATTATACGCCGTGCCTTGATCTGAATCGAACGGACTTTTCAAACTGGGGAGATTAAGGGGCGAATTCGGGCAAGGCTCTTAGAGCGGCATATCGAGAGGCTTGGCGGGCCCTACGAACGGCCCGCCAAGTCGGTCGCCAACCTTCAGCGGAGAGATTCAGTCTGATGTATTACTTATTGAAAACCAAAACTTTGTTCGAGGCGGCGAGACGAATCTCGACCAGGGACATTGTCCCATTCGGGGCGGTGTCGTAGACCACTGTGAGGGGGTCGGAGACGTTGGCTCCTTCAGACGCCATGTCCCGGGTTGCCAGCGTCATGTTGCGATAATTGCCCTTGCGAGTCAGAACCGTGCCATCCGTGGAGAGGACAACCTTGCGGCGATGTGAAAATACCACGGTTGCCGCAGGGCTGTGACCATTCCATTGAACCGTATAGTGGCCAGCCGGAAGTGTGGTCCCATTCACAACCACATCGTGATTAAAGGTAACACCCTCCGAGTTCTTAGCGAAGCACGAAACCCCGGCGGCCAGAATCAGCGCCACCGGTAAAATCGACGTTCCGATATACTTTGTGAATTTCATCTTTGTTCTCCTCTCGTTTTTCATTCAGTTTTATTGCGATCCGGCCCCGCTTGTTTCCGACCGAAGGGGTTATCGGCTACGGCCTCGACCGTTATTCCGGTCGCTCCCGCGCATCAACTCATGCCATCTTGCTAATCGATCCCTGTCTTCTTATGAACCGACTTTCGCACCGCCGCCGAGCAACGTCAATGGACGGGGAATGAACTCTCGCTGAACTCTGCATGAACGCGTAATCACAACACAGCATTGGACTTCTTCGGGTAGTCTGAAAGCAGCGCGCCGACCTTCAGAGCCTGCCCTGAGCGGAGCGAAGGGTTGGCATAAGCCCCGACAAGTCAGGGTGCTATCCTTCAAATCAGGGCACTACCCGTCCTCGGCTAGTGTCCCAATCTGACTCGTAGCGCCGACCTTTAGGTCGGCAGATGCTGGCCTAAAGGCCAGCGCTACGGTGACACTAGGACGCCGCCTGTCCTCGCATGAACTTTCCTTTCAGCAAGAAACTTGCTAAAGTTCTACTCGGGTCCATGGAAAAGGGAACAATCCGCACCAACGAAGTTCGCTTCGCCGCGTTCGAAGTGGACCTTCAATCAGGTGAATTGCGCAAACACGGAGCCAAGATCAGGCTCCAGGAACAGCCCTTTCAAGTTCTCTCGGCGCTGCTGGAACGGCCGCGCGAGGTAGTGACACGAGAAGATTTACGGAAAAAACTGTGGCCAGGCGACACGTATGTGGACTTCGAGCGGAGCCTGGCCACCGCGGTCAAGAAGCTTCGCCGCGCCTTAGGCGACTCAGCCGAGCGCCCTCAATTCATTGAAACTCTGCCCCGGCGCGGCTATCGCTTCCTGGGAAGCCTGGAAGCAAAGCTAGACGCGGGCAAAGCCATTGTGGCCGTGCTGCCCTTTGAGAACCGGACCGGCGATGCCGGGCAGGAGTACGTCAGCGACGGCATGACGGAGGAGATCATCGCGCGGCTGGGACGTTTGAACTCGCAGCGGCTGGGCGTCATCGCGCGGGCTTCGGCAATTCGATACAAGAATTCCGACAAGGACGTCGACCAGATCGGCCGAGAGCTGGGCGCGGATTATCTTCTTAAAGGCAGCGTGCGCGGGGCGGGCAAACGGCTGCAGGTGTCCGCGGAGCTCATCCAGGTCAAGGACCGAACCCATCTGTGGGCCGATCGCTTCGAAGGCGACTTGGACAACGTTCCGGTTTTCCACGCCGCCATTGTCCGCCACATCGCCCGCTCTTTGCAGATTGTCGCGCCCCCAGCCAAGCGCCTTTTCGCGACCGGGACTTCGACTGTAACCCCGGAGGCGCAGGGAGCGTTCCTCAGAGGCCGGTACTGTTTGAATAAAGGGACCGCGGAAGGGATCAAGAATGCGATCGCGTACTTTGAGGAGGCTACGGCCCACGACTCCGGGTACGCTGTCGCACACGCGGGATTAGCGGTCGCCCTGGACCTGGCGGACCACTTTCGAATCCTTCCCGGAAGTCGCGCCTTCCCTCGAGCCAAGGTGGCGGCCATTAACGCCCTGGAGCTTAACGATTCGCTTCCCGAGGCGCACAACGCCTTGGCCTTCGCCACCCATTCCTACGATTGGAATTGGGACGGCGCCGAGCAGGAATATCAGCGAGCCATAGCGCTGAACCCGAACTTTGCGACGGCCCGCCATTGGCATGGGTTCTATCTGGGAATACTGGGACGCCTCGACGAGGCTATGGCGGAGTTGCGGCGGGCGCAAGAGCTAAACCCGCTGTCGATCATCATCCGAACTCACCGGGGGCTGATGTTGTATCGGGGAGGACGATACGACGAGGCTATCGCACAACTCGCGCAGACGCTCGATATGGAGCCTTACTTCGCCGCGGCGCACTACTTCCTGGCTTTGTGTTATCAACAAAAGGAGAAGTACGAGGAAGCGATTGAGCGCCTGGAAAGCGCGCTGAAAATTTCGCCGCGAAGCCCGGACCTTGTCGGGGCGCTCGGCCACGCTCACGCGGCGTTCAAGAGAAAAAGCGAGGCGCGCAAGGCGCTCAAGGAACTGTACGAGTTGGAGGAACAGAGATTTGTATCGGCCTTCGATTTTGCGATGGTCTACTGCGGCCTGGGCGAGGCCGACCAGGCGTTCGAGTGGTTGGAAAAAGCTCGTGGGGAACGCTCCTTCTCCATGCTGCTAAGTCTCAAGGCAGAGCCGCGCCTCGACCCTCTGCGTGCGGACTTTCGTTTTCAGGACTTGCTGCGCCAAGTCGGATTGCCGCTTTAAGGTTCCTGTAAAACTTCCTTTAGACTGTCATTCCGAGCGAAGACTTCATCATCCTTCGGCTCACCACCCGTGGTGAAAATGATTCCCCTCCTTGGAAAGGAGGGGTTAGGGTTGTTGCCGTTCGCTGCCGATACCAGCCACCACCCCTACCCCTCCTCCCGCTGAGGAGGGGAGTCATCTTAGCCTTGAGCAGTACTAATCGAACACAAGGACCTTGTTCGAGTTAGCGAAGCGGATCTCAATAATAAACAGAGATCCATCGGGCGCGGTGTCATAAACGACCGAATTCTGTTCGTAAGTTCTTGCGCGCCGTTCGACCCTGCCCTCTGCGAAGAGAGCAACCTTGAAGCGCTGCGAGAATTGTACGGTTGCCTCGGGACTATGAGTCTTCCACTCCACCATGTACGTGCCTGCCCGCAGAGTTTTTCCATGCACGGCGGCGTCGTGGAGAAGGGTTATAGTTCCGGAGTTCGTGGCCAAGGCGGGAGCGCCCGCGGCCAAGAGCAGTCCCCATACCAGGATCCCAGTTTCGAAATACTTTCTGAAATTCCTTTTCAAGTGCTCCTCCTCTCTGGTCTGATTTTCCCTGCCTGACCTTGATTGATCCGGCTTGTACAGGCCGTCGACTGGCCGCTCTGCGTTTGGGCATCCGCACAGCGGGCAGAGTGAATTCAGAATTCTGCCCGGCCAATCGTCCGGCGAAACTCACGCCGCGCCGCTGCGCATCAGTGATTGAACACCAGGACTTTGTTGGAGCCGGCGAAGCGAATCTCCAGGAGGGTCATGGACCCGTCCGGTGCCGTGTCGTAAACGACGGCGTCGGAGTAGTTGGTCTTGTCGCGCTGCTCGACTCTGCCCTCCGTGGCGACAACTAGCTTGCGGCCGTGCAAGATTTGCACGGTAGCTTCGGGGCTGTGAGTTTGCCACTCCACCTTATATCTGCCGGCGGGCAGATTCTTACCTTGCAGCACGATCGCGTGACCGAGGTTTATTGTCCGCGCGTTCTTCGCCGCAGCGGGAATGCCGATGGCTACGAGTAGCCCCAATGACAGAACTCCTATTCCAAACCACTTTCTGGTCATCCTCTTCATGATTTCCTCCTATTGGGTTCTCTGTTCTGCTTGTTTGAGTTCATTGAGCTAAGCCCTCCGAGCCGTCGGAGGCTATGGTCATTTCTTTTGCCCGTCTATTGAGTTAACGGCTTCTTGGGGATCTTCAGTGCCTGCGCTTGGCGTTTGATTTTGCTGGTTCGAGTTCAACCGAGACACCTCAGCGCGCATGCGTTCGGACTGCTCTTCGGTGAAAAACAGATGCGCTCTGGCAATGGTGTACAACTCCTCCTGGTGCCAATGGGCGCGCATAATCCCATTGGCAGAGTGGGAGCGCGCGCCTAACAGCAGGTGGCCGATTTCATGAGCTAAGGCGTGACCCAGGAGTTGAGATTCGCTCACATCCTCGCCTCTCGCCAGTTCCTGAACATTGCGATAGAAGACGTACGCAGAGCATCCGCTATAATCGCCCAGGCACTCTAGAGCCTCGCCCAAATCATCTCGATGCATGGCGATTCGCTGCGCGTCTGCCGCGGTGAGGATCTTGATTGTGAATTCGGCGCCGCCCATGGTGTTGCGGCACGCGGGGTACGATGCGGATTCTTCTGCGCTCAGTGGACAATCGACCCAGCCGACCTCAAGCCCGGCGTGGTTTAAGATGGCTGTGGCTTCGCCTTCAGACCGCACCAAAAGAGCGTGTGAAACGCCGTGGTTGTAGATTCGCAGTGTGATCATGGGTGTGGCTCGCTTAACGGCGGATGAGATGGCCTGCGCATGACCTTGCTGGCTCGCGCCAATGATGGTCAGGGAAAGGGCTAATCGCAAAAGCATTTCGCGCCCTTTCCTGCCTGCCTCCGGCTTGGACCGTTGCCCGCTCGTATCGGCCTCCGCTTCGTTCGTCGGCTGATCTTTGTCGCGGTACCACGCTTCCCGAACCGCCCCGAGCTTTCAAGCTCCGACTCTCAAGATCCGTCTTTAGAGACACTTATAGCGCCTGGTTCCTAGCCTTAGTTCGCCCCTTTGGAAGGCGAAACTAAGTCTGTAAACTCGCTTGCATTTCGCTTGTGAAAGCCCTTACAATCAGGTGGGGTTAAATGAAAATGCCGGGACCGAAAGGTCCCCAAGCCTTTTCCTCGGGATTCTCTTCGCCCAGGCCGCCAAACCTTCAGCGGAGAGAATCCATTTAACCCCTTACCTTTTTTACCCCTACTTCCCCGATATGCCCGTTAGGCGGGCGGAGCCGCCTCTGAGTTATCTCGCCCGAAGTAACATCTTTGTAAAAACGAAGTAACATCTTTGTAAAAACGTTGTCATCGGATTATTACGCCTGCTCCACCATCTCTTAGTCACCATCTCTTAGACGTCCGCGCGGCATTTGTGTTAGCTATCATTCGTAAATACGCACAGGCCGCGCGCGGAGTTCCAAAAAGGCTTGGAATATTCGCAGCACTCCGCACCAGGCAATTCGAGGCCGTCTCTGCACGCTCCCGCACCAATTGCTGCTTTTTGCAGCAGCACTAATTTCGGGCAATTCTTGTGCCATTCGAGCACAACGGCCAAGGAACTGAATCCATAGGTTTTTGGCCGCGAATTCAATAAACAGTACGACTGCGGACTGTCCGCTTTTGAGACGCTCTATCCCAAGATCGAACACCTCACGAGCAGAATTGTTGAAGCCCCGCTCTGCGAATGCCACATTGCACATCATGCTGTCTGGCGCCACATCAATGCGAATCCTGCCCCATCATCGGTTAAGCAGGCGCGTGAGGGCAATCCGATTCTTGCTGCCGAATCTAACTGGCACTGCGGTCCGCGCATGACGAGCGCTGCCAAGCGGTGATCACCGAGTGCGGCGCGTTGACGCTCTCCGGGAAGGTCGATATACTCAGTTTGCGGGGCCAATCGATTGCTTATCGCCGGGCAAGGTTGTTGTTTTCCTGTGCGTTCATGCAATTACGGCAGGTCTCCCGCGGGATGCTGGTCCATGAAGCTCACCGCTTTGGTCCGCGAACTCGAGAGAATTCTGGGACGCGAGGCCGTGCTGTGGCGGCCTAGTGACCTCATGCTCTATGAGTACGATGGCCTTTCCTCACTTCGCCCACCCGATGTCGTGGTTTTCCCACGAAATACGGTGGACGTCGTCCGCATCGTGAAATTTGCAGCACAACACAAGCTCTTGGTTGTTCCCCGGGGCGCGGGAACAGGTCTGAGCGGAGGCTCGGTCCCTTGGCAGGGGGGCATCCTGGTTGGTTTCGCGCGGATGAAACAAATCGTTGAAATCGACCTCGAAAATCAGCGAGCTAGGGTGCAGCCTGGCGTGGTGAATCTCGATCTTTCCCTGGCGGTTTCGGACGCCGGGTACTACTACGCTCCCGATCCTTCCAGCCAGAAGGCCTGCACTTTGGGCGGAAACGTGGCTGAGAACGCGGGCGGCCCGCACACTCTATTGCACGGCGTAACGACCAATCACGTCCTGGGACTCGAAGTGGTATTGCCGAATGGAGAGGTGATTCATACCGGCGGCAAATCTCTGGACCGTCCCGGTTACGATCTTACCGGTCTCTTCGTCGGTTCGGAGGGTACGCTGGGGATCGTGACGGAGATAACCGTGCGCTTGATGCGCAAAGCGGAGGCCGTAGCGACATTGCTGGCTGTCTACGACCGGATCATCGACGCCACGCGCACAGTGGCGGCCATCACCGCGCGCGGCATCACTCCAGCCGCCTTGGAAATGATCGACGGTTTCACATTGCGCGCCATCGAGGAAGCTACGCACGCGGGCTATCCGATGGATTCCGCCGCCGTTCTGCTGATTGAGATTGAAGGGCTGAAAGAGGCGGTGGAAGAAAATGCCCAGCATATTGAATCCGTGTGCCAGGAAAATCAGGTGCGCCAGGTGCGGCGCGCAAAGTCGGCGGAGGAACGCGAGCTTTTCTGGAAGGGAAGGAAGAACGCGTTCGGAGCCCTGGGGCGGATCAGCCCCAGCTATTACGTGCAAGACGGAGTGATTCCACGTACTCGTTTGCCCGAAATGCTGGAGTTCATTGGACAGATGGAAATCAAGTACGCTGTCAAGATAGGAAATATTTTCCATGCCGGCGACGGCAATCTTCATCCCATCATTCTCTTTGATCGGCGCGACGAAAACCAGTCCAAACGGGTTCGCGAGGCTGCCGCGGAAATCCTTTCCCGGTGTATTGATATGGGCGGTTCAATAACCGGCGAGCACGGCGTGGGAATCGAGAAGATTAACCTGATGCCGTATCTTTTCTCCGCAGACGATCTGGACATGATGCGAAAGATCAAAGAGGTCTTCAATCCGGAAGGGCGCTTCAACCCTGGCAAGGTGCTTCCAACCAGTAAGATGTGCGGCGAACTTCGAGCCGAGGCGAGCGTGGGAGGCATATTGTGACGGTGGCTGCGGATTCCGCACAAATGGCGCTGGCCGCAATCCTGGGTGAATCT
Source organism: Terriglobia bacterium (assembly GCA_049508935.1). Lineage (GTDB taxonomy): Bacteria > Acidobacteriota > Terriglobia > UBA7540 > UBA7540 > CAVROP01. The sequence goes on along the minus strand of JBELAJ010000380.1, from coordinate 449 downwards.
CAGGTGGTTTCAGAACCTGCAGCCTGTGCGGCGTGGGCGGTGGGAGGCAAGGTCCCCAAGTATGGCGTGGAGCCGCCTACGGCAGAATGCGTTGCCGCAGTCCTGAAGATCGCCGCTGATCATGATCTCGCCGTGATCCCTCGCGGCAACGGGACTCAACTCGACCTAGGCAGCACGCCCAGCCGTTATGATCTTTCGGTGTCGCTCCGGAAATTGAATCGAGTTCGGCATTATGAACCCGCCGATTTGACGATCAGTGTGGAAGCGGGAATGAAACTGGGGGAGCTACAGGACTTCCTGGGCCGCGATGGGCTTTGGCTTCCGCTCGACCCCCGCGGCGGCGAGGGTGCGACGATCGGCGGCATTTTGGCTACGAATTCCGCGGGCCCGTTGCGCCTTCGTTTTGGCTCGGCCCGCGACATGGTGCTGGGCATCAGAGTTGCCACCAC
>JBELAJ010000038.1:0-25688 GCA_049508935.1 Terriglobia bacterium | reverse complement strand
CTACTACTGAGGGCGGCTCCGTGCCGGCGCAGGCCGGCATGGTGTTTGATCCTACCACGGGAAATCCGGATGGAACCGGACGGGCGGCCATCACTAAGAACGGTCAACCGAATATGCTCACCGTCCCGACGCCTTTAGCCAATATCATGTCTTATCTCCCCAAGCCGAATAGCGGCCCTGCGGGGGCGACCTTCAACAACTACATCGCTTCCGCCTCCGAGATTTTCGATGTGGATCAGCCGGACGTTCGCGTGGACTACAACATCTCGCCGAAGGCCATCTTCTTCGGTCGCTACTCTCTGGCGGACTTCACGATTGAAGCGCCCGCGGCCTTTGGATCGGAAGCGGGCGGACCCGCCTTCTTCAACTTCGCCGGCCAATCCCTGGACCGCAACCAGAGCTTGGCGCTGGGATTGACTTACACCTTCAGCCCCACCCTGGTTGGGGAGTTTCGCTTTGGGACCTTCCGTTACCGAATTCGCGTAGAACCGTTCGGAGTGGGTACCGATCCGGCCACGCAGGCGGGTCTTCCCGGTTTGAACCTCGGATCCCAGGCCACCAGCGGCATGCCCGCCTTCTACATCCAAGGGAGCGGCGGCTTTAATTTCGGGTACGCTCTGGGCGTGAATGGCTGCAATTGCCCGCTGAAAGAGACTGAGAATCAATTTGATTGGATCACGAATTGGACCAAGGAACTTGGCAATCACACCATCAAGTGGGGGGCGGAGGTTCCTCGCGATGAACAGCAGCGCATCCCCAGCGACGAACACCGTTCGGGTGAAATCTCCTTCGCGCCGTCGATTACCGGCAACGCCACGGTAGACGCGCTCGCCAGTGGAAATGCCACCACGGGCGCCGGCTTGGCGTCCTTCCTGCTCGGCCAACCGTCCTCGTTTGGGCGATATTTCACCGGCATCGGTTTGTATCCCGGCCTGCGTGAAACGCGCATATTCCTCTATGTGCAGGACACCTGGCGGGTTACGCGCAAGCTGAGCTTGGACTACGGCCTGCGTTGGGAGAATTACCTGCCTCAGGGCGCCGCCAAACCGGGGGGCGCGGGCAGCTTCGATCCACTGACTGGAGATGTCCTCGTCGCCGGTCTCGGGTCCAATTCCCTCTCTTTAAATGTCAAGCCTTACAACCTGGGATTTGCGCCGCGTCTTGGCATTGCCTACCAGTTGCAGCCGCACACCGTGCTCCGCGCCGGCTACGGCTGGGGTTTCACCCCGGCAGGCTACGGCGCCATCTTTGGCCAGGGACTGGAGTACAACCCTCCCATTCTCAATGGCCAGACGGTTCCCCAGGCGAACCCGTACGGCCCAGACTTCAATCTGTTGACGGGTCCCCCCCTGCCGGTTAACCCACCCATCGCCTCGAATGGCACGTATCCCCTTCCTGACGGCATCAGCGTCTACAACTGGTTCTGGCCCCTGAACAAGTACCGGATCCCGATGGCCAATTTCTGGAATGCCACCGTGCAACACCAGTTCGGGGGTGGGCTTGCCTTCCAGGTGGCTTATGTCGGCAACGTAGGACGGCACCTGTACGAGAACCCCAATATCAACCAGGCGGTTCCGGGCCCCGGCGACTTCGACCCACGCCGGCCCTTCTATCCAAAGTTCGGCCTGGAACAGGGGATCTACTATACGTGCAACTGCGACAACAGTAACTACAACGGCCTGCAAGCTAAATTGGAGAAACATGCCTCCCACGGCCTCGATTTCACGCTCAATTACACTTACTCGAGGGCGCTGGGCATCAGCAACTTCGGCGGTAGTGGTTTTGACAACAACTACGACGTACGAGCTTCTTACGGGCCTCTGAGTTTCAATTCCACCCACTCGCTTACGTTCACCAATGTCTGGCGGATTCCCTATGGTCACGGAATGCGCTGGGGATCTGCAAATGGCAAGGCGTTGGACTTAATCCTCGGTGGTTGGAGTCTGGACGGCATCACCACGCTCTACTCCGGGCATCCCTTCTCGCCCATTGTGGCCAACACGGCGTCGGTGAACGCGGACTTCAACGGGGTTCGCGCGGACAAAATTGGCAGCCCCCACCTCGCCAATCAGAGCACGGCGGGGTGGTTCAACGTGGCAGCCTACACTGACCCGCAAGCGCCTTACAGGGACGGCACGGCTTCCAATGATTCACTCTGGGGACCGGCGCAGTACGTTTTTAACCTGGCCCTGGAAAAGACGTTCAGGATTACCGAACAGAAGACCCTGGAGTTCCGCTGGGAGAATTACAACGCTTTCAACTTTGACAACTATGGCCAGCCTGCCAATACCATCGACGTTTCAGGCGCCGGCCAGATTACCTCTACGGCGACGCCGATGCGCCAGATGCAGTTCGGATTGCACTTCCGGTTCTAGGAAATTGACGTTGCCGTAGGCGCTTTGGAGTGCGGCAGCTTGCTGCCGCTTTTGCTCAGGCCAGCTTGCTGGCCGGGAATTGAGGCCTTACCGACAGGCGCGAGCAAGCCCGCGCCCGGGGAGAGCGGCAGCAAGCTGCCGCACTCCAAAGCCGGGCGTCAGCCGCCCTGGGCAACCACTAGGGGTGCCCCTACAGTCTACAAATCAGGATGAATGATAAATTCCCAGCGCCGATCTACGATGAAACCGTCTTGGCGGTCAACTTCGAGGATGCCAAGAAGTATTTTCTCGACTCCTTGCTGGAGATTCACAGCGCTCACACCTTAATGCTCTGCCGGCAGCGAATCATCCGGCGCCGTGAAGCGAAGGCATGTCTGGAGGCTCTGGCCCTTCTCGACCGCGACGCGCTCGCCAAGGCCAAGCGAGAGCGATCCTGCGAGGATCTTTTCTTTCATATCGAGCACTGCCTCGAGCAAGAGTGCGGGTGTGACATCGCCGGCAAGATGCACACCGCGCGCAGCCGCAACGATATTGACGTCACGATGTACCGTATGGTGTTGCGGCGAGAGATTCTCAAACTTGTGGCGGCCGTCGTGGAAACCTCGCGGGTTCTTCTGGAATGCGCGAGCCATCACGTCGCCACGCTGATACCCGCCTACACGCACACACAGCCTGCCCAGCCCACCACCCTCGCTCATTACCTGATGGCTGCCGTCGAGTTTCTTGAGCGCGACGCGGCGCGCCTGCGGGCGCTTTTTGATCGGGTCAACCGAAGCCCGCTGGGCGCCTGCGCCATCACCACCACAGGCTTTCCCATCGATCGTCAATACACGGCCCAACTGCTGGGCTTTGAAGGGGTACAACTCAATTCGTACGGCGCAATCGCCGCTGTCGATTACCTGACTGAGTCCGCCGGGGCGGTGGCCGTGACCATGATCAGTTTAGGCAGACTGGTGCAAGACCTGCTGCTGTGGTGTTCAGCCGAGTTTGGCTTCCTGCGCCTCGACGACGCGTTTGTGCAGGTGAGCAGTATCATGCCGCAAAAACGCAACCCCGTGGCTCTCGAGCACACGCGCGTGCTGGCCAGCAAGGCGTTGGGCCAGGCTCAGGCCGCACTTACCTGCGCACACAATACGCCGTTTGGCGACACCGTGGACGCAGAAGACGACTTGCAGCCCTTGATCCTCTCGATGTTCCATGACGCCTTGAGGGCTTTGCGATTGTTCGACGGGGTAATTTCTACGGCGGAGGTTGACAAGCAACGTTTGCGCCGCAGCGTCTCGGACAAGCCTCTGACGGTGACAGAACTGGCGGATACACTAGTGCGGAAGGAGGGCATGAGTTTCCGCCAGGCGCACCAACTGGTTTCACAAGCCGTGGAAGCGGTGGCAGGCGCCTACACGCATCAACGGCTGGTGGCAGCGCTGAAACGGTTGGCGCCCAAAGTGATCGAGCGCCGCCTGAAGCTCTCTTACCGGGAATGTCTGAAGGCTCTGGACCCCAGGCACTTCGTCGAAATCAGAACCATCGAAGGTGGGCCTGCGCCCAGCCGGATGCAAGCCGCCATCGCGCGATCTCGGAAGGTCTTGACGGCAGACCAGGTCTGGGTGAAGAGAAAGCAGCAGTTGCTCCAGAATTATCCGAAGCGCATCGGCCAGGCTGTAGTCGCCATCAACGCGACGGCGTAATAGATCGGGGGCACAAAACCATGCCATACGAGAACATCTGCTTCGATATCGAAGGACCGTTGGCGATCGTTACGTTGAATCGGCCCAACCGCCGCAATGCGTTGTCGCTCGAACTCATGCTGGAACTGATTGACTGCCTGGCGCGAATTGGCGGCGACCGCAATATTCACGGGGTTATTCTGGCAGCGGCGGGGAAAGCGTTCTGCTCCGGCCATGACCTGGGCCAGATGGTGGGGCGCGATATCAATGAGTACCGGCGCATCTTCGACGTCTGCACGGAATTAATGACGAAGGTGCAGTCCATACCGCAGCCCGTGATTGCTCAGGTGCAGGGAATCGCGACGGCCGCCGGGTGCCAGTTGGTGGCGACCTGCGATCTGGCGGTGGCATCGGACCAGGCATGCTTCGCCACGCCGGGCGTGAAGATCGGACTATTCTGCACCACACCCATGGTGGCATTGAGCCGCGCCGTGGGCCGCAAAAGGGCTCTCCAGATGTTGTTAACGGGTGATCTGATCGACGCCGCCACCGCTGCCGAATGGGGACTGATCAACAAGGTCGTGGCGGACGCCGATTTGGCTCGAACCACTCGCGAACTCGCCTCGAAGATCGCTGCGGCAAGCAACCTCACCGTGGCGTTAGGTAAACAAGCCTTCTATGCTCAAGTCGATTTGGATCAGCCCAAGGCGTACGCCTACGCCAAAGAGATCATGAGCATGAATTCGCTCGCAGTCGATGCCCAGGAAGGCATCTCAGCCTTCTTGGGAAAGCGGCAAGCTTGTTGGACCGGCAAATAATGGAACTCAGGGCAGCGTTTTCTCGTTTTGGTCAGTGAGGGGATCTCTCCAGGACGAGGGTCTCCGACAAAACGGGAGGGCGCTTAAAATGCAAACGCTCTGGCAAGACCTCCGCTACGGCCTTCGCACGCTGTCGAGCAACGCCGGCTTCACGATTGTTGCCGTCCTGACGCTGACACTCGGCATCGGCGCCAACACCGCTATCTTCAGCGTCATCAACGGGGTTTTACTGCAGCCACTTCCTTACCACGATCCCAACCAGCTCATGATTTTGGGGGAGAAGACGCCGGAATTCGACAACATGTCTACCTCCTTGCCGAACCTGGAGGATTGGCAAAAGGAGAACCGGTCCTTTGAGAGTCTCGCCGGACACCGTTGGACTGATTATGACCTTACGGGCAATGAGATGCCAGAGCATCTGGGCGGGAGAATGGTGTCAGCCACTTTCTTTTCCACCCTGGGAATCAAGCCCGTTCGCGGCCGTGATTTCGAGGCACAGGAGGATCACAAAGGCGCGGCCCGCGTGGCGCTGATCGGTGGCGGGCTTTGGAAGCGCCGATTTGGCGCCAACCCTGACATCATCGGGAAGACGATCACCTTGAGCGGACAAGGTTATACCGTAATCGGCGTAGTTCCGGCTGACTTCCGGCTTTGGGGTTCCGCGGACGTTTTCACGCTGCTCGGCCAATGGGACGATGTGGTGGCCCATTCACGGGAGGCGCATCCGGGGCTGCGCGCCGTGGGACGCCTGAAGCCAGGGGTCAGTAGGGAGCAGGCTCAGTCCGACATGAACAGCGTGGCTGCGCAACTCGCCGAGACCTATCCCAAGTCGAATGCCCATCACAGTGTCAACGTGAGGCCGCTGGCTCAGGATATCGTGGGGGATGTGCGGCCCGCTCTGCTGGTCCTGCTGGGCGCGGTGGGGTTTGTGCTTCTGATCGCCTGCGCAAACGTGGCCAACCTGCTCCTGGCCCGCTCCGCAACGCGGTGCCGCGAGATGGCCGTCCGCGCGGCTCTGGGCGCGAGCCAGGGCCGAATGATGCGGCAGGTGCTTACGGAAGGCGTGCTGATGGCTCTCGCCGGCGGCGCCTTGGGATTACTCCTCGCTCACTGGGGGACCAAGGCCGTCTTGGCGGCCATTCCCGGCGGATTACCCCGCATGGAGGACATCGGCGTGGACGGCTGGGTCCTGGTGTTCACTTTGGCGGCTTCAGTGGCCACGGGCGTGATCTTCGCATTGGCGCCGGCTCTTCATATGTCGCGACTCGATTTGCAATCCACGCTGCGGGAAGGAAGCCGCGGCTCAACGGGTGGGCAACACCGCCTGCGCTCCGCGCTGATGGTGGCCGAGGTTGGGGCCTCGATGGTCCTGCTGGTCGGCGCTGGTTTGATGCTAAAAACCATGTGGCGCCTCAGCCGGGTGAGCCCGGGCTTCACTCCGCGGAACATGCTCACTTTCTCCATGGGCCTCAGCCCTACTAATCGCGCTACAGCCGATCGAATCCGGAGTGCTTACCGGGATGCCACCCAAAGCGTCCTCTCCCTGCCGGGTGTACAGGCGGCAGGGTTTGTGGACGATGTTCCGTTGTCGGGTAGCGACTCGGAATTGCCGTTCTGGGTTTCGGGCCGTCCTCGCCCTAGTTCCCAAAGCGAGATGCTGTGGGCGCTGCTATACGACGTCACGCCTGGGTATCTCCGCGCCATGGATATCCCGTTGCTGCGCGGGCGGTTCGTCAGCGATACTGACGTCAAAGGTTCCGCCCAAATCGTGGTTATAGACGAGACGATGGCGAAGGGCCTCTTTCCACATCAGGATCCGATCGGCCAAAGCATCAGAATCGCTGTGCCGGACGGATTTGGCCCCGGTCTCGACGGGCCGATTCAGATCGTCGGCGTGGTGGGTCATGTTAAACACTTCGGGCTCGACTCCGACTCCTCGTCCAAGATCCAGTACCAGCTTTACCTGCCTCTTACGCAATTGCCGGATCAAATCCTGCCGCTGGCGGCGCAGGGCATGACCATGATGGTGCGGTCGAGCGTAGACCCGCTTAGTCTGGTCAGCGCAGTGCGCAGCCGCGTTTCTGAGCGCGATAGAGACCAGCCCGTCTTCGACGTTCAGACGATGGAGAAGATCATCTCAGACTCCGTGGCGGGGCGACGCTTCTCCATGTTGCTTCTCGGCGTCTTCGCCGGCCTGGCCTTGGTGCTGGCTTCGGTGGGAATCTACGGGGTGATCTCGTACACGGCTACGCAGCGCACCCACGAGATCGGCATCCGCATGGCGTTGGGCGCCGAACGTGCGGACGTGCTGCGAATGGTGGTGTCACACGGATTGCGGCTGTCACTGATCGGGATTGGGGCAGGGCTGGCTGCCGCCCTGGGTCTGACCCGCTTGATGTCGTCCATGCTGTTTGGGGTTCGTCCCACTGACTTCGTAACCTTCGCCGCCGTCTCGCTACTCCTGGCGGGGGTTGCCGTCCTGGCGAGTTACGTGCCTGCTCGCCGGGCCACGAGGGTCGATCCGATAATCGCGCTGCGATATGAATAACTGGGAATTCAGACCTCGCCCCGGCGTGCCGCGGTAGCAATCTTTTCCGCGGCCCGAAAGGCGAGCGCCTGGATGGTCATGGTAGGTTGTCCCCGGCCGGAGGTCACAAAGCTGCTTCCGTCGCAGAGGAAGAGGATCGGCACATCGTGAGTGCGGTGGTGGGCGTTCACGACTGAGCTTTTCGGGTCATTGCCCATGCGGCAGGTTCCCAGCAGGTGGACGGCGAAGGACTGCTCGTGGACTGGCCGAGTCCAGGCTTTACGGGCTTTGGCGGCGTCCATGAGTTCCAGCGCGCGGTCGTTCAAATAGCTGACGGTCTTTAGATCATCGGGATGATCTTTGTAAGTCATGCACAGGGCGGGCAGACCCCAGGCGTCTTTTAACTCCGAGTCGAGCGAGATGCTGTTGGCTTCCACGGGCAAGGAGGCGGCGTGGCTGGCCACGATCATGGTTCGCGAGTACGACTCGAGCCAGCCCTTGTAAGCCTTGCCCCAGCGCGGGATGCCGCTCGGCAGAGCCCCCAGCCCAAAACTAAGAGGCGTCATACCAAACCGCGCGTCGAGCCCGCCCCCGCCGTAAAAACCCAGTTTGGGATCCAATTCATAAAAGTCGTGCAGCACCCGGCTGACCGCGACGCTCTTGTATTCATTGAGCGGCTCCTCGAACGTGGCGTAGACTTCGTGGTAGCCATTAATCATCAGGTGTTTTCCCACCAAGCCGCTCGAGTTCGCGAGGCCTTGGGGAAAATGCGGCGAACTGGAGAGCAGCAGCAAGCGCGGCGTCTCGGCGCCGTTGGCGCTCAGAATGACGGCGCGCGCCTTCTGAAATTGCGCTTGCCGCCGGGCGTCGAAATAGGCCACGCCGGTGGCTCGCCTTTGCGGGTTGGTTTCCACCCGATAGGCGTAGCTTTGGGCGCGAATCTCGCAGCGCCCCGTTTGCTGCGCCACCGGGATTACGCTCGCCAGCGAGCTGGATTTCGCCCCCACCTCGCACCCAAATCCTTCGCAGCGCCCGCAGTGAACGCATCCCGCCCTTCCTCGATAAGATTGGGAAAGAATCGCTAAGGGTGCGGGGAAGGGATGCCAGCCCAGCTTCCGGGCGGCGCGCTCAAAAATGACGCCGGAAGATTTCACGGGCATGGGCGGCACAGGGTAAGGCTGGGATCGGGGCGGGTCGAAAGGGCTCGAGCCCGCCAGGCCGGAGACGCCGACCTCCCATTCCACCTTCGTGTAGTACGGTTCCATCTCCGCGTACGTCACCGGCCAGTCCGCAAACCCCGTGCCGGGTACCCATCCCCTGCGGCTGCGCCCCACAAAATCGATTTCGTGAAATCGCCAGTAGTTCGCCGTGAAGTGCACCGAGCCGCCGCCTACCAGGCGGCCATAAATCACCCCGTTATGCATCTCTGCTTTGTCTTGAGGAGTTTTTCGGAATGTCTGCGGTTGTTGGCGAGAGTCGTTCGTCAGTTGGCGTTCGAAGAATACCTTGATCTCGTCGTGAGAAAACTCGCCAGGAGGAATCCACGGCCCTTGCTCCAACACCACTACTTTGAAACCTGCAGTGGACAGTTCTTTGGCCAGTACTCCACCCGCCGCGCCGGAACCGACGATGACGAAGTCAACTTCTTCCGAAGGTTTGTAGGTGACCTGCGGATTCATAGTTTCTCTGGCCGAACTTCGCGGCCGGTCTTGGGCGACCACAAGGGTCGCCCCTACGTCCCATCGCCGCGGTCGTAATACCCAAACGGTGGAGCGAAGGCCGGGCTGTCATCGAACCCGAGCTGTTTCCATCCGACCTTGCCGCGATTTCCGCCACGCTCCGGAACAGATAGAAAACCCATGACCGTGTGCTCGTAGATCAATTCGAAAATGGGCTGCCCTTCGAGCGCCTTAAGCACCGTGTCCTGCTGGTCAGGCGAGGCTTGGGAAAACTTTGGGATGCTCGAGAACATCTCGCGCGTCTTGGCTTGCAAAACCGGCAGCCCCTGCACATAGCCCTCTAGTTGGTCGGCAGCAAACGTGGCCAACGCACGGTCAATGAAGTAGATGACTCCGGCCTCGCGCGCTCCCGGCGAGTCATCAGTAGGAATGATGCGGCAAGCAGCTGCTTCTATTTCCGCAGCTTGTTCCGCGCTCAGCACCTCCAGTTTGGCGGGTGGGACGGCATCGCGAACGTGCGCGGCGTGTTGTGCCGCCTCCAGGATGGCGGGCCAATGGACCGACGCCCACGCCCCGCCTGCGCCGCGCAGGGCTGTAAGCAGGAATCTACGCCGATCAAGGTCATTGCCTGGATTCGGGTTCATAAGCGACGATGCAACTCCTCGGCAGAGGCTTGCGAATTTGCTTGTGCAGCCGGGTTTCGCGATAACTATGGTTTTTCCAGCCTGTGAAAGAATAGTATATACCGGCTGACAGTCCTCTTGGAGGAAACGAACAAATTCGAAATGTGTCATCCTGAGCGAAGCGAAGGATCCCTGCAGTTGTTCGTAAATCGCTGACTTGTCGGAAACTGCCAAGATCCTTCGCTTCGCTCAGGATGACATTCGTTTGGTCCGGGATTAAGCATGGCGTAATTGCCACCCGCGGCGCCAAAAGGCGGCAGCGAGCAGGCCGGCGGTAAGTAAAACGTAGACGCATGCATACTCGACGGTATGCCTGCCATTGGCGCCGCCGGTGAAATCAAGGCCTGGAACCCGGTTGAGCGGTCCGCTATACCAAAGGGCCGTGAAAAGTCCTTCGAACGGGCGGCTGGATTTTGTCCAGACCCCAAGCCCCAGCGCCAGGCTGGGGATAAAAAGCGCGCCGGCGAACCAGCCTAAGACGCCCTGGTAGTTGGCCGCGACCAGAAGTCTGGCGGCAACTCCCCCACCCGTGACCACCGAAATGAGCACTCCGGCAAGCCACGCGGCGGGAAGTTGCCGCGGCAGAACCCCCGGGCAGGAGAAGACGATCTGCTCAGTCCCGTGGCGAGTTTCGCGCGCCCCCATAGCCGACCACAGGAGTATGGGCCAGATCCACGCTGCAGTCAGCAAGGGGCCTCGCGAAACCTCAAGTGGAGCGGCGCACTGCGCCACAAGCAGTCCACCGGCCACCGCGTACCACCACCAGGAATATCCCTTAAACGCCAGCCTTAACTCCGCCATGAGCATCCCGGGAAAACCCCCGCTTCGCGTGCAGGAGAGCGGGGTCAGGTGCGCGACCACGTGACCGCGAGAGGCCGCGACAGGAGCAGCGCTACTCCCCTCCTCGCTGAGGTGGGGACTGAGGGGTGGTGGGGCTGGTTGTCGAGCCCGACGCCCGGCCCGAGCCGACGCGCGACTGCGCGCAGGATCGAAGCGGTCGAAAAACAGCGCCGCAAACATTACGAATGCGACGGCGATCCCAATCCATTCCAGGCGCAAAAACACGTGCGCAAGGTCCCACCGGATTCCAGGCCAGCGAAGGCCGCCGGCCACAATCGTTTTGCGGCTGACCTCGAGCTGGAATGCGAATTCTCCGTTATAACCAGGGATCGCGGTTCTCGCCGCGCGCGTGATGCTCGGCATCAGGGTAAAAAGGCCGGTGTAATCGAGCCATTCATGACCGGTGATGGCGGGCAAGGCGGCCATCGTGCACCATCCGAAGATCCACGCAACATTGCCGACGCCGCCGCGCAGGACCGGCACAGACTCGAACAGCACCGCCAGGGCCCCCGTTACGACCATCGCCGGCAGAGCCAGCAACAGGAAAGGCGAGAGTAGAGCCCAGAGGTCAACGTGCGGGTCTTCCGCCACCACGAATTGCATGACCACGGAAGCCAAGGCCAGCACGCCAACCTGCACACTGAGAACTGTGGAGTTGCTGAGCCACTTGCCCAGAAGGTAGACGGCGCGTGTAAGCGGCGTGGCAGCCAGAATCTCTCCCACCCGGGTGGCGCGATCCCGGTCGATCGCATTCTTCACTACGTAAAAGCCGACCAACGAGATGAAGAAGGAGGCCACCATGGCCATGTGCGCGCCGATCCAGGCCGAGGTGTAGACGCCGCGGTAATCGCCAAGCCGCAAGGCGATCTTTCCCGTGGCTGCGGCGTAGCCGAGATAGACGGCAAAGAGCAGCGTCACGAGAAAACTGTACCGCCGCACCCGCTCGAGGAAATCAGCTCGGGCAATATGATAAATGGCGCGGATGCTCACGCTGCGCCTCCGAGCGAAGCTGTTTGGCTGCGGCGGGCCGCGAGAGCGCTAAGATAGGCGTCCTCCAGCGTCGGCTCAACAGGGCGCGCCGACGCCGCCGGGGGGTGGTCCGCCACGACGCGGGCGTGGACTCCGTCGCTGCGGTGCGCTGTGTTGCTTACCAGATAGTGCTTACGAAGTTCGCTGAGCTCTGAACTAGGTATTACAATCTCCCATACGTGGCCATTGACCGATTGCAGGAGCGCTTCCGGGGCGCTATGCACGACGAGCCCGCCATGCTCGATTAACGCAATGTCGGTCGCCACCGCTTCCACGTCGGAGACGATGTGGGTCGAAAGGATCACAATGCGCTCCCCAGAAAGCTCCGAGAGCAGGTTGCGAAACCGGACGCGCTCTTCCGGATCAAGCCCGGCCGTCGGTTCGTCCACGATCAACAGCCGCGGGTCGTTCAGCAAGGCCTGCGCAATTCCCACCCGCTGCCGCATGCCTCCGGAATAGCCCCCCAAGGGCCGACGCGCGGCATCCGCGAGATTCACCAACTCGAGCAGTTCGGAAATGCGTTTCCGGGCGGCCGAGGCGTCGATGCGTTTCACGGCCGCTAGATACTCAAGAAACTCCATCGCATTCAGGTTCGGGTACAAGCCGAAGTCCTGAGGCAAATAGCCCAACACGGACCGGACCGTGTCCGGGGACTTCGCGATGTCGGTGCCGTCCCAGATCACTCGGCCCTCCGTCGCTCGTGTCACGGTGGCGAGGATGCGCATGAGAGTGGATTTGCCCGCGCCATTCGGCCCCAGCAGACCCAAGACCCCATGCTCGAGTTTCAGGCTGAATCCACGCAACCCCCAGACCTTGCCTTTGTAGAGTTTTCCTACGCCCTCAATGATGAGCTGCATTTGCGACTCCTGGTTAGCACCTGATTATACGCAGCTTTGTGCCTTTAGGTTCCCGTCGACGGGGGCTTGCCCAAGCGGTAGTAAGACTCGTAGCGCCCCGACCTGTCGGGGCGCTTGCCAGCCTGTCGGGGTTGTCCACCCCTTGCGCTTGCACCCTGCCTCACCTAACCTTGGATTTGGAGGTGGATCATGAAAAGGGCTCTCTGTTGGGCTGCGTCGATCTTGGTACTGGCGGGGCTGCCGGCGTTTACAGCGGCTCAGTCGCCCCCGGATGTGGTGACCGTCACTAGCGAGATCAAGCGCGTCGTGCTGGTGCGCTTGAAGTACAACACGGATCTGTTAGGCGGCTTGCAGCAGGCGGTGAAAAACGAAAAGATCAAGAACGCTGTCATTCTGAGCGGTGTCGGGTCAGTCACCCGATATCACGTCCATGCCGTGAGCAGCACCACCCTGCCGGCGAAGCTGGCCTATACCGAGCGCGCAGGCCCGATGGACCTGATCGCGGTCAATGGGTACGTCCTGGGCGGCCGGATCCACGCCCATATCACCATGACTGACGACCAGAAGGCCTTCGGCGGACACCTTCACGAAGGAACCACGGTCTTCACCTTCGCAATCGTTACCTTGGGCGTGCTCGACGACAACGTCGACCTCAGCCGCTTCGATGATTCGAACTGGCGATGACGACCCGTGAGCCTAGCGCAGACCCGCCGATGAATGTACCCTCCGTCGCGTTTCCGTAAGCAGTCAATACGGTCTAAACACGGCTCTCGGGCGCAATTTCTAGAGGTGTCGTGGTAATCCTCAGGTGTCCGAATAGACGCTGTCCCACTTCAAAGTCGGCGAGAGTTGGAGTGAATTCAGGTCGAAATAAACTTGTCACAATACTGCGGCCGTCGCGATCAAGTACAAGCAGACATCTGCGCTTTTCGTAGTAAGACATGGCTCCGCGCCCTAAGGCAATCGTTCTGGACCGGAGTTCGGAGGGATTTATGTTCTTCGATGCGGCGAACACATACACCCAATCCGGCTTGGAGTCCAGCCAGACGGCCCTGAACACGAATCCGTCCTTCTCGTTCAAAAGCCTCTGAATTACGGAATCGAACGCCCGACCCAATTCGGCACGCTCCCCCCGCCGGAGGTCAGCAAGTTCAGCTTGCAATTCCAGGGAATTAATCATCCGTTGGGCATGATCGACGCGGTCGTCGGGCGCGCTTGGGAAGGGCCCAACCTCAAACTTGGGGTGGTTAGCGGCAAAACTGTCTGCGACGTACTCGATTAACAACGAGTAATGGTCGGACTCCGCCTTCCGTTCGAGCAGCTGTCCCAGACGATACCCCTGGCTGGTGATGGCTATGCGGGCATCGTCTTTGCCTAGGTAACCCGCGAATGAGCCGCCGTTCAAAAGATAAAAACAAAAAAGAGTCTTCTCATCGCCAATGACTCGGAGGTCACGATGCGGCAGCGATCGCCTCGCGGCAAGGTACTCGGCGAGTTCCGATACGGTTCTCAAGCTCACAGCCAGATTCAGAAAGTCGTTCACCGACAAGTATGTAATCGGCACGTTACGAAATTCTAGCGGCAGCTCATGCGCATCGGACTGCAGGTCAACTGTTTGGAATACGTCGACAATCACGAGCGCGTGACGAATTACAGGCAGGCCGTTCGGGAATTCAACGCGCCCCCGGCGTTGATGATCGCACCACACAGGTCTGTCCTTAGGGCGTGTTAGCGCTCTACGCAACTGCTTCCAGCCAGCCCTTGCATTCTTCCGCGCCCACAGTGCCGTCTTCTCGATGTTCCTCGCCGTCGGATCTTGTTGGCACTTTTGCTCAACTAGAATGCCAGTCCCTCGGTGGAGGATCAAGAAGTCGCCTGCTTGGTGAGGCGTTTTGCCATCCACGGTGCGCATGTTTCGAAACACAAATTCGCTAACAAAGGGGATGGACAGAAGCTCCCGGGTTTGGCGCTCCGCCCAATCGGTAGGTAGCATTGGAATTCTGAGAGGACTGGTTGAGGTCGTGAAAGGCGGCGCATCAGTGTGCATGACGGTTTCCTCTCCGGGGCCACACACCAACCTCCGTCACACGGAGCCGAATCCTGTTGGACACCAAGCCATCGAGGGACCCTCTCAATAGGGCGTTAATCCGTGTCTGGTACCCTTTCCCCTGTTGTCTAAGCCAAGCGAGAATGTCGGCATCGATCCGAATCGTCAGGGATTCTTTGACGGGGCGGTAAAACTTGCCCCTGACGGCTTTGCTCCAGTCTGGCTTCTCCGGGATATCGCTAAAGTCGATATCCTCGTCCCGCATTTTGCGAAGATTTTCAATTTGCCGAGCCACGCGGCCATTGACCTTCTTCATAAGCTCTCCTCTCTGCCGGACTGGCCTTTCGAGCCGAGATGATTCGGATCACTTCTTCGTCGTCCTCCCGTCGGCATGTGTAAGCAACTATAACAGTGACCGTACCAACTATTACGCCCACCGCCTGCCATCGCTCCTCGCCTTCCACTTCGCGTTCCCGGTCGCTCAGCGCCTGAGGGTCGTCGAAAACCAGTTTTGCAACTTCGAAGCTAATCCTGTGTTTCCTCAAATTTCGTCGATTTTTGATTTCGTCCCACTCAAAGCGCATTCTTCGTACATTCCATTTTGTAGTTACATTATATCACTTTATTTCGTTGTATCGAAAGCCTAGGTGAAAACTTGGCTCTTTATACGCCTTCGCGATGAGCATTACAAGCGGCAAAGTATCACCCTGTCCGTCGATAACGACGGGCAGGACTGGTAGGGCGAGGCGGCGCCTCGCCCCTACCGGCTCGTTTCGTGAAGGGCTGCCCCTACGATTCATCGATAGGAGTGGAGTTCTGGGCCGACCGCATTGGAGAAATTGTAATTGCCGCGGCGGTCGTCGTTGATTGTCCAGAACATGGCGCCGATCAGGCTCGGGTACCCGCCGGGTGCGTGCAACTTGTACTGGGTTCCTGCCGGAGCTCTGCCGGTGATGAGGTAGTCCATCGCTTCGGTGACTTCGGTTGGCGTGGCGTCTCCGGTGAGGAAACCGACGGCGATCTTGTCGGCAGGGAGAGGTGGAAAGAACTCTTTAGGATCGCCACCAACGTTGAACCCCCGAAGCAGAAGTTCGGTCATGGCGGCGTGATAGTTCACTGTGCCCGGCTGATAGATTTCACCATCCAGACCTTCCAGTGGCGGCGTATTATAGTCCTGCACATCGACGAACGCGAGAATATCTCGGATGGCATAGGTGATGGGCAGATAGGAGCCGAACTGGCCGCCATAGCTCGGGTAACCGGAGGGAATCTGAGTCCCTTCCGGCACCAGGCTGATCATGAAACCAGGCCCGAAATGCTCGCGCAACTGGCGCAGGCCCGAGATGAGGTTCACTACCGATGGCGTGGTGGGATTCTTGAAGTCTGAATCTCCGGGGGCAAGGTTGAGAGACGGGCTTTCGAAATCAATGTCGATGCCGTCGAAGCCGTAATCAGCGACGATGCGTGTGACCGAGGAGACGAAATTCGGCACACTCTGCGGGCCGTCGAGCGTGACGTACACACCGCCGCCCCCGAGCGAAATCATCACTTTCTTGCCTTGACTCTTCATGTAAGCGATGTCCGCTTTGAACTGCTCGGTCTGGTAGCCCTCGGGCGTGTGGAACGTCAAGGTTCCTTCCGGCGCGTTCTTATCCGGGGTGGCAAAAGCAACAATGATCACGTCCCACTGTGGCGAAATCTCGCGGAGCGGCAAGGTAGAACCAGGACCGCCGTAGCCGGCCCAGTAGCCGATCAGCCAATGGCCGTTCGGCGAGCCGCTCATTGGGACAGCCGTAGCTGTGGGCTGTGCAGGCGCGCCACGCCACCGGCCACGCGCCGGGCATGGCTTGGCAGGTTCAGCGAGCGCTTGCGCATCGGGAAAGCTGTAGGCTTTGCCGAGTCCTTCCGCGCCGCCGGTGTACCAGGGCAGCAGGGCTACATTTTGAAGGTGATAAAGAGCTTTGGCCGTCTTGGCCACGAATGCCTGCGAGGCGGGGAAATTGTTCTTGGGGTTAGTATCCGTGGGTTCGAGCAGGAAGTACGCGGAGGCAACGCCGGAGCCGCCACAAGGTCCCTCATCGCCAGGACGCATCGAAGCGGGACGCAGCCAGCGAGGGAAGTTGTTTCCTGGACCTTTGCGGTTGTGCAGGCCGAGCAACGAGTCGAACAGAGGATCGTTGATGAACTCACCGAGTTGTTGCGTCAGCGGCTGCACGTCCTGGTCTTCGACGGCACTCGGCGCGGAGCTGAGATACGAGCCCAGTACGAAGGAGTTTCCTGTGCCCGAGTCGATCCCGTGCGTGCCCCAAATGCAGCAGACCGTTGCATCTGCATCCGCATAGAACGTGGTGTTATGCGTCACGGCGATCACCAGCTTGCCTTCTTGTTTGGGAATCTGCTTGAACAGCTCTTTCTCGACGAACTCGAGATCCATAACGCCAAACGAGGCGCTGGTCTTCTTCGAAGTGAGCACGTAGCCGTAGCCGGCGGGAATGGCGATCTTCACCGCATTCACGTCCGGCTTGGCCAGCAGTGTGTGCCAGGCGCTTGCCGAAGGAAAGGTGGCGCGCAGCATCGCGTCGGCGTACTGCGTGTTGCCTCCAGAGGGAAAGTCGAACTTGGCAAATATCGGCGAGCCAATCAGCCCCGCCACGTCTGGCGTTGCGTCCAAGATGAAAGGCGTGCCGCCGGTCTTCTTCGTTTCGAAGGACAGCGCGATAGGAACGAGCACGGTGGGAATCTCGGTGACGCCGCCTTGCGACGGGTCGCGTCCGACCAAGGTGTAGGTGTCCTGGCCGACCGTGCGCTTAAACGTGGGTACCGTCCCCTGCGCGCGCACCAAATGCAGCGGCAAGCCGAAGATAAATAGAAGAGTGAGGGATTTGATTCGCATTTTCTGGACTCGCGGTGAGTGTGGCGCGGGCGTCCCGCCCGCCTGCTCAGGCACGGATTTCTTGCTTTGGCTGCAGCGGCACGATCTGCGCCACGCGTTTCATGACTTTCTTGTTTTGGGCGGCCTTCTTCAGGTCGTACTCCGCTTGCAGGCGCATCCAGAATTCGGGAGTGCTGCCCAGGAGGCGGGAAATCCTCAGGCACATGATCGCAGACAGAGGTCTCCGCTCAGCCAAGATGTCATGCATCATCTGGCGCGACACGCCCAGTGCTTTTGCCGCCGCCGTGACCGACAGTCCGACCTCGGGAAGAATATCTTCCCTGAGAATCTCGCCTGGATGTACAGGGGGCAATCCGTTCTTACGATCCAAGGTTTCCCTCCTAATGGTAATCCTCAAAATCAACGGCCTCTGCGTTCTCGCCTGACCAAGCGAAGCTGAGGCGGTAATTTCCGGTGACTCGCACCGACCACCTCTCGGGCCTGCCGTGCAGGCGGTGGAACCTGTAGCCGGCCACGTTCATCTCCTCCGAGTGTGTCGCCACCTCGAGCGACTGAAGAATTCGCACGCACTTCCTGACGTATTGGGGGCCGATTCGGCTTGTCTTGCCCGTGAGGTAAATTTCCTCGAGCCCCTTATGCCGGAAACTGCCAATCACTTTTCAACTATATCCCTGGGAATCGATAATGTCAACTGTTTAGTTTACACCCTGTTTTTGAAGAACGCCGCTTCACCGCGCAATCCTTGCCCCTTAGAAAACCGCAGACCTTGGGAAGCAGGGCTGCGCTACGATTTGACGGCCCAATGCAAGCCGATACCGCCGGAAATATAAGACTGCGCATCAACACGCCCGTACCCCATTCGCTCCAGCAAGGAAGTGAATTCTTCGATCGTCATGAAGCCTTGGAGAGAATCGGGTATGTAAGTGTACAGGCGGGGACGACCGTGCAGTAGCAGGCCCCAGAAAGCACCCTGGGCGTAGAGATATCCGAGATAGAGCTTGCGCCAAAGGCGATTGGCAGGCAGGAAGAAATCCAGGCTCACCAGCATTCCGCCCGGCCGGGTGACGCGGCGAATCTCTTCGAGCGCGGAGTTCAAGTTGGGGAAGTTGCGCAGGCCGTAACCAACAAAAACGCAATCGAAGAGGCCGTCGGGGAAGGGAAGCGACATGGCATCGGCGCCGATCACCCTACAGCGGCACCGCCGCCGCGCCGTCTCCAGCATCGGTCGAGTAATGTCGGCGGCGACGGCCGTGGCGGCAGGCAGCGATTGAAGAACGAGTTGGGAGAAGTCGCCCGAGCCGCAGGCCAGGTCGAGGACCAACGCGCCGTCCGGCAACGCGGCCTTGCGGACTGCGAGCTGTTTCCAGCCACGGTCCATGCCATAAGAGGAGACGTGAGTGACAAAGTCGTAGCGAGGTGCAATCGCCCCGAACATTTGGCGCATCAGGCGCCGATCAGACTTTTCGGCGGGAACGCTCATTTGATCAGGGTTTCCTGGAGCATCTGCTGCAACAGATAACCGATGCTTCCCTGCGTTTCAGCCACGCACGCGTCCATGGGCAGCGGTTCCGCTTGTCCTGCGGCGAGTTCGGAGCGCAGCAGTGCGTCACCCACCTGCGGCCCGTTGCCGTGGGTGACCACCGTGCGGTAACCGGCGGAGAGCACCGCGGCGATGCCCTCGCAGGTGGTCTGGAGGTTCGACCTTTGTTCCTCGAGTGTGCCCTTCTCGCCGGGTCTGATCAGGGAGTTGCCGCCAATGGCGACAACAGCGGTGGGCATAGCGGTCTCTCAAGAGAGCAGTGCCAGCAGCATTGCCTTCTGAATGTGCAAGCGGTTCTCGGCCTGGTCATAGACAATGGAGCGAGGTGAATCCATGACCTCGTCCGTCACTTCCTGGCCGCGGCGCGCCGGCAGGCAGTGCATGAAAAGCACCTGAGGCCCGGCGTTGCGCAGCAGTTCGGAGTTTACCTGGTAAGGGCGAAAGACGCGCTGGCGCGTGTCGGCTTCGTCCTCCTGGCCCATGCTGATCCAGACATCGGTGTATACTGCGTCCGCGCCGGCCACGGCCTCGAGGGCATCGTGAGTAAGAGTGATGTCCCCGCCCTCACGTTTCGCGTCGGCCACGACGGAGCGGTCCGGTTCGTAGCCCGCCGGCGTGGCGATGCGCATGCGCACTCCCAGCCTCGCGGCGCCGTAAATGAGCGAATGAGCCACGTTGTTGCCGTCGCCCACCCAGACGAGTGTTTTGCCCTCCAAGGGCCCTTTGTGTTCGAGCAGCGTAAAGTAGTCGGCCAGCGCCTGGCAAGGATGCTCGAAGTTGGAGAGAGCGTTGATGACCGGAATCGAAGCGTTGGCAGCAAACTCCATCACGGTCTGATGAGCGAAAGCACGGATCGCCACCGTATCCACCCAGCGCGAGAGACTCTGCGCCACGTCCTTCACTGACTCGCGCTTCCCCAGGCCAACTTCCTGCGGACCCAGGTACAGGGCCTTCCCGCCCAGTTGCTCCATGCCGACTTCGAAGCTCACGCGCGTCCGCAGGCTGGGCTTCTCAAATAGTATCGCCAGGCTCTTGCCCTCGAGTGCGTTCTTGAAGCGGCTCGGTTGGGCTTTCACGCATTGGCCCAGCTTGAGCAGGTATTCAACCTCCGCAGGAGCCAAGTCGTGCAAGGAGACCACGTGCCGATGGGCAAGCGCGGAAGGCCGTGACGGCAACGGAGTCTCCTTATCAGCCTGGGTCACAAGCTTGAGTCTGCGCATGGATGAATCCTTTCTTCTGCTTTCCAAAACACCTGTGGTGCGGGCGAGACGCCCGCGCCACCACGCCTTCACGCGGACTTCGCCTTCCTGGGCCACGCCGCATGCGCCGGAAATTCACTTCCCCGGGGTAATAGCTCATTTCGTGCCCGGCCCGGTGAGGATCGACGACCACGATCTCGAGATCGGAGCAATAGAAGGGAGTGTCGTTGTTGCCGCCGTCCCAGAGGATCACGTCGGCTTCGCGTTCCGCCTGGCGCAGAATCGCCTCGTAATCCACACCCGCATACACCACGGCGTTTTGCCGGATGTGCGGCTCGTATTCCTCCATCTCCTCGATCGTGCAGCCGTATCGTTCCATGTCCTCAAGGGTGGCAAAGCGCTCGAGGCGCTCCGCGGCCAGATCGCCGTAAGGCATGGGATGGCGCACCACCACCGGCGCCAGGCCCTGGGCGCGCAATTCCTCGACCACGCGCCGCGACACTGGACTCTTGCCGCAGCCGGTCCGGACCGCGCACACGGAAACCACCGGCACCTGCGCAGCCAACTGTGTGCGTTCCGTCCCCAGCAAGCAGAAATCGGCCCCCGCCGCCACCGCCCGCGACGCCAAGTGCATGACCGTTTGGTGCGAAACATCGCTGTATGAAAAAACCACCGCGCCCACACCATATTTGTGAAGCGTGTTTTCCAACTCAGCTTCCGGGACTATCGGGATTCCGCTGGGGTAGAGCTTTCCCGCCAGTCCCGGGGGATAAGCTCGGTTCTCGATGTTCTGTATTTGCGTGGCCGTGAACGCCACCACTCGGTAAGCAGGATCGTCCCGGAACACCACGTTGAAATTGTGGAAGTCCCTGCCTGCCGCACCAAGAATGATCACTTTTTTCATGGCATGTGCCTCAAATGTGCTTTGCGGCGTTTCGTTCTGCTTATCCCCACGGGGGCTGACCGCCTTGGTGGCATCGAACCGCCTCCACCATGAGAGCGGAATGGAGCAAGAGGCGGGCCAAGATTGGAACATTTGCCGGATTGATCTCGTAACTTATTGGTTTTAAGCTGGTTAAATGTACGGTGGGGATAGGGCCCGAGGAGTTGATGCCGAGATTTGGGGGTTATTACACTGCTTCTTTATGTCCCTAACTCATTGGATGTAGAGGCGGTTCCCGGCACGCGTCGGTCGACGAGCACGAACCGGCAAATCCAGAGCCGGTGTAGCCGACAATTTGTCACTTTCCGGATCCCGCCCTTCGACTCGACAGTCTCAGCTTGGTTTTGCGCAAAATGTGGTGTTTTTGTTCCTTTCAGCGTTCGATTGATGCAGATTTGCGCGCAAAATGCGCGCAATTTGCATCACTAAAAAAAGTGATGTCCTTTGTTTTCAAGTACTTCTTAGCTTCGTTCCCACTATTTTTCATTTTTTGTATTTCCCAGCTTTGCCCTCTCGGTGGGAGCTTCCCGCCCACCCTCGCGACTGATCGGTTTCCGGCGCCCGTCTACGACGATGTGTCCACAAAATGACCACACTTATAGGCTAGCACGCCTCCCGGAGTTTGTCAAGTAAAAAGTACGTAAAAAGTGAAGCGACTCTCCAGGATTTCGTCGCTCGGCCTAGCCAGACCACGCCGATGCGATTGACTTTGACCAAATGTCCTCGGGCGGCACGCGGCCGGAAGATGAGACCCTGCCTGCCCCCAAGTCCTAGTTGTTCCGCCGAGGTCACCTCGTAGGGCGGCCGATTTACCGTCAATCTGAACTGTGGTAGGTAAATACTACGCCGTCACACAGGACTTATCTTGGCCGGCAGCCATATCCTGGGCAGGCGACTTTGCGGGCGGGATGCATTCTGTAACCGAAACGCCATATTAAGCGAAGCAGCGCCGGCCAAGTTGCCCGGAGTGCGTAAGAGAGCGTACCCGGTCTGCGGAAGCGGGGAAAGAAACGTCGCGCGCGACTGCCACGTGATGATAGAATGAGTGCGGAGGCGAAGCTCATGGAACGCGCAAGGCCAGACAGCTTTACAGCTTACCTTGAAGCCAAGCAGCGGCTCCAGCCCTCAGAGCCTAACGCTGCGGGCGCCTCGCCGCTTTCGCTCCTCTTTAAGCTGGCGGAGACTGGGCAAATGGCGCTGGCCGACTTACAGACTGCGAGTGGAATGCCCTTCGGCGCATTTGCCGCGGCGGTCAAGGACCTGGCCAACTCAGGTTATCTCACCGTCTCCGGCGAGCCCGGTCACGAAACTGCCAGCCTCACCCCGCTCGGTGAGAACATCTCGCGGCTGGCCCAACCTGCCAGGACCGCATAAGCGCGACTTGACCCGGAAGCAACCATGGACATTGCTTGGTTGGACTACGCCATCGTAGCAATTCTGGGAGCGCTGGTGGGCAGCGGCGAGCTCGTTTCCCGCTACCGTGACGCGCCAGCCGGAGCGATTCACACTTGGCCTGCGCGTTTCTATATCCTCATCAATATCGCCGCCTCGATCGCCGCCCTTTTTGTTATCCATGTTTTCAACTGGCATTTCGGCGTCACTTCGGGCGACGCTCCGGTGCGTTGGACGCAAGTGGGCATCGCCGGCACCGGGGCCATGGCGCTGTTCCGCAGCTCGCTGTTCACCGTGCGCGTCGGCGACCGCGATGTCGCCGTAGGCCCCATCAGCTTCTTGCAAGTATTCCGCGATGCCGCCGACCGGGAAGTGGACCGCCTCCGCGCCCGGGCGCGCAGCGACTCCGTGGCCGACCTGATGGAAGGTATCGATTATCGTAAGGCGATTGAAGGTTTGCCGCCTTACTGCCTGGCCCTGATGCAGAACGTCGCCGCCGAGGATCAGCAGAAAATGCTCCAGGCGCTCGCCCTGCTTGATAAAGACCCGACCATCGACCCGGCGATCAAGGTCCGCATTCTCGGCCTGCAATTGATGAACGTAGTGGGACCGAATGTGCTCAGCGCCGCCGTGAAGTCACTGCGCAAGCAGATGGAGGATCAGGAGTCAGGAGCCAGGAGTCAGAAGTAGGGGCAGGCCTCGTGCCGGCGCCCGGCGCGTCGAAGGTGGTCATCCTGCCGTGGGCGGACCGCACGAAGCCGTGAACGACCCCATTTATGTCTTGATAGTATCCGGTGATATCGCCTGCTGCGCTGATGGCGGAGGCGTAGGTCCCTTGGTAAGCGCCCGGTGCGTCGATGGTAATGAAGGTGCCCTGCTGGGCGCTCGCGGAAAGGCCCAGCCCAAGCATGCACAAGGCCAGGCAAAGGGCGAGCGCTCCTTTCCGTCGAAGTGCCGAACAGAATCGGTAAAGAGCACTATGGTTCGTCATCATCGGTTATTCTCCTTTTGGGTTGTGTCTGCCAGTGTTTCGGTAGTTAGAAATAGAATTCTGTGAATTGTCCTCCGCTAATTACCCGGGAGAGCAAGCTTTCGATGGGCCACACCGATGGGCCAGATTTCTGGGACCGGCCCGGGCCTGTGAAGTTGGCATCGCGCAAAAAGCAAATCGGTTCTCCATGGTTTGTCAACCTCCTCATCGAATTTGAGTTCTCGCCTTTCTTGGTGGCTCCATTCCGCAAGCGATTCAGGCGGTTGGGTCACGGGATCCGCACGAACCCGTGAGACACAAAGTCGGCGTCATAGTAAAATCCAGTGATCACGCCCGCTGGGTTGATGCCGACGGCGAAAGTGCCCCCGTTGTAATCCGCCCCCGCGTCCGGAGCGTCGAACGTGATGAAGGCGCCGTCTCTGGCGCGCAGGAAGCCGTGAGCCACATTACTTGCATCCACGTAGTATCCCGTGATCACCCCAGCCGGGTTGATGCCCTTGGCGAGAGTGCCCTGATTGAAGTTCGTGCCTATGCCTGCGCCCGGAGCGTCGAATGTGGTGAGGGCGCCGTCCGTAGCCCGCAGAAAGCCATGATCCACGTAGTTGGCGTCACCGTAGTACCCCGCGACCTCGCCCGCCGGGTCGATACTGGCAGGTGCTATGAACATAGCGCCCGGCGGGTCGAAGTTCGTGAAGTTGCCGTCGGCGGTGCGCAGGAATCCGTGGGAGCCCGGCCCGTAAGACCCCAGGATTGTGCCCGCGGGGTTGATGCTCAAGGCGTACGTGCCTTCGAAGGCCCCAGTCCCAGCGCCGGGTGCTTCGAAGGTGGTGAAGGTCCCATCTCGCTCACGAAGGTAGCCGTGGACCACCGAATTCACGTCATAGTAGTACCCCGTAATCGCGTCCGACGGATTGATGCTGTCGGATGCTACTGTTCCTGCGATGCAACACGGACCGGGGCCCGCTCCCGGAGCGTCAAAGCTGGTGAAGGTGCCATCGGGCGCCCGGAGGAAGCCATGCGGGGCAAGGCTCGCGTCGAGATATATACCCGTGACCGCGCCTTGCGGGTTGATCGCCTCGGGCGCGGATCCGTTCACGGCGCCCGGGGGATCGAAGGTGGTGAAGGTGCCATCCGGCGCACGCAGAAAAGAATGTTCCACGTAGTTGGCATCCTCGTAAGATCCGATGACCACGCCTGCCGGGTTGAGGGCCCACCCATTCGTCCCGTTGACCGCCCCGGGGGCATCGAACTCGATCAGGATACTCTTGCGCTCCTGTGCGGACAGTTTCGGCGCCACTGTGCACAAGGCCAGACAGAGTGCCAGCATTACGTTCCGTCTCGCTGTTGGGCAGAACACTGAGAAAGCAAATCGGTCGTTCATGGTTTGTAAACCTCCTCTGGGAATTTGATTTTTCGTCATTTCCTCGCCTGGACACTGATCCCCGCTACGGTGTGACAACTAGTTCCCTATGGCAACCGGCATCCACCCGGCCAAGGCGTTGTGGGCCGGTTCGACAGCCGGGTACATCCCCAGGACACGATCGAGGTGAGATAGCTCCAGCATTTGTTCCTGGTTGCCCTCATCCTATAAAGGCGGAAAAGACAGTCGAAAACTGTAAGGGTAGGAAGAAATCTTTTTTGTGGGGCGAGATACGGGCGAATGGGGTGCACGACACAAGAATGGGAAGAATATACAAATTTCGCAGATTGCACATATTAGGAGGCTGCGGAACGACGGCACTCCAGATAGGTCGTGTCCTAAGTCTTCGCTCCTCCTTCTGTGTAATCTGAGAGATCTGCGGATTCTTGCCGCCTTTTGTGCCGCACAGCCACTATCCAATCGCCTGTGGACGACACCGGACGCGTGTGATAACCTGCACTCATCCCGGACGAGTTAGGAGGTGGTCGCATGACGGGGCCATCGGCCGGTCAGGTGACGCAACTGCTACGGGCCTGGAGCGAAGGCGAGCAAGGCGCGCTCGATAGGCTCGTGCCAGTGGTTTACGACGAGCTGCACCGCATGGCGCAGCGACACTTGGCTGACGAACGCCCGGGCCATACCCTTCAAACCAGCGCTCTGGTTAATGAGGTGTACCTGCGCCTCGTGGATTCTACGCATACAAGCTGGCAGAACCGCGCTCAGTTCTTTGCCGTGTGCGCCCAAGCGATGCGGCGGATTCTGGTGGATTGGGCTCGCTCCCGCCAGTC
>JBELAJ010000379.1:0-8260 GCA_049508935.1 Terriglobia bacterium | reverse complement strand
CCCGGCCACCCCAGAATCTTCGTCCAGTCGTTGTCTCTCACACCTCCCAGTCTAACGAGAAACCCCGTTCGCTGAAAACCCCGTCAATCGCCCTCTATGCCAAATTCCTGCGCAGAGCCGTTAATCCATATGGTGGAGGGAGCAGCTTTCCGGGATTCGGCACAGGTAACAACGGCAGAAACCAGATGGTCAACCTGGGCGTCACCAAGACGTTAGGCCCAAGTGCGGTCAACGAGCTCCATCTTTATTTTACGCGCGTCGTCCAGGATACCAGTATTCCGCTTGGCGGGTTCAATTTGGGGGTTACACTTGCTTCGCAGGGCTTTACTGGCATCTATCCAAACAATCCCCGCCAGAGCGTTGAAGACGTCGGTCTCAACAATTTCAGCATCGGTGCCGGTGAATGGCCTGATTACGTTTTCAACAATATTTACCAGGTAGCGGACAACTTTTCAAAGGTGATGGGCACGCACACGATGAAACTCGGAGGGAACTTCAGTTATGCCCAGGTCGAGTGGCACTTCCCTGTTGACGAAAATGGAGGGTTCTCGTTTAACGGCAGCGAAACAGGTGTGGATTTCGCTGACTTCCTAATTGGGGCACCCGTATACTACGGCCAAGGCTCCAACGAGCAGATGTATGATCGCAGCCGCATCTACGGCCTGTACGTTCAGGATAGCTGGAGGGCCAAGTCGAGCCTCACATTGAATTATGGACTGCGCTGGGATGTCATGATGCCGTGGTGGGAGGAGCACAACAATCAAAACGCGCTGGTCCCTGGCCTCCAATCGAAGACATTTCCGGGTTCACCAACAGGCTGGGTGGCCGCCGGTGATCCTGGGGTTCCTACCACGCTCGCCCCGACTCGCTACGATAATTTTGGCCCACGCTTAGGTCTCGCCTTTTCTCCCACTGTCCAAAGCGGCTTCTTAGGTAAATTGCTGGGAGGATCTGGCAAGAGCAGCATCCGCGCCGCCTATGGCATTTTTTATTCGTCTTTCGAAGAGCGCATGGAGTCACAGAACTCAGGCAACGCTCCGTTCGGATACTATTGGTCCAGTCCTGCCCTGCCCATGTTTGCGAACCCCTGGATTGTACGTCCAACCGGATCCAACTATGGCAACCGCTTCCCCGTTCCCTGGCCTCCCTACAACTCGGGACCCAACAATCCCGACAACGCCCTCAACTGGGCATTGTACTTGCCCATTAGCAGTTCGCCCACCTTCTTCATCAGGAACCGCGTCCCTTATGCTGAGCACTACAATTTCTCTTTTGAGCGGCAACTCGGGACAGCAACATTACTCTCGCTGAGTTACGTTGGGACGCAAGGCCACCGGCTTATGTCGACCGTGGAGGCAAATCCCGGTAATCCAGCTCTATGCCTAAGCTTAAGCCAGCCGAGCGAAGTGATGCCCGGAACTCCCACCTGCAGTCCTTACGGCGAACTTACGACCTACTACCCTATCACCGGTGGAGAGATAACCACAACACGCTTTCCATTTAGTGCTGCTCTCGGCAGCGACGACTGGGACGCGACCATGGCCAACTCCAATTACAACGCTCTCGAAACTTCCCTGCGCCACACCGCCGGTCGCCTGGAATTCCTCGTGGGCTACACCTTCAGCAAGTCGCTCGATAACGCGTCCGGCAACGGGCTAGGTCAAGGCGACATTATCAATACACTTAACCCCAGGCTTTCGAAAGCGCTGTCCGCCTGGGATTCTCCGAACAACTTTGTCGTGAGTTACAACTACCGGGTTCCTTTTGACAAGCTCTGGCACCCCAACCGGTTGACCAATGGCTGGGCCCTGAGCGGAATCACGCGCTTCTCCACTGGCTTTCCGGTATTTATCCTCGAGGGCGACGATAACTCGCTCACAGGGAGTGGGGGTGGAGGGCAGGGTAATGGCTGGGACGAGCCCAATCGCCTTCCGGGCGCCCTGAACATCACCGATCCCCGGAAGGCCAATCCGGCCACCGGGACGAATCCTTACTTCACCACTTCCTTGTTCACTCCAGAGGCCGTCGGGCAGCTTGGAAATAGTAATCGGCGCTTCTTCCATGGGCCAGGTTGGAACAATTGGGACATGTCGTTGTCCAAAGAGCTCCCCTTGACGGAATCGAAGAAGCTGGAATTCCGCGCGGAATTCTTCAATATTTTTAACCACGCGCAGTTCGGCGCGCCGGTGGGGAACATCGACAGCTCTATTTTTGGATTCGTGACAACCGCGAACGCTCCGCGAATCGGCCAAGTTGCCATGAAGTTCATCTGGTAGAGCTTCGCGGCTTGGGCGGGAATTGATCCCCCCAAGCCGCGTTCAGTTGCCGTGGCTCTGTTACGCCACAACACCCTGAAGACGTGGTAAGCAGTCTGGAATGACACGCTTCAATAGCCCCCCCATAGCGCCCCTTAAAGGCAGACTCGTAATGAGCCAAAAAAGGCGCATTTTTCAAGAACATTGGCAGACTATCTTCCCAGGAATTGAATCCGTTCAGCTTGTGATGGCAGGGCACCCCGAAGCAGGGGTGGTCATTGCGATCCACAGAACTTGGGCATAGGAGGTCCCACGATGCAGACCCCAGGAAGCGTTTCTCGAAAGCTGGTTTTGCGGTTATTCGCTATTCTCCTGGCAGCGGCCTTTTGCCTTACCTGGAGGACCCAGCCTCAGCGCGCGGCGCAAGCTCCCGAGATGCAGGGCTCGATCCAAGTCGACGTCAAGGAGGTGACAGGACAGGTACCTCATTATCTCTTTGGGCAGTTCATCGAGCACGAGCACAGCACGATTGACGACGGTTTGCTGGCACAGTTCCTTCATGACCGCAAGTTCGAGGAAGGCAACCGGGACGGAGCCGGCGTTTCCGCCGGCTGGGTGCCGGAGGAGCGCATCACCGCCCGATATTGGGAATTGCGGAATGGCCGCGGTGTGAACGACCGCTATTACATCGATCACGATACTTACTACGGCGGAGGCGCATCCCAGGCCATCGAACTCACGGGGGATGGCTCAAACCACGCCAGCGTTTACCAGATCGGGCTACAATTTGCCAAAGGCCGTAGTTATTCCTTTTACGTTTACATGCGTAGACACGGGACAGGGAAAGGCTTCGTAGAGATCGACAAGCTGGGGGGGCCGATTTATCTTCACAAAGACTTCGAGCTTGCCGGCGACGATTGGGAAAAATACACGGCTGAGTTCACCGCCCCCGAGGATACTTCTCAGGGCCGCGTCCGCATCGGCTTTACAGGCGTAGGCACTTTCTGGATGGATTCAGCTTCCCTTATGCCCTCGGACAGCATCAACGGAGTGCGGCGCGATGTAATCGAAGCCCTGCGGCCCATGCATATCTCCGTGCTGCGCTACCCGGGAGGCTGCTACGCGGATTACTACGACTGGAGGGACGGAATCGGGCCGCGCGACAAACGGCCTGACAAGTGGTCGACGGTCTGGCACGAGTGGAATTCGAACGATTTCGGCACGGATGAATACATGGAGCTTTCCCGCATGTTGGGCTACGATGGACACATCACCACCAATTACATTTCTGGCACGGCCCAGGATGCGGCGGAATGGGTTGAGTACACCAATGGGTCCGCGGACACACCCATGGGCCGCCTGCGCGCCCAAAACGGGCATCCCGAACCTTATGGCATCAAATTGTGGGCCATCGGCAACGAGGCCCCGAACTTGTGCAGTGAGGAATACACGGGCGGCGTAAAAATAGCTGATTATGCCGAACGCTTCCGTGCGTATCAAGACGCCATGCTCAAAGTGGATCCTTCCATCCAGTTCATGGCCTCCTCGGTGGGTAACCCCGAGTGGATCCACGAACTCTTGCAGGCCCTGCCTGTGGAAAAGCTCGCCATCTCCATCTACACCGGCCGCTTCGACCGCGGCGTAGAAGCGATCTGCGATCAGCAGAAGTTCTATCATGGAGTCGTCGCAGAGCCGCTTCAATTCAGGGATAGGTTGGACGCGAACATTAAGGCTGCCGGCAGCCTTTTGCCTTCTCATCCCTTTTTCGCGATCACCGAGTTCAACTCGTGGTGGCTGCCGGAGACTCATGACCCGGAGTACCGTCTGGCCAATGCGCTTTATTTCGGAGGCGTGTTCAACGAACTGCTCCGCCACGCCAAGCGCATCTACCTGGCTGAAAACTGTTCGCTCATCAACGTGCAAGGGATCATTGAGGTGAACCCTGTAGCCATGAAACTGACGCCGCCTTACTTTGCTTACGTTCTCTATGCCAACCACATCGGAAGCGAAGTCTTGAAGACGGAGACCACCGTTCCCTCGGTATCGTTCGGGATAAAGCCCCCTACCCTCGATGCCATTGCCACCCGAACGCCTGAAGGGCGCACGCTTTTCCTTGCTGTGGTTAACCGCGCACAGCATGAAGCTGTCTCCACCAAGATCAACTTCAAAGGCTGGCAACCGTCAACGGCGCAGGCTCAGGTTTATGAGCTGGCCGGCAAGAGTTGGGATGCGTTTAATCCTTACGGGAGCACCGAAAACGTGAACATCGCACACAGGACGGTTGAGGTGACGCAAACGCCGTTTTCTTATTTGTTCCCGGCGCACACGGTCACCGTGCTGGAAGTGAGCGGGAGGTTACCGACCACACCCTAGAACTGTCGTAGATCGCCGGAAATGAGACATTGAAGACGCTTTGAATTATCACTGCGCAAGATTGATATAGGCCGAGAGGATCAAACACCCGCTTGGAATCCATTCGGTGATCGCAATGTCGTCGGACGAAGCCCAGCATACCTTCGTCGGGCTGGAGCCGGCGAACGCAAAAGCTGAGATACATCCGATCGACCCCTTGCGCTTCCAGGGTAACGTGGTGCTCAAAAATCTCGGCCACGCTTTGTGGCATGGTCATCGTCGGCTCCGCTTGATGGGTGGCCCTTGCGGCCCACCGACTACCTAGGTGGATCCGTCAAGGGAGGCTGAGTATTACTTTCTTCTGATGTTCACAACTGGACAGCGTAGCGCCAACAATTAGGTCGGTAAGTGCCGACCTGAAGGCCGGCGCTACGTCCAACGCTCTGTCCAGTTGCTTCTCGGAAACTACACTGGAGCACTATATGGAAACGTCTAAAGCACCTCGTATCGGATCGGAACTGAAGCGTCCCGTTCAAGTGGGTATTGTGGTAAAGGACCTTGCTCGCGCGACGCGTTTGTTGGAAGAGCTTTTTGGAATTGGACCCTTCCGTTTTATCGAGTGGCCGAATCGCTCGGATTCCAAGTACTACTTCCGCGGAAAAGAGGAGCGGATCAAGATCCGCCAGGCATTCACTCAGGTGGGCCCACTGGAGTTAGAACTGATCCAACCCCTCGAAGGGGAAAGGAATGCCTTCCACGAGTTTCTAGTACACAAGGGCGGCGGGATTCACCACATCCTCTTTGAGGTAGAAGACATAGATCAGGCAGTTCGGAACTTGGCAAGGGATCAAGTGGGGGTCCTTCAGACAGGAACGGGGATTCGGCCAGGCACGCGGTGGGCATTATTGGATACGCAAGACCTTATAGGCTTTTTGCTGGAATTACGCCAGGTGGCACCCGGATGTGACGGCACCTCGATCCCCAAGGATAGTTAAGAACAGTCTGGTTCGACGCCTATCTTGCTTCTGTCAGATGGCGACCGGTGGGAGCTCGTCACGACGTCTGAATTGGACGGGCTGCGTTGTTCTTCAGGCTACCTATTTTCGCGACATATGCCGAGGCCGGTAGTTGGATCAAAAAAAGACCGGGGTGGTGGACTGGGGAAAGGTGGCCGCGACTCACGCCTCGGCCTGGCGCAAGCTCCCGGTTTCGGAATTGGTGGGCGTTTGCGACCGACAAGGGGATCCTGTGGACCGGGATGATGGGGCGCGAGTAAGGGAATACGATGCCGTTGGGAAGGATCACAACGGACGGCCGGGTATTCCTCACTGAGGTGGCAGGTAATGAAGACAATTGGGGACACCTGTGCGTTGGCCCATGCAGTTTGGGATTTGCCGAGCGGCAGGCGGTGAAGGACGAGAAGATCAAGAACGCAGTGATCCTGTGCGGCGTCGGGTCAGTCAGCAGCTATCGCGTCCACGCCGCGGGCAACACCACGCTTCCGGCGACACTGGCTTATGGGGAACTCGCGGTGCCGATGGATCTGATCGCGTTGGATGGCTACGTACTCCGCGGCCGAATCGACGCACACATTACCATGACCGACGACAGGCACGCGTTCGGCGGGCACCCACATGAAGGGACGAAGGTCTTTACCTTCGTCTCTTCATTACGCCTGGGGGTACTCGAAGATAATGTCGACCTCAGTCGCTTCAATGATTCGAGCTGGTGATGACCACGCGCTGTGTTGCTGATTTCACTCTACCCTACGGCCTTGATGGCGGATAAAGCCAGCAGAACGGGAGAAGGTGGACGATGCAAAATCAGGGTTTCGACCGCGTGTCACGAGCTAGCTCGATCTGGCTTCCTAACCTAGCCGTCGTTTTAGGCATGGCTTGGCTAGCCCAGCCGACGTCCTGTCAAGTCCTGCCAAGTGTAAACCCAGAACAAGTGGGCTTCTCGTCAGAGCGACTGCAGCGCCTCGACTCGGCAATGCAGCAGAAGGTGGACGACAGGCAATTCGCCGGGATTGTGACCATTCTGGCGCGCCACGGCAGGGTTGTGGAATTCAAATCCTACGGGAAAAGGGATCTCGCCAGTGGGGTGCCGATGGAAAAGGACACCATATTTCGTATCTATTCCATGACCAAGCCAGTCACGGGCGCCGCCATGATGATGCTCTATGAGGAAGGCAGATGGCAGCCCGACGATCCGATTTCCAAATTCATACCAGAATTCGCCAACCTGAAGGTCTTCAAGGGCGTTGATAACAACGGGGAGCTGATATTGGCAGATCCCGTTCATCCACCCACGATGCTGGAGCTGATGACTCACGCAGCGGGTTTCACTTACGGCTTTGGCAGCGATGTGGTGGATAAGTTGTACTAAGATCAGCGAGTTCTCCAGTCCACTACCCTGCAGGAGATGATTAACAAGCTGGCCAAGATACCATTACTTTATGAACCCGGGACGCGCTGGGTCTATAGTCTTTCGGTGGACATCCAGGGCTATCTAGTGGAGAAGTTCTCAGGCAAATCTCTGCCGGATTTCATGCGCGAACGGATATTTGATCCGCTTGGGATGAGGGACACGGCCTTCTACGTACCGAAGGAAAAGATGGATCGGTTGGCCACTCTCTATCAGGTGAATGACAAAAACGAGTGGACTCCCGCCTCCCCCGAAAGCGACCTGGCCCCTGATCTTTCCAAACCGCCCACCATGCCGAGCGGTGGGGGTGGTCTGC
Source organism: Terriglobia bacterium (assembly GCA_049508935.1). Classification (GTDB taxonomy): domain Bacteria; phylum Acidobacteriota; class Terriglobia; order UBA7540; family UBA7540; genus CAVROP01. The sequence continues at coordinate 910 of JBELAJ010000379.1, read as the reverse complement.
TGTCGACGGCGGCGGACTATCTGCGGTTCGCCCAGATGCTTTTGAATGGCGGCCAACTGGATGGCGTGCGCCGGCTGGCGCCTCCAACGGTGAAACTGATGACTTCGAACCACCTGCCGGACAAACTTATGACCGGCGAATTCGGAATTGGACTCCAGCACATTCGGCCCGGCCTGGGTTATGGCTTCGACGTCGCCGTGTTTACCGACCCCGCGCAAGCTGTGGACGTTACGGGCAAAGGTACTTTTCTCTGGGATGGGGCTGCTGGCACTTGGTTCTGGATCGACCCGGCCGATGACGTGATTCTCGTTGGCATGGTCCAGCGCATGGGTGGCCATGGGCCGAACATGCAGACGTTCAGTCGCGCCATGGTATTTCAAGCCCTCGTGGGGCCGTAGAGTCGTATGCGGCAGGTTGGTCTGCCCCTAAAGGTTAAGATCCGCGGCGAAGAATGCTGGAAGCGGATTCCGTTTCTGTTGGTTTGAGAGGCCAGTGTGGCAGGGTCGAGTGAGATGAAGCCCTGCCTACTTATCAAGTCGTTCGGGACGTTGGCAGAAAGGTGTCATCAAACATAGCGGTTTGGGGGCGCAGCATCTTACGCTGTAGGTTTCGACTTCCGCCTTCGCCAAAACCTTTTCTCGCTCCGCAATGCGGGCCGAGCATCTACGCCTTCCTGCACAACGCGGGCCAGGTTTTTCGGCTGGCTTCGAGGCACCCACGGCTGGCTCACTCAAAAGCTGCCCTGCAAAGCACGAAATCACGCGGCCGGTTATGTCGGCTTATCTGGTACCTAAATAATGCACTTCGGCGGGCTTCGGTAGGGCTGTAATTCGAAGGAACCATTTGGGGACCCCAGAAACATGGGGTAATAATGAGTTCGGAAACTTCCCGGTTTACGAACTCAACCTCA
>JBELAJ010000378.1:0-8268 GCA_049508935.1 Terriglobia bacterium | reverse complement strand
GAGGTCGATAATCACCACATCGGGCACCGCTTCTCCCGGCGCCGGATGCTTGGCGGGATCGATCCCCCATTCGGAGATTGACTTCACCAACCCCGTTTGTTCCAGGCACGCACGCAAGTAACTCCCGTTCTTGGGTACGATGCTGGCTACCGACGCTGTCAACATCTCATTTCCCTCAAAATAGCTTCCTAAGCTCGAAAGGCTCCTTATTTCCGCGGCGTCATCTGCCCGCTTGCCGGCGGCGCGGGCTTCTCCCCCGTCAGTGGCGCCATGAAGGGAAGGGGGTAATAAGGAGGAGCTGGCACCTGAGAGGACTGCAACGGCTTGACGATCCGTGGCGTGACCAGGACGAGCAGCTCGGTTCGCGACTTCGATAGTGAGCGGCTCTGGAAGAATTTACCCAGTATGGGGATGTCCCCCAGCCCTGGTATCTTACTCGCGATCTCCGTCACCCGATTGTCCACCAACCCGGCGATGGCGAAACTCTGCCCGTCTCGGAGTTCCATCTCGGATTCCACACGCCGCGTTGAGAGCGCCGGAATCGTGTAGCCGGAGAAGGTAAGGGCATTGGAATAATCCAGAGAGCTTACTTCCGGCCGCACTTTGAGATGAATAGTACCTTCCGACGTCAGGATGGGTGTGAAGTAAAGCCGCACGCCGAACTCCCTGAACTGGATGGTAACGGTTGGCAAAGTCCCGGCGCCGCCGCCTTGCACGACAGGAAACGGGAACTCGCCGCCGGATATAAAGCTGGCTTCCTTACCGCTCTCGGTCAGCAGATTCGGCTCTGCCAGGATCTGGAGCAGGTTATGTTGTTGAAGGGCCGCGATGGCGGTGGCTATGTTCAGTTGCGGGTTGTACAGGAAGATGTTGAGCAGATTGCTCAACTGGAACCCAGCCGACGTGAATGTCGTGGCGCCGGAAGACGTGGAAACTGCGGTGCCGGCCCCAGGCGTGGGCAGGATCCCTCCATTGAGCGTCGCCGGGCCAAACTGCCCGGTGCCGACGGCACCTATCGTCTTCCCGGAGGGAAACAAAATGTTAGCGCCCAATTGGCTCAACGCCGAGCGGTCCACTTCCGCGAACTTGACCTGAAGTAGGACTTCACCGGGCGCAACAGGAGGCGGAACCGCCAGCAGGCTCACGGCTTTGGCCGACGCCACTTTGGCCATCTCGAGCATCTTGTCCGCGACCGCCTTCGACGACACCGGTCCCGAGAGCACCACGACGTCCTTCTGCACTTCCAGTCTCACGGGCTGGTCAGGGAAGGCCTCGCGGAATTGGTCGGCCAAGCCGCGGATGTCGATGTCGACGTTGATATCGAACTCCTGGCTCTGTCCGGTCTCGTCCCACAACACGAGAGAAACAGCTCCCGGCGCCTTGCCGTTGAGCAGAATCTGGTTGGGACTCACCGCCAAGGCATCGACGATGCTGGGGTCCGCCACCGAGATGCGCTTGATGCGCGCCGGCGAGGTTATCACCAGCGACCGTCCCACCAATACGTGCAGAGTCTCGGCTTCGCCCGGCCCCTGTGGAACTTGCGCCGCCTGCGCGGGCGGGGATGGGGGAGCTTGCTGAGCCCACAATACCGCGCCTCCAAACATCATCCCCAGAGTAAAGCCTACGAATAATGCGTAATGCCCCTTGCTGGTCTTCACGCTTCTCATGTGCCGCCGCCTATTGATGGACCTGCTGACCTGCAAAGCTCTGTGTCTCTTTCTTGTCACCGCGAATTACGTCAATTAGATAAGGCTCCGGAGGCTTAGGCGCCGGAGGAGCAGCCTCGCGGCGGACCTTGTGTGGAGCAGCCTCGGGCTTAACGGGTGGCGCCCCTGTGAAGAGGCTGGTGCGGCTCACCGCTGGAGGATTGATTTCTTTGGTATCAATGGTGTTGCGCAGGGCCAAGTGGATCTTCCCCTCTGTGCTCGCCATGGTTACCTTTTCCGCCTCTTCGGGGCTCACCAGCAACGTCACCACTGTGTAAGTCTGCGGCTTGCCTTCCCGGTCGGCCTCCGACTTCTGCCCCACCGCCAGCACCCGTAGGTCCTGGAGAATGGTGCGCGTAACGCTGTCACCACCCGCGGAAGCGCCGGTCACTAACACATCAACCATAGTCCCCGGTACTACGAATCCGGCTACCGAAACCACGTCATCCACGCGAACGGAGATGGCGCGAGTGCCCTGGGGAATCGCTACCGACAGGCCTCCCCCAGCCTCCTTCGGCGCCAATTTACCCTCAAGGATGAGTTCGTTTTCCACTACCGGCGTGATCAAGGCGCGATCCAGGCAATCTTCGAGGCGCATAAAAGACCCTGCGGGCCTCGTGGCGTCGGGCCATGGAATCTCGCGTAAATCCCCGGTGGTCAGCCGCTCGCCCAACACGATAGGCTTTGCTGCCACCACAATGCGGCCGGTCACTACGGCGCCTTTCCCTACCGCCATTCTCGCGTTGCGAAGCTGAGTATAGACGTAGCGCGCGGCCACCAAGCCAAAAACCAAAGCCACTAACAACCCGACAACCATTTTTTTCTGGTCCATCGTTCACCTTATGACGGTGGTTTGTGATTCCTCTTTCCGGTCTGTTGGGCGAACCTCCGATCTTGAGGTTCGCTACTTTACCTCAACGAGCGAAGAATCGTGAGAGCAGATAGCGTGCCAAAGAATAGAACCGTGGAAACCGCCGCGGCCACACCAAAAGGCAACTTCATCAGCGCCGGATTGTCGAGTGTGAGGTTATGGCGCTGGCCCCACACGCCGAACGTCGCCACGATTCCGAAGAGAACGACCACGTGCTTGAAGGTTTCCCTCACTCGCCCATAACGAATCATCTGGAATATGGCCATGGCTCCTGCTATGAATACCGTCCCCAGGAGCAACACGGCAAGGCGGCTTGGACCGACCCACGCTCCAAGGGCTCCCATCAGCTTCCAATCACCTGCACCCAAGCCCCGCAATAGCACAAAAGGTAACAACAGGGCGAGCCCCAGCCCCGCCCCCTCTAGCGCCGCTTTTGTTCCGAGCCATCCCCAGGCAACGGTGTTGGCGACAAGGCCCCCGCCCAAGGCAGGAACTGTGAGCCAGTTGGGAATGCGACGCGATCGCCAATCCAGCCATCCGGCCAACACGGCGAGCAACAAAACCATGCTTGTGAGCAAAACTGTGAAGGAAAGATTCCACGCGGCGCTATGCATCTTCACTCTTGGCTATCCTGTGGGGCTCTGTCTCGTCCCGGCAGATTAAAACGTAGGGTCATGCAATTTCCCGTCGTATTTGACGAAATGCTAATATAATTTCTGACATCTCCCGGAACACGACAACACGCTCTCGTCAATCTCCATCCGGGAATTACCACCAGAGGGGCCCTCGAAGCGCTGGCGAAAATAGAGCCATTGAACCGTCCCCCCAACAGGCGCGACGACCTGTTTCAACACCCTGCGCAGGTCTACGCCTCTGCTCTAACCGGCGCCCTGCTCTATCCGCTCAAGGCGCCTTATTCGCCAGCCACTCAAGGGAAACGAACCCGCCTCGCGGCTGGGGGTGACGAGGGCGGGATAAGCGTGCCACGATTCAGACACTTACGACAAGCTGGTGGACGCGTTGCCAAAAACGTTCGCTATGATCGACCCGAGGCCCTGAATCACGGCGATGGAAACCAACGCAATAAACAACAAAAGCAGGCCGTATTCGGTTAGATCCTGGCCTTCCTCCTCACGCCACAAGCGCGAAAGGTGTCTCCTCATTTTCCCCTCCCCCTAATAGATTTTACTTCTCAGTAACGCCAAAGCGCGCAATAGGGAGGCTCTGCGTACACACCAAGCCCCAGCTAGGTGGTCTGCTGTTTGGTGGACAGACGACCACGTGCCTCTCGAATGCGCCCTCCCGACCACGGCAACTGGCACTTCTCCTCCTGCCGCGCCGTGGCTTCCTCCTGCGACTACCTCTCCGTCAATGGTTTGTGACCCCGCCAAGAGGGGCAGTTAGGACCTGCACCACCCCGGTGGAGTACAAACAGCGATCCCTTCGGGTGCACGTGCCTCTTCGCGCACCTTTGTTTACACGTGTGAACTGCGCAGGCGGTCTCCCTGGCCGCTGAGAGGGAACAACACCTCTTCGCAGCCAGGGATATTCAAGCTGGCGAGAGCCCGCAAGGCTCTCACCTTGCGCATTACGACAAGCTGGCGGACGCGTTGCTGAAAACGTTCTTTATAACGGATCCCAAACCTTGAACTACGGCGATGGACACCAACGCGATGAACAACAGGAGTAGACCGTATTCGGTCAAGTCCTGGCCTTCTTCTTCCTTCCACAACCTCGCAAGTAGCTGCTTCATTTGGTTATTCCCCTCCATTTTTTGGCAATGTTGGTACGGCGATATACGTCAAGCTTCACTGCTCTATGAGCACGTGAAGTACCAAACGACTTGGCCGCGCTTTTCCAACGCGCGACACGGCGATTAATGCCGTTTGTCTCGAAACGGGGAGGCACAGAGAGTGGTTTCGGGTTCGGCAAGCTTCCAGAATGTAACCAATTGTGGACAGATGGCGGGCGCTCTTTGGACGATAAGGTGACTAATCCAGGATGCAAGACCGCCGCAGGCACATGACTTAATGGCGCTCATCCCTAAGGTCATATCTTCCTTTGGAGTCTGTCTCTTCCCCGTGCTCCCGGCGATTTGGGAACCTAAACACAGTGAACACAGAGGCGCTCTGAGCTTGAGAGAATCCGGTCGGATATGCTAAGCGAAGCATTCACATTTATCTCCTTGAAAAGTAACGATCGACGATTCCTCGCTGCGCTTGGAATGACAGGGCTGGTCGGTTCTTTTGGAATTTCTCAGGGACCTTTGCTGTTACTCTTTGCTTCCCAGCAAAGAACTCAAAGGCGTCCGCCCCGATGGGTGGCCAGAGTTCCTTATGTGGCACTCGAACTGCGTTCTGTGGGATACTTACGCATAGGAGTTGGAGTCGGGGAATCGGAGACGCGGTTTTAGATCATCCGAATTTTGCTTCTCGAGTATCCTGTATCCAAGCGGGATAATGTTACTCATTGAGTCTTGCATTTCTATTGTAGCGGTGGTGGCCGCCATCGCCGTTCCGAGGATAGGATCAGGCTGGTTTGAGGCATGCGAGCGCACGTTCGCCCGGTTGGCTCAAAGGCGGGCGCTGGCCATTCTGGTGGTGGGTCTTGGTTCCCTCGCGGCGCGCGCGGCTTTGTTTCCAATCTTGCCCATCCCGAAGCCCGATGGCTTCGACGAGTTCGGCTACCTCCTGCTGGCAGACACTTTCGCCCACGGGAGGGTCACCAACCCCACGCACCCAATGTGGGTCCATTTCGAGAGTTTCCACATCATCTGGCAGCCGACTTATACTGCGAAGTTCTATCCTGCCCAGGGTTTGATTATGGCGGTTGGTCAACTCACAATGGGCCATCCCTTCTGGGGTGTTTGGCTGAGCATTGGGATTATGTGCGCGGCTATTTGTTGGATGTTGCAGGGCTGGCTCCCGCCGGGATGGGCGCTACTAGGCGGGTTTCTGGCCGCGATTCGCCTTGGAACCTTCAGTTACTGGGCCAATAGCTACTGGGGAGGCGCGGTTGCGGCCACGGGCGGAGCCCTCGTGCTGGGAGCACTGCCGCGCATCAAGCAATCACAGCGCGTGCGCGATGCGCTCCTGATGGGTCTCGGCTTTGCGATCGTCGCCAACAGCCGTCCCTATGAAGGACTATTCTTCGCGGTGCCAGTGGCAGGCGCCCTGGCGGTTTGGATGTTCGAGTCGAAGCGCCATCCATGCCACGGTGCGAAGGAGAGTGACCGGTGGTGGAAGCATGTTGCGGTGCCGCTCTTTGTAATAATGGTGTTGACAGGGAGCGCCATGGCCTACTACTTCTGGCGTACGACGGGCAGCCCGTGGCAGCCTCCTTATCTCGTAGACGCACGCACGTACAATCCGGCGCCGTACTTCCCCTGGCAGCCTTTGAAACCCATTCCCGCTTATCATCACCAGGTCTTCCGGGGATACTACGTGGACGGGTTGGTCGCTCGCTACCGACAGGCTCGAACCGTCGGTGGCGTGATCGGCGAGATAGTTAACGTGCCGATGGTCATGGCGATTTTTTATGTCGGCCCCGTGCTGGCGCTGCCGCTTTTGATGGCCTTGGCGACCGTTCCCTACGGAACTTCCCTCAAGGATGTGGACTGGAAAACAGGTTTCCTTCTGCTGGTCTGCGGGACAGTCACTGTGGGGTCAATGCTCCCTACAGTTTTTATGCCGCATTACGTCGCACCCATCGCCTGTGCGGTGCTCGCTGTCGTGCTGCAGGCCATGCGCCGGCTGCGATCTCTGAGTGGACGCCACCAGCAGCCAGGCCTGTTCATCACGCGAGCCGTCCCCTTGATCTGCCTGGTTATGCTCGCGCTACGAGTTTGCGCGAAGCCGTTGCACCTGCCTGAGCCTCGCCCATGGCTCGGCGGAGGTGTCCCCATTTGGTGCGCCCTCACCCCCAGCAATCCGCAACGCGCGGCAACGCTCGCCCGCCTGCAGGAACTCCCTGGACGCCAACTCGCCATTGTTCACTACGGGCCTGATCACGAAATATGTTTCCACGAATGGGTCTATAACGAAGCCGATATCGACCGAGCGAAGGTTGTGTGGGCCCGCGATATGGGTGCGGCGAAGAACGCCGAGCTCATCAACTACTTCAAAGACAGGCATGTTTGGCTGCTCGAGCCGGATGAAGATCCGCCGCGGTTATCGCCTTACCCCTTTGAGGAGTCTCCCCCAAAGGCGAGGAGCGCTTCTGCCGAGACGAAGCCGGTAAGCAGCAGGCAATCCGGGCCAGTGTCAAATGCACCGAGCGGTAAATCGTGACGAATTCCTGCATAGACAAGTCCGTGGTCATCATCGGGGCAGGCCCCGCCGGGTTGACGGCGGCCTACGAACTGTCCAAACATCAAGTGCCTGCGGTTGTGCTCGAGGCTGATGGCACGGTGGGCGGAATCGCGCGTACCGTTAATTACAAGGGCTACTTATTTGATATCGGCGGCCACCGCTTTTTTACGAGATGGCAGGAGGTCAACCAGATCTGGAACGAGATCCTCGGAGAGAGGTTCCTGCTGCGCCCCCGCCTCTCGCGGATCTACTACCGCAAGAAGTTCTTTTCCTATCCCTTAGAGGTCAAGAACGCGCTCTCGGGGCTCGGGTTGATCGAGAGCATCCGAATCGCAGCGAGTTATTTGCGCTCAAAACTCTTTCCTGTACGGAAAGAAGAAGACCTCGAGCACTGGGTCTCGAACCGCTTCGGGAAGCGACTCTATGAGATCTTCTTCAAGACTTACACGGAGAACGTCTGGGGCGTGCCCTGCACGTCCATTTCTGCGGAATGGGCCGCTCAGCGGATCCGAGGCCTCTCTTTGATTGCCGTGGCCCGAATGAAGGGCCTTGACCTATTTACGTGGAACCGGCCAATGGATACGGCACGAGGGTGAGATGAATCTTCTGGACCAGCGATTCTTGGTGACGGGTGCGACCGGCTTTGTCGGGGCGTCACTCGTGCGGAAGTTGGCCGGGATCGGATGTGAAGTGCATGCCTTGGTGCGCGAAGGCGCGGATTTGTGGCGGCTGCGCGGCATCGAGCAAAAAGTGCATCTGCACACGGGGGACCTCACCGCTGCCGAGCGCCTCCGTGACCTCGTGTTGGCCATCCAACCGAGCGTCGTCTACCATCTCGCCGTGCACGGAGCGTATCCCGACCAGACCAACGCAGACCAGATTATTCTGACCGACATATTCGGGACCTGGAACCTGCTGAAGGCCTGCGCAGAGGTGGACTACAAGGTCTTCGTGAACACCGGCAGTTCGTCCGAATACGGCGCCAAATTACACGCGATGCGCGAGACAGACCTGCCGGAGCCAAACAGTTATTATGCCGTGGCGAAGTGCGCCCAAACGCTCGTGTGCCAACACATGGCGCGGGCGGACCGTCGCCCCGTCAACACACTCCGGCTATTCTCCGTCTATGGCCCGTATGAAGCCCCCTCGCGACTGATTCCCACCGTCATTCGGCGATGCCTGGAGGGGAAAGATCTGGAAATGGTCTCGCCCGACACCGCGCGCGACTTCACACATGTGGATGACGTTATGGAAGCCTACCTGCAGCTCGGTCAATTGAGCCTGCAATGCGGAGAGACCTTCAACATCGGGACCGGCGTGCAATCGACGCTGCGAGATGTAGTGAATGCTGTGCTGCGCGCGACCGGGGCAAAAGTCAAGG
>JBELAJ010000377.1:0-8280 GCA_049508935.1 Terriglobia bacterium | reverse complement strand
ACCCTGGGCTTGCAACAATTCGGTAGTACCCCACGTGGGTAATACAACCCGCTCATGGCAACTCCATGAGAATTCAACTACATCCCGCTCTTTTTAGCGCACTCGCAGTAAACTACCGCTAGTCCGTGAATCAGCGATTGGAACGTCACGACCTATTCGTTAGCGCTTCTTCCACTGCCTCGGGGTTTCTATCGATCACTGTCAAGTAGGCACGGACCGCGCTTTCCGGACGCCTTCGCCCTTGCTCCCATTCCTGGAGCGAGCGCGGGCTCACGGCGTAACGGCGCGAGAATTCCGCTTGTGACAAGCCCAGCTTGGACCGGATCGCCCTCACATCTACGTCCTCGGGGACCTAGACATAACGCATGGGAAGGGCCTTCCTCCCCTCAAGGTGATCAACGACTTCCCGCATGGCGGCAATAAGACGCTTGCCCATTCTGGAATGCTTGTTCTTTTTCATTGCGCATCCTTGCGTATGAACGTTTGTGTAGGCAATCGCGGCGCTCATTTTTTCACTATACGGCACTGACGGACAAATATCAAACGTAACCGAGAGCCTGGACCCCGATTTTGGGGTCCGCGCTAGTTCTGCCTGTTACCTGCCGCTCACTTTTTTTGCATTTTCCGCTTGACAGCCCCGCAGACTTATGATAGCCTACCATCGTGGGCTTGTTACGGACATATTGTCGTAGGCGAGCGCCGCGACGTGCCGAGGCGCAGGGAAAGCGGAGGGGTCCCGGCTATGGGGGAATGTAGGAAACTACAAAAAATGAAAAATAGTGGGAACGAAGCTAAGAAGTACTTGAAAACAAAGCACATCACTTTTTTGAATTCTGCAAATTATGCGCGTTTTGCGCGCCAATTAGCGCAAATTGGAGCCTGAAAGGAGCAAAAACAGCGCAATTTGCGGAAGCGAACCGAAGCTTCCGGGCCAAAAGGGGAGGCCAGACGAGTGACGAGAAGTCGGCTACAGAGGACCGCCCCGACGAATCAACAGCCCTCTCCCGAGGGGAGAGGGTGTCAGGCTCCGGCGCTTTCATCAGCCGGAGCATGACGGATGAGGGGTCAGTTCATCACGAGTTGACACCTGCTTGCCGCGATCGTCTGACAGACCGAGCTCCTCTCCACGACGGCGCAATTCGCGGCGGGCTCGAGAGGCACGGTGAATGTATGGCTCAATTGAGAAGAGTTCGCGGCACAAAGCCGGTGGGGAACGGAACCAACCCCTCACCCGGCACGCGACGGCTGATGAAAGCGCCGTCGCGGTCCACCCTCTCCCCTGGGAGAGGGCTTTATTACCGTGATTTCGTTCGCTCGGTGCTGGCAGAGAAAGGCGGTAGCTGCTGCTACCGCATTCGAAATCTGAAAGAACAAAGCGAGAATGTCTATGAAAACAAAGGAGCGGCGGAGAAGTCAATCACCCCTGGCCCCTCCTTATCCAAGGAGGGGAATCGCATGCACCCGTCCTCAGACGAGGAGGGGTGGAGGTGGTGGGACTTTGCGACCTTTGCGTACTTTGCGCCTTTGCGTGAAACCGGGTTTGTGACATGGAAAAATCGACGAACGAACCGGGAATGTCGATGAAAACAAAGGATGACTGTGGGAAAGCGGATGTTTTAGAGTGCGTCGGGGGTGATACGTTCTTAACCAGCCCTGACGACTCTCTGCCGGGGAGTTCCAAGGCGGCAGCTTTGCTGCCGCGCTCCAAGCGCGCTTCCTGTTGGCTGCAAGCCCTAGTGTTTCTGTGCTTGGCTCTCGTGTTGGGGCCGAAGCCTGGATTGGCCTGGGGAGACCGCGGGCACAAGCTGGTGAACGCCGCTGCTATCGACAATTTGCCCGAACCAGTCCGCGCCTACTTTGAAGCTCGCAAAGTCTACCTCATCGAGCATGCCTCCGACCCCGACCTGCTGGCTCATGACGACGCCGCGGAACGTCCTCACCACTACACCGACCTCGACGCCGACGACGCTTACCCGTTCCCGAATCTGCGTCGCCAGTTCGTTCTCGAAAGGGCGGCGCCCATGTTCTGGCAGCTTCGCAACGGGGACTCGTTATGGCAAATTGAGCGCTTCACGCTGCGCCTGGCCGATTCTCTTCAACACCGGCGCTGGCAGGCGGTGGATCAGGACGCGGTCTTCCCGGCCCACTACGCCGCCGACCTCACTCAGCCACTTCACACGGTCAAGAACTACGACGGCCAATTGACGGGGCAGAAGGGTGTGCATGCTCGCTTCGAGACCGATCTGGTGAACGCCCTGGCGGACGGCTGGCGGCTCAAGCCCCAACCCGCGATTTTCTTGCCGGACCTGCGAGGCCGGATCTTCGAGGAGGCCATTGCGAGCTTCAATTGCAGGAACCTGGTCTTCGCCTCCGATCGCATCGCGGTTTCCGGCCGGACCTACCTCGATCCGCAATACAGTGCGGCCTTCTACAAGCTCGCGGGGCCATTAGCCGAGAAACGGCTTTCGGACGGAGCTTCCTTCGTCAGCAGCCTCTGGTATACTGCCTGGGTTCGAGCGGGGAAGCCCCCGCTGCCGGGTCGCTCCGGCGCGTCCCATTTGGAGCGTAGCGCCGACCTTCAGGGCCTGCCTTGAGCAAAGCGAAGGGTCGGCAAGTGCTGGCCTGAAGGCCAGCGCTACGATCAGGTCTCGCGATGAGCCGAAAACGAATACTCGTGGCGGGGATTGTCCTGGTGGCCTTCTGTCTGGGGGTTTTGGTGGGCCGTCGCACGGGCCGCCCACCTTCGGCGCCCGTTCCTTCGCGTGCTCCGTCCGGAGGAGAGGCCACCGGCTGCGTCGCCATCCCCGATGCGGCGCCGCTGGCGGGCAAGACGGGGTGTGTTACCGGACGCGTGCTCAAGGTATTCACGTCGAAGGGGGGCAATACATTTTTCGATTTCTGCGAGGATTATCACGACTGCCCGTTCACCAGCGTGATATTTTCCTCCGACAAAAGTAAGTTCGGTGATGTGCAATCCTTGGCAGGAAGGCAAATTGAAATCCGCGGGTCAATTACTGCGTACCGGGGAAAGCCCGAGATCATTATCCGCGACCCCGAGCAGATTCGCGTGGCACAGTGACGCGTCCCCTCCTTTCGGAGGATGGGGGTAGGGGGTGGTGGATATCAGGACTCATCAACTTGGGCAACCGCCCCCTAACCCCCTCCTTAACGAAGGAGGGGGAACGGCTCAACCGCGGCTCGTGGTGGATTGAGAGGCTGTATGCGTTGTTGCATGGGATTGATTTTGGCCGTGGCCAGCCTGTTGCCTGGCGAAGTGAAGTCCGCCGTCACTCCGAGTGTGGCGCGGGTCGCTGTCATCCTGAGCGCCGCGAAGGATCTCCGCAGTTGTTCGTCGGACGACAACCAAGGCCGAACTGCAGCGATGCTTCGCGGAGTTTACCCTGAGCAAAGCGAACGGGCTCAGCATGACATCACCGCCCCACAGCAGACCGCAGCGCCAGCCTCCCCGCAACTCTTGCCGGGAGTTGCCGAGGCGGTCAACAAGGGATTCGACCTGCTGGCCCGCCAGGACGCGGCAGGCGCGGAAGCAGCGTTTCGCCATGCCATTGAGCTGCAGCCGGAACTCGAAATGGCGCATCGCGGGTTGGGCACTGCTTTGCGGGCCCAGGGCCAGGAAGAAGCGGCCGTGCGGGAACTCGAAGTGGCCACGCGCCTCGACCCTTCGGATGCGGATGCGCACTACGAACTGGCGGCCACGGCCTGGGCGCTCAGCCGGCGCCCGGCAACTTCGCAGCACCCTCGCGGAGCTTCTGGGCAGGACTACCGGGCCTTGGCTGCCGCCGAGTATAAGAAGCTAGCCGCGCTCAGGCCGCAAGACGCCTCGATCCGGCAAGTCCTGGCGGAACTCGACTTCGAGGCGGGGCGAAAAGAAGAAGCGCTGACCGAGATGCAAGAGGCGGCCCTCGCCGCTCCGGACGATGCCGCGACCCACGTGGCCTTGGGCCGCGTCTATTTTGCCGAAGCCGAAGAAGACAAAGCTGCCGCGGAATATCAAAAAGCGCTACAACTCAACCCCAAGGAGGGGCAAGCGTATCTGGCGTTGGGCCAGATGCGGTTCTTCGAAAAGCGATACGCGCAAGCGGCAGAAAATTTCGAGCACGCTATCGAAGTTTCTCCCAACCTCGGCGCGGCGTATGCGGGCATGGCGCAGATCTACATGCAGCAAGGACGCTCCGCGGACGCCCGAAAAATGCTGGAGAAGGTCGTGGCGCTGGATCCGCAGGACTGGCAGAGCCAGTATCAGCTTGCGGTTTTGATGAATTCGGCAGGTGAGGTGGGAGCCGCCACGGAACTGCTGGAGAAAGTCACGCGCCTGCATCCGGATTATCTGCCGGCGCAGGAACAGTTGGTGATGGGACTGGTGCGACGCGGGGATCTCGGGCGGGCCAGCGCCCAGGCGGATGCGCTGATTGCCGAGCAGCCTCAGGCGCCTGAGGGGCATCGCCTGCGGGCTCTGATCCTCCGCAAGCAGCACGACCTCGAAGGGGCGCTGGCAGAAGCCGCGATGGCGCTGGGGTCCGAGCCGGACTCCGCCTCCATGCTGGCGCTTCAATCGATCTCGCTTTGGGAACTCAAACGCAAGAAAGACGCCCTGGTGGCTTTTCGCGCCGCGGCCAAGCTCGAGCCGAAAGTGGCGACGGCGGAGGTTTTCTGCCGCCTGCTGGTGTGCGACGCCAATGATATCGGCGCGGTGAGCGATTTCCTGCGGCGCAACCGTTGGGTGCTGGCTCCGCCGCCCGAGCCATAAGCCCCATAAATAGGCTACACACAAGCGGACTTTCCGTCCATTCTGACTTCTTGCCCCGGTACTTCCTCAGTTTCGATCATAATCCGCTTAGGGCGAGTTTCGCCTTTGACAACGCCCTCCGGTAGTGGTAGGGTTGCGCCAATGGTGCGTGTGGCGACTTCACGCGCAGGCCGCCAGGCTGTACTTCGAACCAGCGCGAAGTTTCCCATACGCTCTCCGAGGTGGCCATGCAAGGAACTATCAAGCGAATCATCCGTGACCGTGGTTTCGGGTTTATCCGCACTGCCGAGGGCCAGGAAGTGTTCTTTCACCGCAGCAGCCTTCAGGGACTCGACTTCGACGCTTTGAAAGAGGGGACAAGCGTCGAACTTGAAGTGGAGAGAGGGGACAAGGGTCCTCGAGCTACGAACGTGCGTTCGACCGGGGGCTAGCGCTCCCGGAGATTATAGGATTCTGCAGCCATCGCATTCTTTCGGAGCAACGGGCGGAAATAAGCGAAATCACAGGATAGGTCTGCCTCGGATTCGACCCAGGCTGTTCCCGCCACTGCGCGAGTGTGTATAATGCTGCTTCGCGCTTCGAGGCGCCGGCACCTATCGGAGCAGCGCTCAGGGCCAAGATTCGACAACGCGGCGGTCGCTGATCGCCGCCACAAAGCGAGCACTCTGACTCCGATCCGTGACTATGACCGCTGAGCGACAGGAAGGTATCGCGTGCGCTGGGAACTGGACCCTTGATCTCGTCAAGGTCATCGACTGTTACCCTCCTGAACACTCCCTCGCCAGCATCACCGGTGAATCCATGGGTGGGGGCGGCTGCGCGTTCAACGTCACTCTGAGCCTCGCTAAATTCGACGGCGAGCTTGATCTCTACCCTTTGGGCGTGATCGGAAACGACTCCTATGGGAATTTTCTGATCGATCAATTTCGTCCTTATCCCCACGTCCACCTCGAACAGCTTAGAAGGACCAGTCGAGATGGAACGTCTTATACGGACGTTTTCAATGTCGCGTCCACCGGCCACAGGACCTTCTTTCACTATCGGGGAGCCAACCGCCTTTTCTCGCCTGACGATGTCGACCTGAATAAGCTGCCGGTCGGCTGGTTTCATTTGGGCTACCTGAATCTGCTGGACGCCATGTATCAAGCGGACGAGCAGTTCGGGACTGTGGCCGCGCGATTCTTGGCCCGAATTCGCGAACGGAACATCAAGACATCCATCGACCTGGTGTCAGAGGCGAGCGACCGCTACACGCAGATTGCTTCTCCGGCGTTGAGGTTCGCGTCCTATTGCATCATCAACGACTTCGAAGCCGAGCGACTTTCCGGAATGCCGATTCGGCGCGAAAAGGCGCTGATCCTTGCGAATCTGAAGAGAATTGCCACCGCTATTCTGAGCCTGGGCGTCGAGGCGATGGCGGTGATTCACTTTCCGGAAGGAGCTTACCTCCTGGCCAGGGACGGGGGTGAGATTCTCCAGCCTTCCCTGGAACTTCCCGCGAGCTACATTGTGGGCAGCACAGGCGCAGGCGACTCGTTTTGTGCGGGCGTGATTTATGGGCTCTCGAAGGGATGGAGCCCGGACAAGGCGCTCCGTTTCGCCGCCTGCGCCGGAGCAATGAACCTGAGCCACCTGACCACCACGGGAGGAGTAAGGTCCTGCGCGGAGGTCTTCGAGATGGAGGGGAAGTTCCCTTATCGGAGGCTGCCGTAACGGCCCGCAGTTTATCGCCCGTGTCGCAGGAGGCGAACCTCCCCGCCGACCTTGTCGAAGTGGGACATCGAAGCCTGCGGCGGAGCTGCACTCCGGGATCTGTTCACTGCACCCGTCGGGCTGGGTCGGGGGCGGGAGGCGGAGGCGGCGCTACCATCAAGCCCAAGCCTTGCAGCAGCATTACCGTGCGCTGTGCCGCTGCTCGCCAGACGAGTTGGCAGCCTTCTCCCTGACAGTTCTGCACGTAAACGTCGCCGCCGGAATATTCCAGGCTGCAATTCTTGAAGGTGCAGTTGACGAAAATCCCGTCATCCAAAACCAGGTGCTGGTTCTCGAAGATCTTGTTTTCGTGTCGAGTCATGAGAAGACGAGGCTACCACCACACGGCCGTGTCCGCAAGCTCAGGGTTGAGGTGGAGGCGGCGTTCTGGAGCTACACGGGGGAGCATTCTCTCTATGGCCTGACGACCCCGCTGCTACAACTCGAGTGAAGCCGCCACCTTAATTCGTCTCAGGCAGCCATGCCGGCCGGACGCACCATCTCAACCGCAACCCTCCGGGGTGAAGCGAGCGAGGCCTGCACCCGCGCCTTGAGTCGGTGCAACGCCTCAGCGTGAAGTTGTGATACGCGCGATTCATCCACTGCGAGCCGGGAGGCAATCTCTTTCATGGTGAGATCCTGCTGGTAGTAGAGAGTCACAATGAGCCTTTCCCGTTCAGGCAGGCGCTCCAGAGCGCGGTTCAACAGATCGCGCTGCTCGCGGCGATAACAGAGGTCAAATGGGTCCTCCCTCGGTTGCTGGACCGCCACCAGATTCTCTTCTTTCACCGGCAGCTTGGTTGCGACTGCCGCGGTTTCGGAATGCTGCCACCCGTCAAAGCCGAGCGCGTGCACTTCTTGCGACCACCGGTGCCACACTTTGAGGCTAATGCCCAATGCCCGCGCGATCTCTTCGCCTTGCACGGGACGCCCCAGGCGCGCTTCCAACTCGCGATAGGCCTTTTCCACTTTTCTTACACGGCGCCGCATATCGCGGCTGGCAGGATCGAGACTTCGCAGCGCGTCCAAGATGCCTCCGCGTATCCGGTGGCGCGCGTAGCTTTCCAGTTTCACCTTCCTGGAAGGATCAAACTTTCGCAGCGCATCCACCAGCCCCAGAGTTCCGGCACCCACCAGATCGTCTATCTCCACATGAGGCGGCAAGTGCTGCCGCATCTCGAAGGCCACGCGCTTGACCAGTGGCGCCATCGCCACCAGTAAGTCCTGGGTTCCCAGTTCTGATTTGCCGTTGCCGTTACCGTTGCCGTTACCGTTGCCGTTTCCCCCTGCTTTTCTCTTCATTAACTGGGGAGCGGAAGCAGGGATAGGGGAAGGGCCAGTTTCCCCGCGTTGTAGAGCCGGCGGGCCGATGAGGGGAGAATCAGGCAATACGCCTGCGGTTGAACTGTGAACAGGTAGCAGCCGCGACCGGCGGCCGATGTTTCCAACTCCTGCCAATTGTCCTGTCATGACGCACCTCGCTTTTTCGTTTCGCGCCACGCGACAACCTCAGGGGGATTGCGTGTTGAGCGGCAACACTCCACCACCGGCGCAGGAACCCAGTTCCTGCGCAACCCTCACGATTGCTTGTTCCGTGAGTTCGCGGCGCTGGCATTGGAAATTGCACATCTCGTGCCAGCCCGCTTGAGTCACCGGAAAACCGCTCCCGGGCGCCGCCTGCCGCGTTTCGCCCGGATTACGTAGCGTAGTATGCAGAGCTTAGGCTGCGTCCTGACGGAGGGCGGCTCTGGAATCCCGGA
>JBELAJ010000376.1:0-8308 GCA_049508935.1 Terriglobia bacterium | reverse complement strand
ACCAATAATAGTAGGGTAATACACAAGAAGCAAAGTTGCACCTCTGGTAAGGCCTTTGATTCGAGGGGATTACCAATCGGGAAGGTTCACAACAAACTACTCTCGCAGTAAACTACCGCTAGGGGTGCGTCCACGGCTGGCGAGCAACACCGCCGGCAGCGGGCGAGGCCCTTGGTACCTGGCACGGGCTAAGGCCCTCTCTGTTGGGCTTTCCAATGCATACTTCAAATCACTCGGACTTCCGACGCTGATCGAGGGGTGCTAGCGTAACCAACTCGAACCGCCGTGTACGGACCCGTACGCACGGTGGTGTGGCAGGGGTCGGCGGGTGACCGCCGCCCCTATGCCGATCAAGTCGGCTTCGAGGACCCGAACGCCGCTCGAGGATATTGGCCCGCCGAATCTCTCTAATTCGCCGCATAGTCGCTACAGTAATTCAGATGTGGCCCAATGTGGCCCACCGCTCGGTAGGTCTTGAGGCTAACTTATTGAAAAGTTTGCTGGACCTGGGGAGGTTCGAACTCCCGACCTCATAACTTGCAGTCATGAGGTCAAAGCTTCCCCTGTAGGTGAGGATTTTCCTGACTTAAACCATGCAGAATCAGCGGGATAAATGGTGGACCTGGAGAGGTTCGAACTCTCGACCTCATGACTGCCAGGAAACCCACCACTTTGCATTCTATCCGTCCTTTCACATGTTTTCCATGGCCTTAGACCAATTCGGGGCGTCTGCATTCGCTCAAATTAGCTCCCCTTTGGGGCCAGTGGATTGAATTCTGGAACATTTTTGGAACATTTGGTTTGGGCATTCCTTCGAATCCACCCAAAGCGTTCCCGAAAAAGCGTGAGCGCTTTCGGACGAACAGGAACGCTTCGGTGGCATTACCCAGATTGTAGGGTAAAGCTCTACAGAGGCGTGACAAGGGATTGTCAACAGCGTTCACGGCAGATAGTACGGTGCCTCAGTTCGGTCAATGAGATTGGGATCAGTGCCACGCCTCTAGACAATACAAAACCTACTCCTCCACCGCTCGTGTGTGCAACTCATGTGCAACAACTAGGTCCGCTTAGGACAGATTGTTGGCGCCGATAGCCCGGTGAAACCTTCCAAGGGAGTTGAACGGCCGACGCCAGCCTTTTCAGAGTTCCCTGCCATTCTAAGAATGGGATGCTGACTTCCCTCATCGGTAGCACCGCTTCAAAACCCATATAAATGCTGCTCGTCGACCGCGTCTGTGTGCCAATTGTGTGCGGTATTAGACGCAAAAAAGGCCGATGAGATTCACGGACAAGACAGGCACGGTTTCCAGAAGAGGCCATGCAGTAAGCTTTAGACAGACACGAGCGTCCACAGCTTCGGCCAGATTTACAGCAGCAGATCCATAAACGCTTTGCACGCGCCGCGTCATTAGCGAGCCAAACAGGATGCGTGTTGCTTTGGGGTTGAAAGAGCAATGTCCCAGCTGCCATTCAACGGAATTGGTGTCGTACAGGCGGGCTCGGCCGTTCAGAAGTTCACGGGGCCTGCAATTTCCGCTAAGTGCCTGCAACTTGGAGCCCTCTCGGGTCGGCTTTCGGGTTAGTCGTCACACTGTTTCGAGTTCGCAAAAGCGTCTGCGCCCCAGATCAAGCGGTGAAACTTGTCCAATAATCCGGAGGATATCAGGAGGTCCACCGCGTCAGCGGTATCTCTTCCCGTCTGTCTCCAGACGGCCATCCACCGATCTCCGGACGGCACATTGTGTTGCAATTCCAGCCTAGCCTCGCCTATAAGGCAGTTAACAGACATCGCTGAAAATCATCGGTGATCTTGCTTGCAACCGGGCCGCCAACGGAGACTACCAGGCATTGAAGTTTTCGTCGCAGAAGCACCGCAGCCCGGCCGTGGCGAGACATTCCTGGATGTCCTTGGCGATGTCCGAATCTCTCCGTGAATACCCAATGAACACATCATAGAGCGCACGTCCTTTGGTCTTCAAGTGTGCCTTGTGTACCGCGAACAGAGCACGTACAATTAACGCCGGTCGTATTTCAGGTCGGCGACAGCACTGACAAATCATGTTGCCTGGTAACCCGACCGCGAGGAGGAGCATTGCCACCCGCAGAATACGTTCCAGCGCCGATCGATACATCCAGCATCCAACTGCCCAAGGAGATCGATGACGTCCTCGAACAACTGGCCAAGAACAGCCATGAGGTTTGGGCCCAGCAGCGCATGAAGGACGGCTGGCGTTACGGCCCACAGCGAGACGACAAGCAAAAAATACACCCCGATCTGGTCCCTTATGAAGAACTGCCTGAGTCGGAGCGCGTCTATGACCGCCGCATGGCCAGCGAAACGCTCAAGGTAATCGTCGCGCTCGGGTACTCGATCACCAAGTGACGCGGGGCACTCAAAGCATCCTCCGAGGCGGTTAATGAAGCTCGTCCCGTGTACGAGTGTTCGGCGCGGCTGGCTTTTTCGTGGCAACAGTACGCCCCCCCCGAGCTCCCCCCTGCGCCTGTCATCCTTATGAGCCCGGCGTGTGGGCGACGAAGAATCTTGGCAGCTAGCAACCAGTTTTCGTTGCTGAGCCGTGGGAAGGAACTGCACGCACAACGGGCGCCACGCCTAGTTAGTCACCCAAGGGAACCCTCACAAAGTGCAAGTCCCTGAGTTCGGGGGGGATTGGAGCGGGCTCCTTCGTCCAATATACGGGACGAACAAAGAAGGGATCGGGCCGGGCCTCCCGCTCGCGAAGGCCGTGCCGCCATTCTTGTTCAACATAAGCCGAAGCCGCTGCCCTTTCTGACCAAAAAAGCTGAAACACGTCGGCACGCCTTATGAAATTACCCAGTTCGTCTGCCCAGCGCTGCCCTACGCGCAGTTTACTGACGTCGCGCATGTATTCATCGCCAAAAGATTCGGCGTATGCTTCTAGGCGTTCCACAACCTCGGCGTCTTCGTGCGAGTACGACGGAAAGACGCGGCGGTAGGGTCTGGCGTTTGCCTGATTGAGTCTCTCACGGAAGATATCCGGGACTTGCTCGTCCGCCACGAATACTACCACCCGCACATCAGCAAGGATCACTCCTTCCAGCCAAAAGTACACCGAACCGGAGCAGGCCTTACCAGCCAGATCTTGATCAGGGTGGAATCGGAATTCCACCCATTGCTTGTCTTCCCAAATCCGCATCGATGCCCTGAGGTTCTCGAAGATTAGTCCGGGCACCTCCGGAGTGACGTCGACGATGCACTCCCTTTTCAGCGGAATTCTTGGCTTTTCACTGCTGGCCTTTACTTTCACGCTGGTGGGCAAATCCAAGCGTCGGACGGCCTCGCGAACGATCTCACTGGCAACCGCCTCCAAGTGCACGTACGCTATAAAGCGGCCGACCTCCTTCGGACCGACTTTTTCCGGATAAAAGACGCTGCAGCGAAAAGGATTGCGGAGCAACGAAGTGCCCGAATCCGATGGTGGAACAAGCCGGGCTTTGCGTCGGCTCCACAATTTCTTCCACCACTTCGTTGATGCGACACTCCCACGGCGCTGTCCCACCGTTAGTGGGTCGGTGTCGTATGGGAGAAGTTGAGACACCGCGCGCCGCACGGTCTCGAGGTTCTCCCGAACGACGGTAACCGACGGATCGAGTTCTAGAGATTCCATCAGGTCCCGTTCAGCCCTCCGTAACGCGGCTGTGATCTCGTGGCCGAAGGTAGCTGGCTTGTGCATAGCGCCATTGAAAGTGGCCACTGCCCGCATGTTAAGGTATCCTGCCAAGTTCGCTCTGATAACGCCTGCGTAATCTGTATAACTGCTTCCAGCCGTCGCACTGCGGAGAGCTACGATTGCCGCACCAAAGTCTTCTCGCGTAGCTGCTTCACGCGCTTGGCGTAACAGGTTTTCGATCTCCTCCCGCCGCCGAGCCTGGGCCATCTCCACTTCGCGCCGCTCCCGCTCTGCCTTCTGGCGGAGCGCCATCTCCCGCTCTTTCTTGGTTCGGGCGGTGGTCTCCAGTCTCGAGGCGCTCGATTCAGACACCGCCGAGCCCTCCGAGGGAGCCGCGGATAAGCTCGCTAGATTTCTTTCAGTTTCGTCTACGGTCTTGCTAACTCTTTCCCACAGAGCTTTCAGCATAGTCGGCGCCTCCGGATGACGGGATTTGAAGGCGCTTTCCACCACATCGAGGTCCTTTGCCAGGGTCATCGCCGCCGCGGCATCCACGGGCTGAACTCGCATATTTATCGCTCCGCGGATTCCCAGGAATATTTGGACAGCTTCCGGAGTTTGATTCAATGCTCGCTCCAATGCAGCGGTCTTCTCCCGCAAGGCCCTCTCGTCTTGCTCTTCAAGTTGCCTTCTTGCCTCCGCAATGAGATGGGTGAGTCGATCTGCATAACTGGGATCGAGCGCCCAGCCGTATTCTTGAATGACAAATTCCGTGAAATTGATTAGATTCTCGCCTGCGCCTGCGGCAGGGCCATCCGCTTCTGCCCTCTCCGGGCGCGAAGGTGCCTCTTTTGTGATTTCTCCGGCCTTGCGTATTTCCTGGGCCATCTCTCTTGGCAGAGATTGCCCGTCGGCAGTTCCTTGTTCCCGAGTCCCCTGCTCGGCTACGCAAAGTTTGGGTTCTGGTTCTGCTAGATGTCGATCGCCGGCACGAACCGCAAAGATCGCCGCGCCGAGAGCGACACAGTGCTTGGGATGGCTTCCTCGCAACAACTTATCGGCACCGAATACGTCCGTGATCGCCCGCACCACCGCGGGTGTCACAGCCGAGCCACCGGACATGAGTGCGCCGTCCACCTCCTCCGGTGGAATCTGGGCATCAGCAAGCGCTGCCTTGGTTAGGTCGATGGTTCTGTCGACGAGAGGGCCGATCATTTGGTCGTAGGTTTCCCGGGTCACCACCAACTTCAGATCGATCGGGTTCCCCTCGCTGTCTTGCAGTACGCCTCCTACCATTCTTAAGTCGGCTGAGGAGCTCAGGCTGAGGCGTTCCTTCGTGCCCCGGACCTGGTTCTTCAGCTCTACCATAAATCGCGAATTGGTGCGCGGATCGACATTGTATTTGAGTTGCACTTCGTTGACAGCATGATCGATGAGAATCTGGTCAAAGCTATCGCCCCCAAGCCAAAGATCACCCCGACTGGCGACCACACTGAACCCATTTTCTAAACACGTCACCACGGAGGCATCGAACGTTGCCCCGCCGAGGTGATACACTAAAACCTTTTTGAAGCGCGAAGAATCCTCTGCCCCGACCCCAAACGCGACTGCGGCCGCAATGGGCTCTGGTACGATTGCGTCTACTTCTAGCCCAGCTCTGGTACAGGCTTCCCGAGTAGCCTCCTTCTGCCTGTGGTTGAAGTAAGCTGGAACTGTAATGACAGCATGGGTTACCTCTTGCCCCAATTTGTATTCGGCATCCGCCTTCAGCTTTCCTAGGATCAGGGCGGAAATCTCAGGCGGGGAGTATTGCTTTCCTCCCATCACCACTCGAACGCTTTCAGTGGTTCCATCGGGTGGCGCGAGAATCTCATAGGCGACCTGCGTTCTAACTCTCTCAACCTCTGGGTCTCCGATTGCGCTGCCCATTAAGCGTTTAACAGATACAATGGTGTCCTTGGGCGCCATGGGCCGGTTGTCAACGGCTTTGTCGCCGATCAAGATGTCTTCGCTAACATCTGCGCCACTCTTCCTATGCCTCAGACTCACTAGCGACGGCGTCTGCGGCTTCCCTTCGCGATTGTTGAGTATTCGCGATTGGGTTCCATCGCAGATAGCAACCACGCTGTTAGTCGTCCCGAAATCAATTCCGATGATTCTTCCCATGATCGGCTACATCCTACCTCCGCGCCCTCTTTATTGCCATTCGCACCCCCCATGCCGACGAGAACCCTACATATGCGAACCGTGGGCATGAGTCCCTTAATCAACACGCACCGACTGCCAGCGGCTGAGCTTCACACTGAAACGCTCGGCTTGTCCATAAAATACAGCAGGCGGTCATCAAAGTGAAGGTAAGCCAGTTCTGGGGGCGGCTCCACCGGAGGCGGTCCTTCTCTGGGCACCGGAAGAATCTCCGGGGGAGCGAATTCATCGTTCCCTTTACGTTCGACTGCGTAGTGCACTTCCTTCATCACCCATTCCGACCTCTAGGCTGCGCTGGACCAGAAAAGCAGGAAGAGATCGCTCTCGTCGATGTGGCGATAGAGGGCTTTCTGCCAGCGTTCTCCCGGCTCGAGACTCAGCGCGCCCTGGAAGTATTTGATGCGTAGCCGCGACAACATCTGGACCCTTTTCAAACCCCGGCTGCCATCTTCGGGACCATACGAGAGCAGCCGTTGTGGTGTACCCTGTCTGCTAGACGATGAAACAGCCGGAAGAAGAGGACTTGCGAAACCTTGTTTCCGGCTCTGCGGCGGTGTATGGTTTTCGTTCTAGAGACTCGATCCTAAATGCGAGGATCCCCCTGACGTCTTTCGTATTACTCGCCGCTACCACATGGGCAAGCGTCTATTGTCCCGATCATATCCCTTCTAAAAACTGTCTTTTGTTCGTCAACCACCCCAAGCGATACTTGGGGCCATTGCCTACTCCCCCGAGGGTTCCGCATCGCGCTGTTTGGGGCAGCCTTCGCAATGAGCCCAAAACGAGGCGTTACGGGGCGCTAGCTCAGAAGCAATGTAAAAGTGCTCGGCTGCGGTCTCAGAGTCACCTGCCAAGA
This sequence comes from Terriglobia bacterium, assembly GCA_049508935.1. Classification (GTDB taxonomy): domain Bacteria; phylum Acidobacteriota; class Terriglobia; order UBA7540; family UBA7540; genus CAVROP01. The sequence continues at coordinate 1,597 of JBELAJ010000376.1, read as the reverse complement.
CGAGTGCTAATCCAAGTGCGTCGTGAAGGTGCGCCGCTTCCCGTCCTGAGTAAGCATTAGGGTAGGCGCGCATCTTTCGGTAGACGTCGGACAGGGCCGCATAGTAGTGCACGACTGCTCGTCAGTAGTCATGCCTAAACTCCAACTCTCTCGCTACTGAGGTCTGCACGAAATCGTCGTCTGATTTCAGAAGAAGCGAATCGACAAGGCCTCGTAACCCTATTAACCACCAGCCTTTGCCTAGATCGAAAAGCGCGTCTTGGATGCGACCCGGCGAGCGAAGTCCGACTAACATCCCCCACCCACACAGGATTAAGCAGGCAGCGATGAGCAGCTTCTCTCTTGCCAGCAATGGTGCGAATGCTCCGAGCTTCTGCTTGTACAGGACCGCTGCAAGCGTTGCAAGGGCCAAGGCAGCAGCTGTCGCGACCCCGAGCCTCAAGCACAGAGAGGACCTTCGCCGCAACCGCTGTTCGTTGACCATCTTTTCCCCACGAAAAGCCGCAGCGGCTTTTCTGCCCCTAGGGCTTAGCCGCTGTTGCTCCTCGCGAGCTTTGCGTTCGGCTTCCTCTCTTTCCGCAGCGAGGCGCTCGACCTCGGCCTTTTCCCGCTGTCGGCGTTCCGCCTCAGATTTCTCGCGGGCTTTGTGTTCAGCTTCTGCCTGGGCGGCTGCGCGCAGCTCAATCTCAGTTCTTTCGCGCGCAAACCGTCCCTGTTCGGTCTCTTCCCGCACTAGGCTGCGAATTATGCGGTCCATCATGGCGTCAAAGTAGGTGTGGTGGTATTCAATAGCCTCCCGTCGCCGGAGGTCATCAATTTCCTTTGGTAAGTCCGTGGGGAACTCGAAGCTGGGCATGGAGATCGGGATAATGTTTCGGCCCGTTCTGAGGGCGTGGGCAACCTCCCAACAGAGCCAATCACCCTTCTGGGCGCACCTGTCGAGCGAACCTGGCGAAAGGACAATCATGAAGTTAGGGGCTTCTGCAATGAACGTCAGCAGGGTTTCGTCAAAGTACCCTTTTTTCAGGTCGTCGACGTCGAGGAAGGCTCGCCATTCCTTCTGATTGAGCCGCTCGCGTATGAGACGAGCGGCCTCCGCACTCGTCCCCCTGCGGTAGCTGATGAACACGTCATAATTGCGCATGGCCATGCCCGCCCGAATCCTTTCGACGATTAGCCACAGAAGGACGTTTAGCTCCTTGGCCACCTCCAGCTTTGGCGCTCGCTATCTAACGTGATTTTCGGGTTTTTCTCCACATGGCTCATGGATACGTCGTTCTTTGCTTACTTTTGTACATATTTCGAAGGCTGCGGATGAGCACGCTATACTCCACCGGCTGGACGGGCTATCCCCATCTCCGGTAAGGGATTCTGGCTGTGGCAAATCACCTCGCCCTGTAGAGCGACCAATTCCGGGATAAGCTTGATCGCATCAATATCGTACTGCTGGACCTCCGGTGGAAGTTGCTCCCAAGGAATCTGGGCTAACGACCAGATCATGAGCAGAAATTCTTGAGGAAATAGGGTGACACTCCAGAGCTGTGGTTCCCGGGAGGAACCGAGAGGAGTGTTACCTATGAAAGGTCTAAGTGAGGTT
>JBELAJ010000375.1:0-8314 GCA_049508935.1 Terriglobia bacterium | reverse complement strand
AGTTTTTCTCTCCGCCGCGTCTTTTGCGGCGCTCGCCTGTGCTTATTTTGACTGTCGGAGTCGTCTTCCTTTAGCTGCTCACCACACGCGCAGACGACCCACAGATTCTGCTATAGAGCCATTTTTAAATTCGCCGCCGCCGGCGTGAAAGTCCCAATACTGGTCGATGGGCCAAAGATGCTCGACGGGAATAAACTTCCGAAGGCTTTCGATGGGCGGGATCGCTGGGCCGGGGCTCGTCTCCGTGATGAGCCCGAAGGCCCCTCCATTCTGCTTGTCGGTCAGCCAGTAAGAGGGTGGGACCCATTCGTACGGTCCCGTCATTTTCACGCCCGTCTCCCCTGTCACCGCCGCCGGCTTGCCGGTGGCCGACGCCAAGTAAGGGTTCGGCCAGTTTTCTTCTTGCAGAACTTTGACGTATAGCTTTGCCACTTTTTCAGGAGGCGGGTTGTCGTCTCCGTTCAACCAACTCAGGATACTTGGGTGGTTTCTGAGCTGGCGCAGGCGGTCGCGCAATGATTCCTCCGCGATGGGGTAGTCTTCTGCCTTCCAGTCCTGCCATCTCTCCCAATGATCGCAGCAACACCAGCCGGGCAGAAGCAGAATGCCGGATTGGTCGGCCAGCTTCAGAAAGTTGTCATCCTCGAGCTTCCCGTCCATCCGAAGGGAATTCAAGTTCATGTCTCGGGCATACTGGATTTCTGCCTCCTGCCTCTCCGGCGATCTCCTCAGTAGCATGTCGGACCACCAGCCAGCGCCCCGAATGAGTATCTTCTGCCCGTTGATCCTGAACAACCGGTAGCCCTCCGCCGTCAGCTCCGAGGTGACTTCTCGAATTCCGAAGTGAACCTCCTGACTATCGGAAACCTCGCCCTCGATTCGAAATTCGATTGCGAGTGTGTACAAGTTCTGCGGCCCCATCTGCCATGGCCACCATAAGCGAGGATTGGAAAGATTGAGCTGGTGGAACCGCTGCGAAGTAAAGGTCACTCGCTTCATTTCCCCCGCCCGGAGCTCGACCTCCTGCTGGAAGTCAATGTTCTCGATCTTGCCTGCCAGGACGCCTTTTATGTTTTGCGCAGTGGCGTTTTGCAAGCCGGCGCTCACGGTCAGGTGTGCTGAGTCAAGCGAGGGAAGGTCGAGCTGGGGGACCACCTGCGGGTAGCGCAGGGCTACCGGCCCACTGGCGGTGAGATAAACCTCGTGCCAAATTCCCATGTCCTTGTCGGGTGGAGCCGGGTTCACATCAACCCAGGTAATGCCAAGGTCATTCGGCTGTGGAGGAAACACTTCGACTGCAAGGACATTGGGCGTTCCGACCTTCGCGAGGCGGGTGATGTCGAACTCGTAAACTCTAAACGAGCCCGCCACTTTGGAAGAGTCGGCGATTTGATGCCCGTTCAGCCAGATGTTTGCTTGGAAGTTGATCCCATCGAAATGCAGCCAGATGGTCTTTCCCCGATAGTCCAACGGAAGCTGAAACTCCTGCCGGTACCACCACGGCACCCTGAAGGGGCTGTCAGGTGGCATGGGAAGATTTGAGAAATTCTCGCCGATGGGATACTGGGTGCCAGGAATGGACCGCAGGTTCATTCCAAAGTACGGGTCGGGGTAGACCTTGTTTTCGATCAGGGCATTCAGGACAGTGGTGGGAACGGAGGCCGGGTACCAGGCCTTAGGTGTGAATTGGGTTGAGGAGAGCACGTCCCCGCCCGCCTGCCCTTTCGCGGAGGATTGAATCTTCCAGTTCTCTCTGAGCATCAACTTCGAATTTCCACTCGAGTTGTCCTGCCCTATCGCCAGGTATGGGGAGCCTGCACTGGCCAAAACCAGAACTACCAGAAAGCGTGAATGTTTCCTCATCGGTGGCACCTCAGTTTTTCCCAGCCTTCAAATCAGCGGCGATGGTTTCAATTTCCTTCGGCGCGCCATTCTCATCCAGATAATAAGCCGCCCGGTACGTCTGGGGCTTGTTCTCCTTCGAAAAGCTCGGGAATACGAAACGGATCAACGCCGAGTGCCGTTCCACCACGAGTTCGCTGTGCGCAGGAGCTGTTAAGGCGATCACTGCGAAAGTTTGGCCTCCCTTTTTCTTGCTTGTTCCGACGTAAGAGACCGATGGCGGAAGAGCCACCACCTTCGACGGGACGAAGTCTTCCGCTTGACGCCCCGGAACAAACCAGTCCATGTAATTCGGCTCGCTCGATACCTTGAAGGGCACGGAAGTCTCCAGCACGTATGCCTGTGGCTTGTCGATCCCAAACGGGGTGAGGCGGCTTTCTTCGATTACGACGTTCCGCGTCCCGGACAACGTAAGGGTTCGTTCCAGTTTTACCCCCTTCGGGTAAATGTCTGGAGCGGTGTATTCGAGCCGGACTTGTGCCTGCGCCCCGGCAGCATTGATCACCTGGAATGAGTAAGGACGGTTATAGAGTCCCAGCCAATTGGCTCGCGTCCATTCGGGCAACTCCTTCATATCCTCGGGCTCGAAGCGCGTCGTGAAACTGTCACGCATTCCTCCCACGGAGTCGAAGGCATTCGATTCCGAATCCTTCAGGACGAATCCGAATGCCCTTCCTCCTGCGTGAGGGCTGACAAACAGACGCACTTGAGAGTTCTCGAGGATGACGTCTTCGAAACCGTCCCGGTCGTAGTCAAGCGTGTAAGCAAGCGCCTCGCCTTCTTTTACTGCGGCGAGGACTCCGTCTTCCTTAACGTTGTAGCTGCCCGATTGGAGCACAATTCGAAATGGGTAGGCCCCGGTACCTCTGGTCGGAACAACTCGGATCTCCGCCGCAATCTCCCCATTGGCGGGCAGCACCAAGTAGGATGACGAAGGCATGAAGGTCAAGCCGGAGCCCTCGGTCGCCACCTGCACCACCTGTTGCAGGTTGAGCCAATTCTTGACCCGCACGTGGATCGCGGCTTCTCCCGGCAGGTTCAGATTGACCAAGAGAGGATGAACAATGAGGAAGGATTGGTCCTCACGCAAGGGAAAGTGCACCACCGGACTGATGTCGCAATCGAACGGCCGATGAACGCGGGCTTGCGCCTCCCATACCCAGACCGCGGTGGAGTCCTTCGGACGAAAAGAGGTTTTGAGCTCCACGATCTGGTTTTCGGGCGCGTACTCCGGGACTTCGACGGGAAAACTGAATTGACGCCTGGACTTGCTGGGCATGCTAATCGAGAGGGGAGGATCTCCACTCTTGTATATTCTCCCGGCAGTGAAATCGAGAGCGCCTTGCAGCGTTGCCGTCCCGAAATTTTCAACGCTAACGTGAACGACACGAGCTTCGCCCGCAATCCAGGGTTCCTGCGGCATGATGGTGATGTGGGGCCCGAGGCGGGGATAGGCAAGCTCCAGCGTGCGCACAAAATGCGGCGCCTCCCCCTTGGGTATTCTTACTAAATAGACGTGCCGCGTTGGATCCTCCAGAATTGCCGCTGTCACCCCATCCACCTTAGCTTCCTGAGGCCGGCTTTCAAGCTGAAGCCCAACTTCGGCTTCGGTAGGTGCAGTGAACTCGAGCCGCAGTGTTAACCCATCGTAGCTCACTTTGCTGAGCTCCGCCGTCGCGTAAGCTACTTCTTCTCCGGCTTCCATACCCGGGGCCATCTCCCAGAATGATGAATTCAGCGGAACGTGAATGGGCAACAAAACCGACTGGCGGGGCGGCAAGATAAAAGGAGGGAGATGCAGATAGCGCTCCGGCCCGGTGGTAGCCAAGTCTGACAGGTGAGGATCGGTCAAGAAAACATCCGCTTTCCTCGCCTGATCGATGCTGAAGTTGATCACACCCACAAACCCAAACCCGGGCCCGTCGCTGTTGCGCTTTTCGAAAGGACGGCTGCCGACGTCGGCAATCAGTTCGGTGATGCAGAGGCCCACGTCGCGCGCCTTGCCCGGGATCGCGGCAGCATAGACCTTGCGCTCGACACCGGCTTCCTTCATCAGTGCGGGCAAAGCGAAACGAGCGGCACTTTGCAATTCTTCCGGGTAGTCGCGCGGGGCGGCTTTGGGTCCCGCCTCCGCCGGAACGCACCAGCGCGAGAAATCGGTTCCGAGAAATATCACTTGGCCTTTTCCGTGCGCGTACCGAACTCCAACGAGGCCGCCGCCTGAGTCTTTCGCGAACACTCTTACCTGGAGCCCGGAGTGCTCGGGAAGGCGCAGGATAGTGTGCGCGCTCAAGGCCATCGTCCTCGTGCCGTCGGCAAAGGTCAGCGGTGTATCGCCGGCAGCCTGCCGCGCTTCTCCGAGTGGGCCCAGAAGGTCGTCGAATATCGTTCCTCGGGGTACCGTTGGGAAGACAACGAGCGTTCCCCCAGCTTCTATATAGTCCCTCACCATCCTCTGGGCTTTCTCCGAGTAATGTTCGAGGTGAGGATAAATCTTCAGATCCTCTTTACTGCTTACCGGGTTAAACAACATCAGGACTCTGTACCGCCGGAAGTTCTCGGCCGGCGCGTGATCGGAATCGATCAACTCGAAATTGTAATGATCGAATGCCCCGGACCATAGCACCCGTTGAGCGAATGCGGCGATGTAGTTGGCTTCTTCAGGCGTCATGGGAGCCTGAGGGTAAGTCGCCATGGGGTAGATCAATCCTGCGTCAGAAAGGAAATGCGCTGAACCCAAAAACGGGCCCATGCCATTCAGCAGGCGGCCTAAACGCCGCGTGTAGACTGCGCGCCCGGTTTCCTTGCCGGCATAGTTAAGCGCGACATCCCAGACGTAAAAGTGATTGGTCCATGGCGTTTCAAACCCGGCGGGGTAGAGGGTGTCCAAGGGCGGATAGAAGCTCAACATCTTGAGCCCGTTTTGGAACATCACGCTGGTGGCCATGAGCTGATTCGAGGGGTGTGAGTGGATGGTGAAGGTGTCGTTCCAGTCGGGAAACCACGAGGTCTGAAATTCGATGTGGCCGGGGATGAACAGCGGTTGCGTCTTCAGGATCTCGGTTAAGAACTTGTTCTTGGCCGCCTCCATCGCGGTCGAGTACCCGCCCGGCGCCAAACTGGTGTCCGAGCTCACATAGTCCTGGCCGGTATTCCAAAATGGCTCCGGGGTGGCGTCATTGGCTTCCGCATTCAAGCGCATATCAGCGCCGTCAACGTAATAGGGGATGGGGCTGTTGTTGGTCGCCTCCTTGGCGAATTGCCGGAGTCGATCCATGTATCTCCAGAAGTTCGGACCATTATAGTTCTCAAGGCCGCACGCTTGGTCGTCATCCATCTGGATGCTGAGGAGTGGACCGCCGTTTTCGGCCAACAGGGGCTTGACCAGACCCAAGACATCGCGAAACCATTGCTGCGTATATCTCAAATGGGTTTCATTCTTGAGCCATTCCGCCGCGGCCTCGTCCGATTTCCCGTATTGCAAAGCGGACCAGCGCGGATACCGGCCCTCCAGGATTGCCTGCTGGGACATTTGATATTCGGGCCGGCGTAGAAGCCAATCCGGATAGCCGCCGTTGCGCCATTCGCCGGTCAAATAGGGACCCGGGCGCAGGGAGAGTTTCAGACCCAAAAGATCAATCAAGCGCAGCAAATGTTGCAGGTCTCGCCGCGGATTTGTATGACCGTCGAAATCCAACATCCCTTCCTCAGGTTCATGCCATGCCCACATAGGGAGAAGTTCCACTGTATTGATCCCCATGTCCATTTGGTGTATGAGTTCTTCAGCCCAGCGATCGCGGGGGATGCGATGATAGAGAAACGATCCCGAATACATGATGAACGGCTTTCCATCCACCCAATATTCCGGATATGTATTTACCACGCGAAATTGATTGTTTGATGTTCCGACGACGGGCCGAACGATGTCTTGTCCGAAGCTCGCAGCAACAATGAATAAGCAGAGTAGCGTCCCAAGCAATGCGAAGTGCAGATGGTCTTTCAAGGCTCACCTCTTTTCATAAGCTATCCCCTGGCTCCAGTTCCAAGGATAGGGTTCAATCCAGTCGATCTTCTCTCCCGAGGCGCGGCGGGCTACGATGTTGCGCACGATCTTTACGGTCTCCTCGACCGAGCGCTGAGCGTTTTCCAGGTCGACGCACCCGTGGCCGGGCAGGAGAATGTCGAAGCGGATGGCTTTGCCGTCCAACGCATAGTCGGCGAGCTTGCCGAGCGAGTTGAGGTATTGCCCCCAATCAGCATAGGGGTTTCCCATCCAGGCATGGCGCCCGTTGTGTAGGACGATGTCGCCGGAAATCAAAATGTTCTTGCCGCTGCGCTGCAGGAAAAAGCAGGTTGACCCGGGAGTGTGGCCCGGCGTCCAGATAGCATGTAAGGTGAGATTGCCGAAGTGCACGTGGTCCCCGTCATACACGCGCTGGTCTACCGGAATGGGCGTGAAGTGGCCTTGGGCTTCCGGTTCGACCCAGGTCGCCACCAGGGAGTTACCAGCCTCGACAGGGTGCGCGTCCGCATCGCCGACCACAATCTTCGCACCGCGTTCGCGCCACGTATGACACGACTGGCTGTGGTCAATGTGGCAATGAGTCAGCAAAACCCACTTTACTTGTGAGGGCTGGTAGCCCAGCGCCCGAATTTCCCCCAGCAGATCCTCCTGCCAGGCGTCAAAGCTAGGATCGATCAGCAGCAACCCCTCGCCGCTGTCGAGCATGTAGATCTGCTGCTCCATGTTGTCACGACCCAGAGCATAAACGCCCTCCACAATCCGCCACGGATAACGCCGCAATTTTAAGCTGCCGGATTGGTAGTCCTCTCGCAACCTTTTCGCCAGCCGATCGCCCTCGGACCAAGCCTGCCCGGGCTTGAGCTGCTCATAAGTTTGAATATCGATGTACGTGTCGATGGTCGGAACGACGTGCTGCCCCCAGGGTGTCTCCACAATAACTGGATCAAAAGGCGGCTTTCCACCCTGCCCCCAGCTTACGCGGCAGCAAGCTACCAGGAGGACGGCAGTTAGTCGAAGGCTGGGATTGGTGCGACGCTTGTCCATGATTTCTCTTCGAGATTCGGCAAATGAGCGCCAACAAATCTCCAAACGAGTTTGCCTAAAAGGGAATTATTCGGCCGCCGCCGAAATGCCGTTTTGTGAGTTGCGTCGGCGCGCCAAAAGCTCGGTATAAAGTTGAAACTCCCGCCCAGCCTCTTCTTTTCGTCCCAGGGCCAGCAAGGCCCGGCCCAAGCCGTAGTGTGCGCGAATCAATTTTTCATCCCGTGCGATGGCTTGCCGATATTCGAGTTCGGCTGCGTCCGGCTTGTGCTCTCTTAGATAACACTGCGCCAACTCGAAATGGGCGTTGGCCCCACCGGCATCACGGGCTATTGCTTGACGGAGAAGCTCTTCGGCTTCCGCCATTCGATCACGCTCCAACTCAATCGTCCCGGCGCGCAAATAGGAGCCCGCAAAGGTGGGGTTAATCTCGATCTCTTTGCGGAACTCTGCGAGCGCCTCCTGGTTCCTACCCAAGGTTATCTGGGCAAAGCCCAAATCGTGGTGGGCCATGGGAAGATGGGGATCGAGCGCTAGCGCCTTGCGGAATTCCGGAAGGGCTCTCAGGGTAAAGTTACGGTTCAGGTAGGCACGCCCTAAAAGCAAGTACCCGCGCGCATCCTGCGGCTTCAGCCGAATGTAATCCTGCAGCGGAGGGATCGCGTGCGAGTACTGGCGCTGGCCCAGCTCGAGCAGCGCCAGGTTGAGGTAGGTCTCCGCATCGCGAGGGTCGCATTCCAAGGCGCGAAGCAGTTCTGCGCGCATGCCGTCGAAGCGTCCTGCCTTGAGCTCCAGGGCTGCGGCAACTTTATATAAAGCAGCCGATCGGGGGTACTGCTTTAGAGCCTGGTCGAGTACGTTCCGGGCTCCCTCCAGGTCGCCCCTTTCAGTAAGTTGAGCCGCAATCTCGGCAGCTTTTTGCGCTTCGGCTTGGCAGAAGGCCGACGGGTGCAAGGCTGCAAATCCTAAAAACCCCACCAAGCATCTCAGTACTGCACGCCGCCAACAACCAGCCATGCCTTCCCTTTCCGGCAGACCGACAATCCTCGCGAAGTTTATCAGCGCCTTCTCCGGCCACTCTTCCCGCCAAGAAGTGCTCGCGCCCGCGGCCACCCGCAAAGGAAAACTCCTTGACAATGGCGGGACTCTTATTCTATAAAAATCTCATCGTCGGGTCAGAGATTATTGCAGAAAAGGGCCACTGGGACAAGGTTCACGCCCCCAACTGTCAAGGCAAAGTAGAAATGTCCTAATCCCAGCAAAGTAGAAATGTCCTGTTCTTAGCAAAGTAGAAAGTTCCGTTTTTCGTTCTTTGGCGGCTAACCGGAGGAGCCCGTAGGGCGACGG
>JBELAJ010000374.1:0-8334 GCA_049508935.1 Terriglobia bacterium | reverse complement strand
TTTTCGAAGCTCCATAGCCCGGCCCACCGATACCCCTGTCTACGCTTCGGCCGACGCCTCGCGACGCCGTCCGCAAGACTCGGGGCCAAGATGGATTCGCTTTCTCCTTTCTTGTAGGACTCTTGCATTCCCAACAACATGCCGGTTTAATCCCGGCGCACAACGAAAAACGCCCTTCTACGCCTGAATCCCGCCAGCCGCGACGCACCGCGCCAGTTGACGGCTAGGCGTAAGCAGCGGCGTAACGAGGGAAGGCGACAGAGTGAGATTAAACTGTGTTTATGGGCCTGTCGTGAAGGTTTCAGCTTTCCAGCGAGTGGGACGGCTTACTGCCGTTTTTGATTGAGGTGTGCACCACAACTGGTAATCAAACTTTTTGCGCCCCTTTAGTACACATCCGTCACGCCGTCATTCGCGCCACGACCCGCCCGATGGTGCGGACTGAAACCCCCAAAACAGTGGCACAAACTGCTTGGCTCTTGCCAGCAGTTAGGAGCTTTTGTAGGCGGGCAAGCGCCTTCCTGTCCAGTAAAACCGGACGCCCGCCCTGCTTGCCCCGGGCCGGCTTGGTGAAAACCCGACTGGCCATTGCATTGAGGAGCGGTCAGAGGTATGTTGTTGGTCGGGTCAGAGTCCATTGTGGAAATTTCGGTTGATGGGTATCCTGCCAGTTGCTTGGAGAGTCAAAACGAAAATTCCGGCTAGCCCGAACTTTCTAACTTGCGCGAACAGGAGTTTCTCATTTTGCTGCGTCATGTCCGGTTTCGTGAATTGCCATACGCTTTCGAGGCTTCTTATCCTCCGCCCCTTGCGCGGTTCGGCGGAGGCAGGCCGATAGCCCTCATTCAATCACCTTTCGACAACTCAAAGAGGGCTGATAATGCCTGATTGCATGCCTGCGGCGTCACGTCGCATCACAAGGCAGTTGATCCGTGCAGCGGCGGCGATGATCCTTCTGCCGGGGGCTTGGCTCGCACACGGTCAGAGCGCCGACACAGGACGGGTTGTCACACCCTGCCTGCAGACGGCGCAAATACTGAAGCTTGCAGGGGATCTTGCCTCAACGGACGGCCCCCCTGACTCTTACGCCTCGGTGGTCAAAGCAGCTTTTCCTACTCAGCAGGGCGGGGCGGTCCACATCACGGCATTTGAGGAGAACAAGTCATTTGTTTACGCCGTGGCCAGGATGCTATCGCGCGAGAGCAAGACACCAGGTGGGCGGCCGGCAGAAACGATTTCCCGTTGGATTCGTCGTTTGATCATTTTGAATCCATCGATCTTCGTTGTTGATGACGAGGTTCTCAGCCCGATCCCGCCCGAGATGCATGTAGGGTGCCTCGCCTCCGCGACAGTGCCGCAGGTCTCCGGCCGCAAGGCGCGCATCGTTGAAGCCTCAGGGGAGATTTCCTCGGAAATGCTGTTCCCCGATAATTTAGCCTATCAAGTCAAGCGAAACGGTCGGGGACAAATACCGGGAGACTATGCGTTGGAAACAACGCAACGGCAGTCTTCCCCCACGGGACGATTTTTGCAGGTATTGCATGTCGGCAAGACCGTCCAGGTGGGCGGGGCATTACAATATGAGTTGATCCCGACGACCGGCAAATGGAAGTTAACCGCAACGGTTGGAGACCGGGTTTTTCGGCTGACCTTGCCGCCCCCCACCGAAGGAGCCGGCGAAATCACTATCGCCACCTTACAGGGCGAGAGCTTGGTCGGCAGCCGTCCCTTGCCATCTGGAGTTCTACCCCACGGACCGAAGGGGAATCGCCTGTTGGAGTATTGGGATTCTGCTTATCGCGGCCGGCTCCCCGCGCCTTGGGACATTGGGCGGCCCGCCGATGAACTTCAGAATGTGGTAGCGGGAGGCAAAGTCAAACGCTGCCGAGTTGTGGACCTGTGCTGCGGCACGGGCTCGGATGCAATCTATCTTGCCCGCCAGGGATTTGATGTTACTGGCATCGATGTTTCTCCCACGGCACTGAGCCAGGCACAACAGAAGGCACAGGATGCCAACGTATCCGTGCAATGGGTCTTGGCAGATATTCTTGCACCGCCGGATTTGAAACCCTTTGATTTTCTCTATGATCGTGCCTGTTACCACGTGGTGAGAGATCAGAACCTGAAGGCCTACCTCGAAACCGTGCGGCGGTTCTCCCACCCCGGAAGCGACTTTCTTCTCCTGTCTGCCAGACATGAAAAAGTGCCAACAGGAGGTTCCTGGGGGGTCACGGAGGACGAACTCCGTTCCGATTTCCTGACCCTGTTTGACGTGGAATGGCTTCGAGAGATTAGACTGGAAATCAGCCGGCCGGAACTTGGGCCTCCCGCTTGGTCGGCTTTCTTGAAGAGAAAAGCAGCCCCTTGATAGGAAGTTCAGGACGCAATCAAATAACGGCTAAGGGATGGTTTCCGGCGGGCCAGATCTGCACATGGCCCGCTCTTCGGCCTAGGTCGTGCAGCGAGATCCAGGCGGCTTTTTCCGCTTCCGGGGGCTCGCCCGCAATTTCCGAACGCGCAAGGTTGGGATACGCAGCAGGCAGTTATAGCAGAGGCGCGAGCAATGGGCGGCTGGCCTCAAAACGGGCGAGAGGGAGGTGGAAGTTCCTCCGAAGCAATCCGCCGGTTAAACGGCTAAACCGGAAAGTAGGTGGTGCAAAGGCGGGACAGTGCCAAGTGGAAACCCGATGATGCCCACTTTCAATCACAGAAAGACGATTTCCGTGCCCAATCATGGAAGACCAATCGAAGAAGTCTTAGGGGCTGCATCTTCCGCTAAAGTCGGTTCTCGTTCCTCCTCATTCGGGCCACCACTCGGCCCACGGTGCGAACAGATACCCCCAGGATAGCCGCACACCGTGCTTGGCTCTTGCCGCTGGCTAGCAGTTTCTCCAGCCGTGCGCGCGCCTTCCGACCCAGCGTTGTCGGTCTCCCACCTTGTCTCCCCCAGGCCCGGAGCTGGGCATTGCTGTAAGCCTTCGCCCGTGCGCGGTCTCCCAGGGCCCGAAAAACAGCCCGCTACCCTACGGCGTTCGCGATCTATCCCGGCGATTGCTATGCCACCACAAATTTCCTCGACCAGGGTTTCGGAAGGACCAGGGAGTGTAGTTGGCGGTTCATGCCAAGGCGCGGTGCTCATTTGACGGGAAGCCGACTTATCGTTCCCAATCCATTTTGTATGCGCCCCGTGCTGGCTCCGGTTTAATTTCCTACATATCTAAGTCACTGCTGGACCTCGGTTGGCGCAGGGTTTGTATCGACCTCCGGATTTGGCGCATTCGCAGCAGCGCTGGCTCCGGGCCTCGTCATGAGAAACAGGGCACGCCCGCTGGTTTCCTCATCGAACTCCGCGGCGCGTCCCTCGAAGGTCAGCCTTATCCCTTCTCTCGGGTGTTCGTCAGGCACCTTGCCGAGGGCGCAGTTCACTTCAAGTGTCGCGGTTTTCGCTGGCCCCCACATCGGCAAAAGGCTGAGGCGGAAAACGGCCCGCCCGCCCGCCGGCATGGAACCAGAGAACATTCGCGAGCGCATGGGGCCGAACCGTGGGGAGCCTAATGCCCGGCCTTCACGCATCAGCGCAGTAGGCGCTATCCCGTAGGAGTCGAAGCTGACAAGTTCACTCGCCACCCAGACACCGGTTTCGAGCACATTTCCACCAGAAGACTTCCGGGTGTAAGTCCCGGCTGCTGTAACCGATTTGCTCTGCGTCGCGAACGTCCCCGCGCCGCTCATCTCGTAGCTGTCGCCTTGGGCTGACTTGACTACCGCCGGGCAGGCAGAAGAGTCACCAGATTCGCAAAGGAATCCCGCACCCACCAGCACGACGTAATTCGCGGTGCTGCTTTGCGCCCTCGCCGGACCTGCGACCAAGAAGATCGCTAAGCTCAACCCTGCCAACCACGTGATAACAAGGTTCGGAAACATCCGCTCGCTCGACATAATCACCTTACCTCGGGACCGGTCCGACTGTTTGATCTGTCCAATCGTACACACCACCCCCTTCGTCATGTGTGCACTGCTCGTGTCGTCCCTATTCGGCCCGGCCGGGCGGATGCTCGCCGAGCCGCGTACCACATCCACTCGCAGGCAGAATCTCAGTTTCAGTACTGCACCTTGAAGATCAGTGGATCGCAACTGCAGCCGCCTGCTCGGGACCATCGCCTATGCCGTACCCGCCCACAGCAATACCCAAGTTATTCACACCATAAGCAACACTCCAATCGCCTGGAAAGCCAAGCGCCTGTGTCGGGGAAAGAGGAGCATGCCCGTTCCAACGTGTGGCGTGTGGAACCCAATTGGGATCGTAGCAAGTTCCTACTATATCGCCAAAGTCGTTGATGCCCCAAGCAATATCCCACATAGGTGTGGGATTTAGAGTAGGGAGAACCGTCACTTCCCAAGTTCTCCCATTTCTCGAATCCTTCTTCCAGAGCACAGGAGCCGCTGCCGATCCCCACACGTCACCCACAATCTCACCCAGATTGTTGATGGCGAGAGGTTCGGTGTACGGAAAGTCAGCAGGCCTGGGAAGACGTTGCATTTCCCATTCTGTGCCATGTTTTGCGGGGTTCCACACCACACCAGTTTCCCACCATTGGTCCAAGTCAGCGTTATATTCGTAGGCCTCCCCTGCGATCTGACCGGAATCGTTAACCCCCCAGCCGCCCCAGAATCTCAAAGTGACGCCCTCGAAAACCGCCCCTGGTTTTTCCAAGCCACCGGTGGGAAGCGCATGGATCTCCCATGCCAAGGTGGGCCTGCCGTCAGTCCAATTCACTCTTGGCGTCCAAACGACAGCCGTCCCTATTATAAATGGTGCCTCCTGCAGCTCTCGGAAGCTCTGGCCTACGATAAATGTACCCCCGTGATTAATGGCATAGGCATAACTCGCAAAATCGCCCGGAAGCATGCCCAAGTGAAACCCGGCATGGCCCGGCATCCAGGCATATGCCTCGGGGTTGCCATTGTCACCGGTGATGGTGCCTGCTATCATACCCGTATTGCTAATAGCCGGCAGCTGTTCGTCCACGACGCTGCTGCTGACGCCGCTTTCGAACCAGTTGCCCGCGTTGGGGCCCCAGAGCGGTACACCGATCATCCGTTGATCTCCAGCGACATCACCCTTACCGACTGCAACTCCAAAGTCGTTGATACCATGTAACTCGGCCCAGGTTCCACCAGGGTAGTGGCCGAGGTCATAGACTTTGACTTGTTGAGCCCAGGTCCCTTGTGCGCTGCAGATCAGAAGCAGGACCGCCGAAAACATAATGCGGAACAATTTACGCATAAACTCACCTCCAAGTATTAAGAGATTAGTGAGGCTTTTTCGTTTCCTTTCTCATTGCACGGTAATGAACAGGTCGAGATTTCGATTTTAAGAGCCGCGGGGGAAGCCTAACTGCGCCTACTTCGGCGCTACCCGCTCAGTGGTCGTCGCACTTCTCCCAGGGTTGCCTTCTCTCGCCGGAACGGCAGGGTGGCGGAGAGGGAATCCGCAGGAAGCCGTGAGACACACCGTTCGCGTCCACGTAATATCCGACGATCACTCCCGCAGGGTTGTTGCAGTAGGGGACGGTACCTTGGTAGGCGCCTGTGCCCGCCCCCGGAACGTCGAAGGTCGTAGTCCTGCCGTCAGAAGCCCGCAGGAAGCCATGATTGACATCATTCGTGTCCGTGTAGTTTCCCGTGATCTCCCCCGCAGGGTTGTTGCTCCCGGCGTAGGTGCCCTGGAAGAAGCCTGTGCCTGCCCCCGGAACGTCAAAGGTAGCGAGGGCGCCGTCAGGAGCACGCAGGAAGCCATGAAACACACTGCTCCCGTCAAGGTAGAATCCGGTGACCGCCCGCTCTGGGTTCAAGCTCATACCCACGGTGCCCTGGATGGCCCCTGTGCCCCCGCCCGGAGCGTCGAAGGTGGTCACGGTACCTTTAGTAGCGCGCAAGTAGCCGTGAAGCGCATTGCCGGCGTCTACGTACCATCCAGTGATCGCCCCCTCCGGGTTCAGGGCAGTGAACGTTGGGGTCCACGTGCCCTGGACGTCCCCTGTGCCCGCGCCCGGCGCGTCGAACGTGGTGAAAGTCCCGTGAGGAGCGCGCAGGAAGACGTGACCCACACCGCTCGGGTCAGTGTAAATTCCCGTGATTGTCCCCTCAGCGTTGATGTTTTGGGCCGAAGTACCCTTCATTACTAGCCAAAACGTCCCTGTTGAGCAGTAGCCCCCAACTGTGCCCGCGTCCGGAACGTCAATCGTCGTGAACCGGCCATTAGGAGCGCGCAGGAAGCCGTGATACAGACAACTCGCGTCGAAATAGGTTCCCGTGATCGCCCCCTCCGGGTTGATCGCGAAGGCCGCAGTTCCCTGGCCCGCGCCTGTGCCCGCGCCCGGAACGTCAATCGTCGTGAACCGGCCGTCGGGAGTGCGCAGGAAGCCGTGATTCACATTGCCCGCGTCCACATACCATCCTACGACCGCCCCCTGCGCGTCGATGCCATTGGGGGTGGTGCCTTGGCCGGGATCTGTGCCGGCGCCCGGAGCGTCGAAGGTGATATAGGTTGGCCGGGGATCGCGGGCGGAACCGCCCAGCCCGCCTAGTGTGCAGAGGGCCAGGCAAAGGGCGAGCAATCCTCTCCGTCGGACTGCCGAACAAAATTGGTAGAAAGCCATATGGTTCGTCATCATTGGTTCATCTCCTTTTGGCTTATCTCTGCCACGATTTCCGTAGTCAGAAATAGGTCTTGGTGAATTGTTCTCAACCGGCAGATCTCTCCTTCCGCGAGCACTTTCCGGCAGCCACGTGCAGACGTCAATGCCCTGTGGGTAACGCGGAGGTATAATGTTTGTACCTGGTTAACTCCGTGAGGAGAGGCGGCTTGTCCTCCAATGTACTTTTGGTGGTTTGCCTTTCAAGGGAAGCTCGTGGAGTGATACACTTGCCGTCAACAAGGGGGAAGCGACCCCAATGAAAGACAGCAACGCCCGACCGCGCCACTTGCGCTTCAGTGTTTTCGAAGTTGACCTCCGCACCGAGGAACTGCGCAAGCAGGGACTGAAGGTCAAGCTACACGGTCAGCCCTTCCAAGTCCTCGCCATGCTGCTGGAGCGTCCGGGCGAGCTGGTGACTCGCGAAGAGATTCGAGAGAAGCTCTGGCCGGGGAACACCTTTATTGATTTCGAACACAGTGTCAACAACTCGATCAAAAGGCTGCGCGAGGCCCTAGGGGACGATCCGGCAGCGCCGCGCTTCATCGAAACCTTGCCACGCCACGGTTATCGCTTTATCGCGCCGGTCGAAGGAGGGGCAATTCAAGAACTGCCCCTGCCGACAACCGGCCCGAGGGCGGTTCGCGAATCGCCCCTAGGAAGACACTGGGATATAGCGGTGGCAAGCGGCTTGGTGGCAGGCTTAGTGGCCGTGCTTTTCGCCTTTAATGTCGCCGGCCTACGCGACCGCGTCGTGACATCCGTTGGGGCACGGCGCGCTGTGCCCCTACCCAAAATCGAATCCATTGCGGTGCTGCCGTTAGAAAACCTCTCGGGCGACCCCAGTCAGGAGTACTTCGCTGACGGCATGACCGACGAGTTGATCACCGAACTGGGGAAGGTCAGCGCCTTGCGGGTGATTTCGCGGAACTCCGTAATGCTTTACAAGGGCAAGCGCAAGCCGACGCCGGAAATCGCGCGAGAGTTGAACGTGGATGCCGTGGTGGAGGGGGCGGTAATGCGCTCGGGAGAGCGTGTTCGGATCACGGCCCAACTCATTCAAGCCAGGACCGACCGCCACCTTTGGGCCGAAAGCTATGAGCGTGACCTGCGCGACATCCTAGCCCTGCAAAGCGAGGTGGCACGGGCGATTGCCGAGGAAATCAGGATCAAATCAACACCTCAGGAGCGCGCCCGGATGGCCAGCCGGGGATCGGTTGACCCTGAGGCCTACGACGCGTGCATGAAGGGCCAGCGCGCGATGGACCCCCGCACATATGATATTGCGATCAAGTATTTCCAGCAGGCCATCGAAAAGGAGCCCAACTTCGCCATGGCCTACGCCGGGCTGGCGGGCGCGTACAGCGAGCTGGGGAACGACGAGCTTATTTCGCCGCAGGAGAGCTATCCAAAAGCCAAAGCGGCAGCGATGAAGGCTCTGGAGATTGATGACACCCTTGTGGCCCCGCATCTGACGCTCGGCTGGGCAAAGCTCCGCTTTGATTGGGACTGGACTGGCGCATCTATAATGTCGTCGGCTCTGTCAAGGACTTTTCAAACACACCACCCCCGCAGCGCGCCGAACGTCCTGAGGGCGTCCCGGGCGCACGCTTTGTGACCGCGGAGAGCCCGTGGT
>JBELAJ010000373.1:0-8346 GCA_049508935.1 Terriglobia bacterium | reverse complement strand
GATCACCGCCGCGGAAGAAGAACGTCAACGCCGCAAGACCGCTTGGGAAGAGCAACAAGCCCGTCAGTACTATGAAGAGATGGTGTTGAAGCAGCCCAAGGGCGAACTTGTCCAGATTGGCGCCACCGCGCCGGAACTCTCTCAAGAGGTTGACGAAAAAGTTCCCGCCTAACTCCAGGGTTGGATTGTGGGGAAACAGGGGCCGGTCGCGTTCACGCGCGGCCGGCCTTTTTCTTTTGACGGCTAACTCGAAAATATGTAAATATGATTCTATGAAAGTACGTATTTCAGCAACAGAAACCGCCCGCAGATTTTCCGAACTGATGAACCGCGTCCGTTACCGGGGCGAGAGTTTTATTGTGGAGCGGGGAGGAAAACCTGTCTGTGAGATTCTGCCAGCTCGGCCCGCGAGATTCACCGGGAGAGAACTGGCGGACCTACTGCGTTCGCTCCCCAAGCCTGACGAAGAGTACCTCGCCCTGGTTGAGAAGCTGTCCGCAAAACAATCCACGGCGGCAGAGTCGCGATGGCCGCGCTAATTGATTCTAGTGTTTTGATCGCGTTGGAGCGCGGGGACCTCTCTGTGGACGCGATCACAGCTCGTTATGCTAAGGAGGATGTAGCAATATCGGCGGTGACCGCTTCAGAACTCCTGCACGGAGTTCATCGGGCGAGGACACCCGGCCAGCGCCACCGCCGTCAAGCCTTCGTTGAGGGGTTGCTGGCGCAGTTTCCGGTGGTCGGTTTTGATCTCACAGTGGCCCGGGTGCATGCGTCCCTCTGGGCCGACCTCGCCAAGCGTGGGGTTTCAGTGGGCGAGCGTGACCTGATGATCGGCGCCACTGCCATTGCCAAGGGTTACACGCTGGTCACCCGCGACGAGCGAAGCTTCTCAAAAATACCCGGACTGAGCGTCCAATTGCTGTGAACTGGCGTCGTGGGTCGACGTTCCCTTTATCGAGACTCCCCCGGCTCCGCGCAAGAAGGGGAGGAGGCGCGAGTGCATGTGGGACCCGACAGCGGGACGTTGGGGCTCATTATGAGCGGGCGGCTAGCGGGCCGGCGTGGGGTTTACGGAGTTCTCCGAACTGGTTGATGCGCACGATGCCGCCGGGCAGGATGGCGCGGATTTCAAGTTCTCCGCCCATGGCTTGGATGATTTTCCGCAGCGTGCTGATGAACATGTCCGAACGTCGCTCGACTTTTGAGATGGCCGCCTGCCGCACGTGCAGAACTTCAGCCAATTGCTCCTGCGTCAGGTCCAGCGCCGTGCGCAACTCGTCCAGCGCCATCTCCTGAATCATTCGCTCGGCCTTGGCCTCAGAACGAGCGCGGGCCTCAGGTGACATTCTCGCCTGAAGCTCCTTGAAATCCTTCGCCATGGTTTAAGACTCCTTCTCAATTGCGGCCAAACGCTCGTCAAAGAGCCGGTCGGCAATCGGAACAAACTTATCGTACCACCTGTCGTCACCGGTTTTGTCGCCCCCGACCTCCCATTCCACGTGAGGAATATTACTCCTATGGAATTATCTTGTCAAGGCGATTGGCACGGGACGATCGCGGGCTTGACTCCTGGGGGCCTCTAAGCGATGGAAGGAAGGTGTCTAAGGAATTGGTCGGGGCGCTGAATTCGAATGCCCCGAAAGGGGTCCAGAGCGAGCAGATCATTGTCTCCGGTCACAATACATGTGGCCTTGCCATCGAGAGCCAATGCCAGGATTTTGTCGTCGGCCTGGTCGCGGCAGGTCGTAATAGAAGTAACTACGTTCACCCATTCTGCCTCGCGGAGCAAAGCCGCGGCAAAGCGCCGGACATCGGTTTCATCCACGTATTTTCGAAATCGCTTGCGACTAAGAACCGAATTCAGTTCAGCCAATAGTTCGAACGAAACCAGCACCTTGCCCTTCGCAAACGCAGCATCGAACGCCCGGCGCGTCACGGAATCGCGCAAAAGCAATGCACTGATCAAAACATTAGTGTCAAGAACGGTGCGCAAACTACGCGCCCTTCAAGAGCGAGCCGAGAATTTTGGAGGTCAGGCCCCGTTGCACCGCTTTCTCCGAGACCTCGTCGAGAAGGTGACTGAGGGTCCCTGGCTTCACGGAAGAAAGATCGCGCAACCAGATGCGAACAATCGCCTGAATCTTCTTCTTCTCCTCTGGGCGAGCGTCTTTGTAGGCTTTCGCCGTCGCGGGATCAAGCGGGATGGTAATTCGAGTCGTCGCCATCGGAGCCTTCTTTATCCGTTATTATACCCCATACCGCGGGGGACTGCCAGAAGTCGCGGGCGAACCGCAAGTTGCTTCCAATCATCTAATGCTTTAGGATAAGAGTGTTCTCCGAGCCCGGGGTTGCTAAAGGCACAACACAAGCCCAAGCCTTGCGGGCCGATAGGGTGACTTGAGAAATCGAGCTGCCTCCCGTGTTTGGAAAGGAGAACGGGGCCTACTCCAAACGCGGGTAGGTCTTTTTGTTTTTTTTGGGCCTAGCAGTACGGGATGGGTGTCATTCCGAGCGAAGCGAGGAATCTCGCTCTGCGCATTGGAATAATAAACAGGGCAAGATTCCTCGCTGCGCTCGGAATGACAGTCTCAGGTGTCGTCGGTTTGCATCCATGGTACTGAAAGACAAATTCGGCCGTGAGATTCACGACCTGCGCATATCGGTCACGGACCGCTGCAACTTCAGTTGCGTTTACTGCAAGTCCGCCGATCCGAAAAACTATTTTCCGCACCGCGATTTGCTGAGCTGGAGTGAGTTCTTGCGCCTCAGCCGGGTTCTGGCGGGCCTCGGGATCCGCAAGGTTCGCATCACAGGTGGCGAGCCGCTGCTGCGTCCCGGAGTGGTAGATTTCATCACACAACTTCGGCACATCGACGGCCTCGACGATATAGCGATAACTACTAACGGTTATCTCCTGCCCGAGATGGCAACGGAACTTGCGGCGGCAGGTTCTCCCCGCGTCACGGTGAGTCTGGATTCACTGGACTCAGCGAAGTCTGCCCGCATAACGCGCACACCGCGTTCGCTCGAGAAGGTGATGGCCGGATTAGACGCCGCTCTCGAGGCAGGGTTGAAGCCTGTCAAGGTAAACATCGTCCTGGTGCGCGGGTTCAACGACGACGAAATTGTGGATTTCGCCCGCCTGGCCCGAAAGCGCGACATCATCCTCCGCTTCATCGAATTCATGCCCCTCGACGCCGACCACACCTGGAAGCGCGAGTTGGTGGTGACGGCGCGGGAAATCGTTGCGGCCATCAATCCGGTTTATCCGCTCATCGAGATCCCTCGGCATTCCCCTAGCGAAACCGCTTTGCGTTATCGATTCGCCGACGGGCAGGGCGAAATTGGAATTATCGCGCCGGTTTCAATTCCTTTTTGCGGGCGGTGCAGCCGAATCCGCCTGACCGCCGACGGCAAGCTGCGCACGTGTTTGTTCTCGATGGAAGAGTTTGACGTGCGGCACCTGGTGCGCAATGGAGCCACGGACAGCGACATTGGTCGATTTATCACCGATGCCGTTTACCAGAAGGAATCCGGCCACCGCATCAATGAGCCCGATTTTGTGCAACCGGACCGGACCATGGTGTACATCGGGGGATAGCAGAACGCAATAGCTCCCCTCCTCAGTGGAGGAGGGGTAGGGGTGGTGGAACTGGAGAACGCAGGTCAACCACCCCCGACCCCGCCTTATCAAGGAGGGGAGTCTTGGCTTAGGTTAGAATGGTTTGAGGGACCTAAATGGCAACAGCAGTCTTAACTGCCCTGCCGGAATTGTACGTGGGGCTTTCGGAGCAAGAACTCGACGAGCGCATTGCGTGCGCTAAAGCGGCGCTGGGGTCGCGCCTGGTGATCCTGGGGCATCACTACCAGCGTGACGAAGTGGTGAAGTTCGCCGATTTCCGGGGAGATTCTCTGAAGCTCTCCCAATTGGCGGCCGCCCGGCCGGAAGCAGAATACATCGTTTTTTGCGGCGTACACTTCATGGCCGAGAGCGCGGATATCTTGAGCGCCGACCATCAGATCGTGATGCTTCCCGACATGAACGCGGGTTGTTCAATGGCCGACATGGCTGAACTCGAGCAGGTGGAAACCTGCTGGGAAGAACTGAGCCGCGCGACCGGCGCGAAGATTGTTCCGGTGACCTACATCAATTCCACTGCGGCCATCAAGGCCTTTGTGGGACGGAACGGCGGCGCCGTGTGCACGTCCTCGAACTCGAAAAAGCTGATGGAGTGGGCGTTGGCGCGCGGTGAGAAAGCTCTGTTTGTGCCTGATGAGCACCTGGGCCGCAACACCGGCTACCGCATGGGTATTTCGCTGAATCAAATGGTGGTGTGGAATCCGCACGCGGAGGCGGGCGGGCTTTCCGAAGACGAAATGCGGAAGGCGCGCGTCATCTTGTGGAAGGGACACTGTTCGGTGCACCTGCGGTACGTACCCCAACACGTCGAGCGCGCGCGCCGGGCGCATCCCGGCATCCGGATCATCGCGCACCCGGAGTGTTCCTGGGAAGTCTGCCAGTTGGCGGACGACGTGGGCTCGACTGAATATATCATCAAGCGCATCGTGGAATCTGGGCCGGGGAGCCAATGGGCCGTGGGCACGGAAATCCACCTGGTCAACCGGCTGGCTGCGGAGCATGCGGACCGGCTGATCATCCCGCTCGACGATTGTGTGTGCATGTGCAGCACGATGTATCGAATTTCGCCTCAACACCTCTGCTGGACGCTGGAGAGCCTGGTGGAAGGGGAAGTCGTCAACCAAGTTGCGGTGGACCCGGAAACCAAACGCTGGGCACGCGTAGCGCTGGAGCGGATGTTGAACTGCAGTTGAGAGTCGAGAGTCGAAAGTCAAGAGTCTACAGGCACCGGGCACTCACGGATCAACTCGGTGATTATGAGAATTCGGAGAGTGGTTAACTTTCGACTCTCGACTTTTGACTGTTGACTGGACTTCCATGGCTGAAAAATACTTCGACCGTCGCGAAGCCGAAGAGCTATTGCCCGCCATCGAGTCGTTTCTGGAGGAGGCGCAAAAGCAGAAGCGCGCCTTGGACAGCATTACCGCGGAAATCTCCAACGCGGCGCTACGGATCATGATGCTGGGCGGCTCGCTTCCGCCTTTCGCGGAGCTTAACCGCAAGAAGAACCAGCGCGAAAAGGTTGCCGAGCAGTTGAACCAGACGGTGGAAGAGATCCAACAAACCGGATGCGTGGTGAAGGATCTCGATACCGGGCTAGTGGACTTTCCAAGCCTGCGGGGAGGCGAGAAGGTTTATCTCTGTTGGAAACTGGGCGAGGAGCGCATCGGATACTGGCACGGCATCGAGGAGGGCTTCGCAGGACGCAAGCCTTTGGACGATGTCCACCCCGAGGAAGAGCCACCCAAGTCCTCGCGCGTGCAGTGACGACGGGAAAGTGGAAACTGGAAATTGGAAAATGGAAACTGGAAAATAGAAACTGTGGCCCGCAATTCTCTATTGGAGAACGCCGGCGAGCTGTCATTCTGAGCGAAGCGAAGAATCTCAGCAGTTTTGGTTTGAGCTAACTGCAGAGATCCTTCCTTCGGTTCACTCAGGACCGCCTGCGGCTCCTCAGGATGACAGTCTCACGCGTCTTGAACTCGCCAGTTTCCATTTTCTATTTTCCATTTTCCGCCGGAGTCTGATGGATTCTAACTCACCCACGAACGAACTCACGCGTGCCGCAAGCGCATATCTGCGTAGCGCCGCGCACCAGCCTGTCAATTGGCGCGAGTGGGGAGACCAGGCCTTCGCGCAGGCTCGCGAACAGGACAAGCCGATTCTTCTGGATATCGGGGCGGTTTGGTGCCATTGGTGTCACGTGATGGACCGGGAGAGTTATGAGAACCCAGAAATTGCCAGCGTGATCAATGCGCACTACGTGGCGGTCAAGGTGGACCGCGACGAGCGGCCGGATATTGACTCGAGATATCAGACTGCCGTAAGCGCCCTGACGGGGCAGGGGGGATGGCCGTTGACCGCGTTCCTCACGCCCGATGGCAAGCCGTTTTACGGCGGCACCTATTTCCCGCCGGACGACCAATACGGCCGCCCGGGGATGCGACGCGTGCTGGAAGCCGTGGCGCAAAGTTACAAAGCACAGCGGGCGCAAATCCTGGAGAGCGCGCGGAAGATCTCCGAGGCGCTGGCCGGGGTGGAGCGCTTCCCTCGAGACGGTGGCTCGGCAGGCAAAGAAGTTCTCAGCGCACTGCTGGAAAGTATTCAGGGAATGGCCGACGCGCGGTTCGGCGGGTTCGGCAACGCCCCGAAGTTCCCGCACCCTGGCGCCCTCGACTTGTTGCTGGAAACTTATCTCCACACTCGCGAGGCACGGTTGCTGAGCGTGGTATCCAGCACACTCGAGCACATGGGGCGGGGAGGGGTTTACGATCAACTGGGTGGTGGCTTTCATCGCTATGCGGTGGATGAGCGCTGGATTGTGCCTCATTTCGAGAAGATGGCTTATGACAACGCGGGTTTGCTTGGAAACTACCTGCGCGCATATCAGATAACGGGAAATAGCTTCTTCCGGGAGATCGCCGAGGGAATTCTTTCCTTTGTCGAGAATGTTCTCTCCGACCCGCAGGGCGGATTCTATGCCAGCCAGGACGCAGACTTCAGCTTGGAAGATGATGGCGACTACTTCACTTGGACGCTCGAAGAAACCAAGGCCGTCCTCGACCCGCTTGAGGCGCACGTGGCGTCGCTCTATTACCACATCGAGCCTCAGGGCGAAATGCAGCACAATCCCGCAAAGAACGTGCTGTTCGTCGATCAACCCCTCGAGGCCATTGCTGCGCGGCTGGAGCTGAAGCCTGAAGAGGTCGGCAAAATTCTGACGAGGGCCAACACCAAGTTGCGGGAAGCGCGCGCTAAGCGGCCAACGCCGTTCGTGGACAAGACAATTTATGCCAGTTGGAACGGGATGATGATCTCCGCCCTGCTCGAGGCGTTTAAGACCCTGGGCCTGGCGGAGGCGCGCGATCGGGCGCTGGCGACGCTCGATCTGCTCCTCGCCAAAGCTTACGATCCCGAGATGGGGATGTACCACAGCCTTGTGAACGGCCAGGCTCGCGTCGAGGGCTTGCTCGACGACCAGGTGTTCATGGCCGCCGCGCTCTTGGATGCCTTCGAGGTTACCGGCGCTCACATCTACTTTGACCGCGCTCTGCAGTTGATGGAAATCACTTTGCGCCGCTTCTGGGACGAACCGGGCGGCGGATTCTTTGACGCGGCCCGCGACCTGAATGACCGGCTGGGGAATCTCACGGTGTTTCGGAAGCCCTTCCAGGATTCTCCGACGCCGGCGGGTAATTCTGTAGCGGTCCTCGTCCTCGACCGCCTCGCCAGCCTTGCCGAGCGTCCCGATTTCCGCGCCAAGGCGGAAGAGACGCTGGCTTTGTTTGCCTCGAAAGCTGCCGAATACGGCCTGTTTGCCTCGACCTACGGCCTGGCGTTGCTTAGCCACCTGGAATCCCCGTTGGAAGTTGTGGTAGTTGGCGAGCCCACGGACGAGCGGACATCCGAACTCCTGACCACCGCCTATCGGACGCCGCGCGGGAGCAAGCGAGTCTTCGAAGTTCCTCCGACGGCGATAAAGAATGGCGAACTGCCTCCGGGGCTCGCCGCGACGTTGCCCAATTTGCCCCTCACTGACGCACGTTTGGCGCTGGTGTGCGTCGGGTCTTCGTGCCTGCCGCCTGTGCACACTCCGGAGGAGCTGAGGGCGCTTCTCACGGGGCACTCGGAGACCGGGTCAGTCGAGGCCTAGGCCTCCCCTACAAGGGTGGTTGCTTGCGGCATGCCGGATCAGGCGCTAAACTGGACTCTCGGGGAATAAATCGTAGCGCTGACCTTCAGGTCAGCAATACGATGCCGACCCTTCGCTCTGCTCAGGGCAGGCTCTGAAGGCCGGCGCCAGGAGGGGGAATTTGTATGTGGGAGATGAATTCTATGTTGCCTCCAATTCGCAGTGAGTGGGTGAGGAAGCGTACTGGGCCCGTGGTGACGCAGATGCACTACGCGCGCCAGGGGATCGTTACGGAAGAGATGGAATATGTGGCCAAGCGCGAGAACCTTCCCGCGGAAACCGTCCGGTCCGAGGTGGCCTGCGGGCGCATGATCATTCCGGCCAACGTCCGCCATCCCGAGCTTGAACCCATGGCCATTGGCATTGCGGCGAAATGCAAGATCAACGCCAATATCGGCAACTCCGCCACCACTTCCAACATCGATCAGGAACTGGAAAAGCTCCATGCCGCCGTGCATTTCGGCGCCGATACGGCCATGGACCTCTCGACAGGCGGCAACATTCACGAGAT
>JBELAJ010000372.1:0-9610 GCA_049508935.1 Terriglobia bacterium | reverse complement strand
GCCAATTGGTGCTGCCCGCAGTTGCCTCGACCGGCTCTCCAACCGCCTCACCAAGATCGCCGCCGAAGCGCGCAAACTCCGCACATCCTGAGAACGGGCAGAGATTGGCCGGTTATGTCGGCAAGGGTAGACTTATCCGGCGTCAACAGATTACTCGGCATTTCGCCGTCAGGGAGGACCTATTCGCCGATTGCTTGTGGGAAGGGCTGTTCCCAAAAGTTATTGGTAAACAGTAACAAGGGAGGACCTATATCTCCCGCACTGGCTGGGATGCTGGCCAAATGAGTGGTAGTAAGGGGATTTTACTCCGCAGCTTGCTAGGGCCACAACTGGCTGCACGGCAAGCCCGAGGGCTGACCCCCTTGGTCGGTACCAAGGTTTTCACAAGCCTGTTCTCCGTGATTATTTCTGTTGTCTGCATCGCCTTAGAAGGTTCTTTAACCCACGGACGATCCGCGCCGGAGTTGGCATGGCCATCTTGTCAAGGCTGGGGCTCGGGCGGGCCAGACCGGGCATTTGGCTAACTACCTCCCACGGTTGTCAGCAGCGGCTTAACTGGGAACCGAAATCATGAGTCTGAGGCGAGCAGGTCTTGAGAGCCTCATCGCCGGGGAGGCGGCAAGTGAACTGGGAGCGCGGACCCGTTGAGTAAGCCGTGGGGGTTCCTGCGGCAAACTGGGGTTTAATTGAATAGACTGGAGTCAGCGACTACCTGGGGGGTCCGAGTGTCGACCGCTGGCACTATCAATCGGCGGCTCGTATTGGCAATTCTGTCCTTGGACGTCCCGCTCCTAAGCGGACAGTGAAGTGGAAAGTGCTTCCCAAGCCGACCTTGCTCTCTACCCAGATTTGCCCTCCCATCAGGCAGACCAATTGGGACGCGATGGTGAGGCCCAAACCCGTGCCTCCGAAGCGCCGCGTGGACGAAGTGTCGGCCTGGACGAAGGCCACGAAGATAGTATGCTGTTTGTCGGGTGGGATCCCAATGCCCGTATCGCTGACGCTGAAATGCAGTACCGCATCATCCGCCTCCGCGGAGTGCTTTTCAACCCGGACCTCCACTTTGCCATGCGGCGTGTACTTGATGGCATTGTCCAGCAGGTTGGCCAAAATCTGGCGCAGACGGCTGCGATCTCCCAGCACTACCGTGGGAATGTCGGGCCCCCAAAAGCACGATAGTTCGAGCCCCTTCTCTTGCGCCCGGGCACGAAAGGCCCTCACGGTCGCGTCGATACTCGCTCTCAGGTCGAACTCGATCCGTTCCAGCCCTAGCTTCTTCGCGCCCACCTTCGAGAAATCCAGAATGTCGTCGACGATGCCTAGGAGAGCCTCTGCGGACGCCTTGACGGTGTTCAAGTTCTCGCCTTGCTCAGGAGTGAGGGAGGTGTCCAGCGTCAATTCAGTCATGCCCATGATGGCGTTCAGCGGCGTACGGAGCTCATGGCTCATGTTGGCCAGGAAGTCGCTCTTGGCATGGCTTGCAGCTTCTGCCGCCTCCTTAGCCCTCTGCATTTCCTCCTCCACTCGCTTGCGAGCAGTGATGTCAATGAAACTGCCGAGCATGAACGTCCCGCCGGACTCGTCTTCGGCCAAGCTGACGTTCTCCAGGATCCACACCAGACTCCCGTCTTTTCTTTTCAGGACCGCGTCATAGTTGATGAGCGCCTTGTCCTGGAGCA
Organism: Terriglobia bacterium; assembly: GCA_049508935.1. Taxonomy (GTDB): domain Bacteria; phylum Acidobacteriota; class Terriglobia; order UBA7540; family UBA7540; genus CAVROP01. The sequence goes on along the minus strand of JBELAJ010000372.1, from coordinate 7,931 downwards.
GACGCGCGAGTGCTGCTGGACCGTCGGCGGGATCGGCGAACAGGTCGACCATGGGGACGCGAAGAAGCTCCTCGCGCGATGCGTAACCCATGATCCTCGCGCAAGCCTTGTTGGAATCGAGGAGGCGACCTCCCAAAGTGGCCCGGAAGACCCCGGCCAAGTTGAGTTCGAACAGCAAGCGATAGCGCTCTTCCGAAGCTCGCAGGGTCTTCGTGCGCTCGTCAACTCTCCTGCGGAGTATTGCCACCCAGAGAGCGCTCAGAAGGAATACCCCGGCCAGCAGCACTACAAGCCCGGCGACCCGGCCTGGGGTCCACCAGGATGGGCTGCGCAGCAAGACAATATCCTCAGGGGTGCGCAGGAGAATTCGGAAGCTCTTCGGATCGCGGTTTTCGTCCGCCTCGACCAGAGAAACCCCCGTCAACTGCACCAGGCTGCCGATGCGGATCGAATTGAGCGGCGCCTGCTGCGCTCTGGTGTCGAGCTCGGCCCGGAAGTTGAGCTCTCCGGCTTGGAGTTCCAGGACCTCCTCCCCAGGCCGAGCGGTGCGATTCAGCAGCCTCGCTGAGAGCCGGACCAGGTCTCCGCTGTTGACCCCGCCTTGGAGCTGCTCGGCGGTTGCTTTAAGGGGCTCGGGGGCGGGGCCGGAGCCGATCTTTTGAACGATCGCGTCGCGCATGACCGGGGTGTAATCTCCGGTCGCCGGGAAACCTACCGCGTCAATCAAGTCGCCGGCTTTGAGGGCGGTTGGCTGCGCGGTCTTGACCCAAAGCGCTTGCCCTTGGTCGCGCACGCTGACCAGCCCCATTCGTTGGAAAAGTACCGCGCCTCGCACATGCACGCGGTGTGTAAATGCCCCCTCCGGCGTCAGGCGGAGAAACAATGGGATGGGGCGGACCGGCAGAGTAAACAGAGCTTGGGACGGCCGATTCAGAACCTTGACGTTCTCCCAACTTCCGGTAAGGATTTCGAAACCGATAAAATGGGTGGAAGTCGAATCGTAAAGTCCCGCAAAGACGCCGCGGATGCGGACGCGCGCGTCTGTAATGTCAGCTTGAGGTGTTGGATATTTGAGGACGAACACCCTGCACTCGAACGCCCCCGCGGAGAGATTCAGCACCAGTCCGCCCTCACGTTCCGCCGTCGAGCGCACCACGCCTTCCACTTCGACCCACTGGCTGTCCTGCCTGCCGGAGGCCATTTCGTCGCTGCTCGGCCTCGCCGGCTTGGGCATGGGCGCCTCGCCAAGGGTGCGGAAGCTTGAGCGTTCGATCGCAGGCGAGAAGTCACCGGCGCCGCTTACGCCCTCGACTTCCACGAATTCGCCGATATGTAGATTGGGCTTGGCGTAGTCGGAATCAACCCACGTTCCTCCCGTGGAATCCTGGATGAAAAGGTCTCTCTCCACCCTGTTGTAGTAGGTCACCACCCCACGGATGCGGGTTGGGTAGCCTCGTGCGGCGTCTTCAGGTGTCAAGCGTCGAATCTGTTCTACTCGCGTGAGGGTTGGCAGGTTCTCCGCAGTGGCAGATCGCCCGAAAACCGCGGCGACACCGATGAGGAAGTACAATAGCATCCTCACACTTTGGACGATCGGAAGAGGTTGCCTGGCTCGGACACGCATCGCCCCTGTATCGCTCACTTGCCGAAGGTGGCGCCTCCTACCTCTCGTCGCTGTAGCCGTGGCTTGCAAAGTGCCTTCTGACCGGCCTCGCTCTCCTGCGCGGTGCGCTCCCCTAAAGCAGGCTGAAAACACCTGCGCCGGCGCTCAAGCGGCCCACGAGCCGCTCGAGGGGAGTACGGCCTATCTCATACGCTTTATCGGCGTAGGGTTCGAAGCTCTTAAAAGACCACCGTTTGCTGATTCCTCCGACAGCTCTCCATCCCCAGCCTGCTCATCGCTTGAAGTCCGGTCGGGTTGGCAGCTCGCCTACCCCGCCGGTAAGGGCAGCGCTAGGATCCTGCCCAGCACGGCTCCAAACAAGCGTCGCGTGAGATGACTCTCTGCCAAGAGCAGCCAGTTACAGCGGGCATGTTTCACCAGAGGGCCACCCGTCTTCACCAGCCTCTAGCGGGTTGACGACTTCTCCAGAGACGCCGATTACCCACGATCAACGACCTAGAGTTTACCGATGGCGCCCACAGATAACTGTTGGGAAATCCCCATGTATTAAACTACGGAAAGGCGAACTCAGCCGATCTGCGGCGCTTGCCCGCAAATCCTCAAACAACCCGTGAATCTTTGTCGGATGCTTGAGCTGAACGGTGTGAAGGCGGGGAGCTTCCGTTTCTTGTGCTCGTGATGTTCCAAACGCATACACACGGGCGTGACGCTTTCCCAAAGGGGACACCACCAAGCATCGTCAAATCGCCGGGGAATTCTTGCGCGCTTTGATCGCGGGGTTTCTTTGAGAAGATCCGATAACAATGTTTTCTCCGTGGGGCGAGATCGTGGCAGGACACTCCGGCCACAACGCCTTCACCCGCCGGAGCCAAGTCCCGATCTTGAAGCGGAAGAACCGTGGGTGCATGTATAGGACGCTCCCGAGTTGCTCGCTGAGGCCGTTGGGGGCCACAAGCGGGACCTGAGCGGGATGTCCTTTCACCGTCCAGCTCTTCCAGACCAGCCACATGTAAGAATCCAGGACTCCCGGTGCATGGGCCAAGGCCGCACGGCCTCCCGTTCGACTGGAATGCGATGCTCGTCGATTTCATGGTAGAAAGCTTCACTGAGCACAATCTCATTCTCGACATTGTGAGCGGGGGAGGGATTCTGTTCCTCGCCCGCGTTGGACCAGAGCTGAATTCGATCAAAGAAATGAAACCTGGCGAGGTCGACTACGGCCGTCGCTTGCGCTTGCTGATCCGTGCCGAAAAAGATGGTGGCGGCGAAGACACGCTGGAATCCGGCAACCATGCGGCGATAATGGGGACCGTCCTTGGGCAGGTGAAAGAAGTCGAGGATCCGCGCGGCAGACCCAAACCGAACGATGCGGGTCTTCTGTTTCACCGCAAGGGTAGCGACCCAAATGGGAATGAAGCGGTCCTGCCCGAAGGGGAGGCCGGCGGGTGGCGCATACGTCCCAACGGTTTTTGTCGGGATGCAAAAACCGCGCATAGACAAAGAGGCTTCCCGCTGAAAGGCTCCGAAACCCAGGGGCCCTCCTGATCCTCAGTGCGGTGCTAGGGATGCTTGTTCAAACGTTGCCACGTTTCATTTCGCCCATTAGGTAGTCCATGGAGCGGACGCAGAGCGTCATGATGGTTAACGTAGGGTTCTGGCAGGCCGTCGAGGTGAAGCCCGCTCCATCGCAGACGAACAGGTTCTTGACGTCGTGCGCCTGCTGGAACTGATTGAGCACCGATCGCTTGGGGTCGTTTCCCATGCGTGCGATGCCGACTTCGTGGATGGCCCATCCGGGGATGGCGGGATTGGTTCTTTTCCGGATGTTCTTGGCGCCGGCGGCTTCCAGCATTTCGGCGGCCGAGTCCGCCATGTCTTTCACCATGTTGCGCTCGTTTTCGCCATAGGTCATGTTGATGCGTAAGACCGGGATCCCATAGGTATCTTTCATCCCGGGGTCCAGTTCCACATAATTCTCGAACCGCGCCAGGCACTCGCCGAATCCGCCGATCCCCATGTAACACTTGGGCTCGAGCAGGGCCTCTTTGTAAGCCTTGCCGAATCCTGCCGCGTCCCAGTTGAAGTTGGAGCCGCCTCCGCCTTCGTAACCGTAACCACGCAGGAAGTCCTTCGCCTTGGCCCCACCGGGGAGATTGCGGAAGCGGGCCACGTACATCCCTGCCGGGTTTTGAGCCTGGCTCATCGCCGGCTTGACAGCGAGGTCAGGAAACTCGCCGCTGGCGCCGCCTCCCGTGATGTGGTCCATCAAATAGTGGCCGAGCACGCCGCTCGAATTCGCCAGGCCGTTTGGATACCGGGTGTCGGCGGAGTTGAGCAGAATCCGCACCGATTCCAAGGACTGCGCGCAGAGCACGATCGCGCGCGCCTTCACCTCTTTCGGCTCACGCGTGATGCGGTCGATATAGAAAACGCCCCGGGCACGATTGCGCTGGGAGTCCATCAGAACTTTGTAAACCATAGCGTTCGGGATATGGGTGCAATTGCCGGACTTCAAGGCGTCGGCGACTGTGGTGAAGGCGGCATTGAAGTAAGAATGGGTCATGCAGCCGCGTTCGCACGGACCGCAGTAGTGGCAGGCGGCGCGGCCGTTGATGGCACGAGTGAGGTTGGCGCTGCGCGAGGGCATGGCTACCCAGCCCAGCTTGGCTTTTACCTGATTCCGGAAATGTGTCTCGAGGCAATTGAGTGGCATGGGCGGCTGAAAATGGCCGTCCGGCAAATGCGCCAATCCTTCCGCCTGTCCGCAGATGCCCACATATTCTTCCACCAGGTCGTAGTAGGGCTCCAGGTCCTTGTAGCTCAGTGGCCAGTCCTCGCCGTAGCCATCGCGCGAGGCCGCCTTGAAATCCAGATCGCTCAGGCGCAGGCTGACGCGTCCCCAAACGTTGGTACGCCCACCCGTAACGCGAAGACGGCCCTGCCAACTAAAGGGCTTGTCCTGGCCGGTGGTGTAGGGCTCGTCGAGATCATTGCAGAACCAGTCGTAGTTGTATTCCATGCACGCGTAGCAGTCTTTCTGCACGGGACGCGTCTTGCGGATCAGCGAGTCGGCCTGGTCGCGGTACTTCAATTGAAACACCGGCATGTGCTCGGTGAAGTTGGCGTCCGACTGCGGGCGGCCCGCATCCACCAGCGCCACCTTGAGCCCGGCTTCGGAAAGCCGTTTCACAGCCCAGCCTCCTGACGCGCCTGATCCGACCACCGCCACGTCGTAAACGGTCTTCGACTGATCCGCCATAAATACCCCTTGTAGGTTTAGCCCCGCAATAATGATACGCCCAATTTCACCTGATCGGTTAGCGTCGGCCTGTTTTGAACTTTGCTCCGCAGTCACGGCTGCGCCACCCGGCAGGACTTTGACGCCACCCTGGCGCCAACTCTGACCGTCGCCTTGTGCAGTTCAACACAGCAGTGGTAGCATTTAGGTGGGGTGCTGGAGATCAAACTCTCACAGGGCTGCGTCGGTCATGGAAAGATCGAAAATCCTCAGCTACGAGGCATGCGCGAAGGTCCGCGGATTAAACCGTCGCCGCATGATGCAACGGTTGCTTGGCACGACGGGGGCGGGGTTGGCGTTGCCCGGATTCGCCGTGAGCAACCCGGTCTCAGGCCACCTCATCAACGAATCAGCAATGTCAGTGGCCGAAGCCAAGGTTGCTGACCGTGACTGGGAGCCTATCTTCTTTGACCCTCACCAGAATGAGACGGTCATCGTGCTGGCAGAGCGTATAGTGCCGGACTCGACCCAAGCTCAGGTGAACCGATTCGTGGATACGCTGATCTCCGTGGACACACAGGAGAATCAGAAGAAGTTTTTGGCCTCATTGGGCGCCTTCGACCATGAAGCGATCGCTCGCTACAACCATCCCTTCAAGGAGCTTTCCGGCGAGCAGCAGAACGCCATACTGAGCGAAGCCTCCCGGGGCGAGCCTTCACAGCCCGGACAAGGGGGACGCAGGAGGCGCCGGCCCGCCGTTCCCAAGCTGGGCAGCGCTCAGTCCGTCCTCACCCTGCGGGATCATTTCGAGAATATCAAGGGCTGGGTAAGCGGGGCGTATTACTCTTCCGAATTCGGCATGAAGGAACTTGGCTGGACCGGCCAGGTTGCCTGGGACGGTCTGCCCGGTTGCCCCCATTCCGACGAGCACAGCTAGCCGCGCACTTGCTCGAATTCTTCGCTTTCCTCCTCGGAGCATCCCCGTGACGACTGAGGGCATTTATTTCTCCCACGCCAGCACCAAGGTCGTCTAATTCTTCAGCCCTGCCACGCACGCGACAGCGCAGATTGCAAAGTTAGAAAACGCAAGTGACATCCGTCTCGCGGTCTTTCCTGACGGTCACTGGATTAGATGGGCCAGAATAGGAGCAAGACCATGCCGGTAGAGAATTTCCGTTGGTAGAAGCGTGCACGGCGACCAGAAGATGAAGGAAAACTCGACTGCCGCCCGCAGGCGAATCGATATGGAACTGCGGCGGGCAAATCGATTTGATGCAGGAGGCCCTGTCGGTGAGGGGATTCGCGCAAGGAGCCATTCGGCGGTCTAACGCCTGACTGGTCCTGCCCAGTGGTGCCGTTCACTAAGCGGCGGGCACAGCACCACGGCCGGAACTCGGATGTATAACGGGGTAATATGTGATGTGCGTTGAGCCTGTGCGAATAACAAGGGGAGAAAAAGGTGTCAGGAACCTTTTCTGGGGAGGAGAAAAACGGTGAGGACAAAAAGGTACCTGACGCCTTTGTCCCTCGCTGACACCTTTTTCCCTCGCGCTCCTGGTCTGGCAGGCCGGCAAATCGCCGAGCGCGTATTGCGTGCCGGCGAGCAAGTGTTCGAGATAGACCGGCATCTCGTACATGTGTTCGTCGTGGCCGAGAACTTCGATGAAGACGCGGCCTTTGCCTTCGCGGCGAATCCAGCTCAAGCCGTAATCGCCATCGGTGCGTCGTGAGGCGGCGGGTTCCTTATCCTTGTCCTCTTGGCTCATCTTCGAATAGTCGATGCTGGTGAGCTCGTGGACGTTCTTAAGCGAATAGGAGTCCTGGGCCATCGTGTAGGTTTCGTCGTGAATGACGAATTCCCGTCCGTGGAACATTTGCGTGAGCGGGCTCTTCGTGTCATCGATCTTCACAGTGACGACCTGCGGATACGACCAATGCCATTTGAAGAAGCCGCCGATCATCTTGTTGTAATCAGGCCATGTGCCTGTGGGAACGAATGATTCCGCGGCGGCCATCGCAGCGCGCCTCTGTGCCGGATCGGGCGGAGCTGCCGGCGCGCCGTTGGCTGCTTCGGCCCCACGCCCACGTCCGCGTCCACCCATGGATGGGCTGGTGTGGTACGAGTCGACTGCTGCGTGAACGCCCGCCAGCCCTTTGCCGCTGCGGATGAAATTCAAAAGCGCTTGGCGGCGATCGGTCGTCAGCTCCTCATTGTTCGGATCGTCAAGGAATTCGCCGGTGGTGCTGTCAAGGAAGACCAGATCGTACTGCTGGAGATTCTGGACAGTGATCTCCGCGGGGTCGTAAGTGATCGTGGTTGACCATGCGCGGGTGCGGTCACCGAGCTCCTTAATCGTGGCTGCGGCGAGCGGGATCGAGGAGTGCACGAATCCAGCGGCTTTACAGAGCACCAAGATCTTGCGTGCTTGTTTTGGAGTTGCGTAAGCCTTGGTCGGAGCCGCATCGTCCATGGCGACGACGTCCCAGGACCAGGGCGTCTCGCTCTGCGGAATGTTAAAGCCCGCAGCCGGGCGACCCGTCTTTGCGGCTTCCTGAGCATGTACTGTGTAGCCCACAATCGCAAGCAAAAACCCCGCGGAAATCGCGATCAAGGGCTGAGCAATCTTCTTCTTCGATCCCATGGATCCTCCCTGATGCCCAATATCCTTAGTCTTCCTCGAGCCGTTTGTCCAGCAGAAAATCGCCCCGAATCCTTGCCGTGAACCTACTGCTCTTGCGGCGAAGGGCAAAGCGCATGTAGAAAAACTAGTCGGAGCGGCGTGGTAGCGTAAAATTACTGCCTTGTCGCCTCCTGTTTGCTTTCGACCGAGGAGGCGCCGTGCCCGGCACTTGGCCGTATAACGGCCTACCCACTCTCTGGGTCCGTGATCGCCATCGCCAAGGGCAGAGAAGTGGCAAGCCGACCGTCAACTGAGCGCACGGATAATGTCCGAGTGGCCGACATAACCGGCCAATCTCTGCCCATTCTCAGGCGGTGCGGAGTTTACGGGTTTCTCCGACGATCTTTGTGAGGCGGTTGGAGAGCCGGTCGAGGCAACTGCGTGCAGC
>JBELAJ010000371.1:0-8397 GCA_049508935.1 Terriglobia bacterium | reverse complement strand
TTGGGCGTGCTACGCATTGGAGATGTCGCCCTGGCATCAGTGAACGCGGAAATCTACAGCACCATAGGCCGCGAATTCAAAGAAAGGTCGCCGGCGGCTAACACGTTGGTAGTAACACTCGCTAACGGCATGGCCAATTCGGGCTACATTCCCAACGACGCCGCCTTCGGCGCCTACACGTTTCAAGTGCTCAGTTCGCGCCTGAAACCCGGTTGCGCGGAAACATCGATCGTGAATGGGTGGCTGGATTTGCTGCAGGCTGCGCCACGATAGCAATTGCGAAACGGAGATCATGCTCCGCGGCCTTCGAAGACAGCGTCACGGGCCTGCTGCCAAGCGGCGCCTGCCATTCGTGGTTGTAGACCCTTGCCTCGGAAACTCACTCTGCGAAGTTTGAAGGGCTTCGGTGCTTTCCGTTCAGCGAGGAGGTCCCGAAGTCCTTCTTCGATCAACGCCTTCACCGTAGTTCGTTCGCGACAGGCGAGGCGCTTGGCCTGCGCGAATCGTGAATCGGGAAGCTTTACGGTTGTCTTCTTTTCACGTTAAGTGTTGGGTCGCTGGATTCACAGGCTATTACGCTTCTGGCAGGTAGTGCCTGCCCGCGTCTGCACGGTTAACTCGCATTGACTTCGGAGTAGAGCGGGCCTATCCTCTGAGTGTGAAGGTTCGTGAGGTCCTTCGGATGCTTCAAGACGATGGCTGGCTGTTGATCAGGACTCGGGGGAGTCACCATCAGTACGCGCATCCCATGAAGCGGGGGCTGGTCACTGTGCCGGGCAACCGCAACGATGAGCTCGCTCCGGGGACCTTGCACAGCATCTTTAAACAAGCAGGGATCAAGAAGTGAAAAAATACCTCGTCGTCATCGAAGAAACAGGAACGGGATACTCCGCGTACTCTCCTGACTTGGAAGGCTGCGTCTCCACCGGTCGAACGCGCGAAGAAGTCGAAAGGAACATGCACGAGGCAATCGAGTTCCACCTGGAGGGCCTGCGCCTCGAAGGGTTCCAAGTACCTCAGCCCCACTCGTATTCCACCTACGTGGAAGTCCCCGCATAATCATGCCGCTCCGGCCGCGACTGCCTGCTTCGGTTGTGTCCGTCGGCTAGCGGGACGGCAGTTTCCCTACCTTCCGTTCCGGCCGGCGCCGGATGGCCTGAACCGCGTTCTCCATGCGGCGGGCGCGGGTCTCAGGCTTCTTGGCTTCTACCAACGCTTCGACATATTCGCGCTGGTGGGTGTAGCTGAGCTCTTGCCATCGCTCCCAGGCGGGCGGCGCAGCTTTGAGCGCTTTTACGAAATCGGCGGGCGGCTTCACTTCGCGCTTCTCGGTGTCGAGGTCGAGCCGCACCTCGAGCGTTTCGTTACCCTCTAATCCCGCCGCCTCGCGGTTGCTCTTCCGCAAAGGAATGAACGGCGGTCCGCCCATGGCGGCGATGGTGCTGCGGTACGTGTACCCATTGAGCGTTACCTTAACCGGCGCGCGCACCTTGCCAAAGACGCTTTTTGGATCGAACGTCAAGGGAATGAAACACATTTGACCTTCCCGCACAATCTTGACTTCGAAGGTTCTGGAAATCATCAAAGGGACTCCTTCCCTCCCGGCCAGCACGGGGGTAATGACTATCAATTTGAATGTTGAAACCAAATTATACCACGATGGGAGATCCGAACTCCCCGCCCGCGCCGATTGAGAGTGTATAATATGCACATGGGGAGAAACGTAATCTACATCTCGGAGAAGGAAGCCGCCACCACCAACGTGGAGACGCTCTGGGCGCACGTGCGCGCTGGGGCTGAGGTGGTCATCCAAAATGATGCGCGGCCAGTGGCCGTGCTCCATCCCGCAGAATCTGTGCCCCGCATGATCTCAGAATGCATCGCGCTGCTTCCTGAGGACTCGACCGCCACGATCGACCCGGACTTTGCCAAGGACGCGGCGGCGGCCGTCGAACAGCATCGTGAAGCGCTTAGCCCGCCAACATGGGACTGATCCTCGACTCCAGTGTCTTAATCTCAGCGGAACGTGAGGGCGAGAGCGCCTATCAAGTAATCATCCGTGTCTGCGGCGGGAGTCTCGGTAGTGAGTCGAGGAGGCAGTCGCCGGGGCAATGGTGTTCCGCTTCCAATCCTCAAGGCCGGGGCCTTTAATAGCTTCGGCTCGCTTGCGAAGCGCGGCTAGTTCTTCGGATGTGAAAGGCTTGAACTGCTGGGCGATGCGAACATCATCTTCCAACTGGCCGATGGTAGTGCAGCCAACGGTCACGCAGTTGACGGGAAGGCTTAAAGCGTAACTCAGGCATTCTCTGGCGCTGAATTCCTGCAAGAGCTTGGCATTGGCTAACGACTTCATCCCCTGAATGGCCATACCGCGTTTGGCGGCGAGCGGCAAGGTCAGTTTCTCGAAGCTCAGGTAGCCCGGATCAGCAATGTTTAACGGCATTAAGATGGAATCGAACTTCTCATAGGCCTTGAGCATCTCGAGGTGAACGTAGGGATCGTGGTGGCCCGTGAAACCGATGAAGCGGCACTTCCCTGCCCTTTTAGCGGCTTCGAAGGCTTCGATGGCTCCTCCGGGGCCGAAGATCTGCTCGACTTCTGCTTTCTCGTCCACGGCATGGATCTGCCAGAGGTCGACATAATCAGTCTTCAGGCGTTTCAGAGATAGATCAAGTTCCTCCGCGGCGCCGTCGCGAGTCCGCTTGTTGGCCTTGGTCGTAATGAAAACATGCTTGCGGAACGGCGGAAGAACAGCTCCGTAGACTTCCTCTGACCGGCCGTCCCAGTAATCCACGGAATTGTCAAAATAGTTGATCCCCAGGTCGTAGGCACGTAACGTGATCGCCTTCGCCTCCTCGAAGGAGGTGAGCGGAAAACGGCCGCCGGCCTGGCCGATGATGGTGAGTCTCTCACCCGTCGTGCCAAAGGTCCGCATGGGGATATCGCCGGCCTTGGGCTTGGGCGGCCTCGCTCCAAAGGCTGAGGTTGCCAGTCCCGCGAAAACTCCCCCGAAGAACGTTCTGCGCCGCATGTGACCTCCTTCGCTTTGATGGACTCGCCCTTTGGAAATGTAATGCAACCGTTCTCGAAAGGCAACGGGTGGGCTGCACACGCGGCGAGGAAGTGACCCCTCACCCGGCCCGCGACGGCTGATGAAAGCGCCGCCGCGAGCCACCCTCTCCCCAAGGGAGAGGGCATCGATTCCACATCTAGTCGCCGACGAGAGGCTGCGCTTCACGGGCAAAGGCCCAAGAACCTAGCTTAATCGCCCGGGAAGATATTGACGGAGAAAGCGCGCGGCAAGGATAAACCCGTCCTTGCGTTCCTGCGCCATTTCGGGGCCCTGGTCGCCGCGCGGGGCATCCCAGAAATTGTCCTCGTGTTCCACTGCCATGCCGCCGCGGAATCCCGCCTGCAAAAGCACGGTGATGAATTTGGGCCAGTCAATCAGCCCCTGACCGGGAATGCGGTAGCGCCACCAACCTCGGCCGTGAATGCCGACTTTGGCCAGCACCGGCTGGATGATTTCCGTGTCCTTGGCATGCACGGCGAGTATTCGGTCGCGAAAGTCCCAGGCCGTTTGAATGGGATCGATGTATTGCCTCACCAAATGGGAAGGGTCGAATTCCAGCCCGAAGCGATGGTTCGGAACCAGGGCAAAAACCTTTTCCCAGGTGGCGGGCACGGTGGCGAAGTTCTCATCGCAGGGATAGTTTTCAGGCCCAATCGCCACCTCCAACTTCTCGCATACGGGCAGGTACTGCTCATTGAGCACTTCCGCCAGTTCCTTCGCCTGCTCGTCCACCGATGCATGCGGCTCGCCCCCGCTGAACGTGCCCACGAACTTGCACCCCAGCCGATGGGCCAACTCGATGCACCGGACGAAGCGGGCACGCGTTTGGCGCCGTTCGGCAGGATCGGGCGCCAGATGGTTCACCATGCTTTCGATGCTGATGATGCGCACTCCGGCATCCCGAGCCGTGGCCAGGACCTGATCGATCTGAGTGTCCGTAAGCTTGTCAGGATCGAAGTATTCGTTGACGTCCACAATTACGCCTTCATAACCTGCCGAGGCCGCGAAGGCCAGCCGCTGGGGAGAGTAGCGCGTCTTAATCGCCAGCTTCGGATACTTGGTGTCCGCCGGGACGGAGGCGGAGGCGCTGCTTTGCTCCGCATTCGAAACGAGGGGCCTGCCCATGCTCGCCGCAGATACACCTGCCGCTTTCAGGAATTCGCGTCGCTGAATCATCGGATGTTGCCTCCCTCTTGTCGTCTTTGCCAGGCAGCTTAGGAGCGAATGGCCATCCGCCCCTCAACTACAACGGAAAGCAGCTTATCAATTCCCGGTCGTTCGCGCTAGTGCCTTGGCTCCCTCGATGCTCCTAGGGTATGATGCTGGTCTGCTGTAAGGCCAAGATGCAAATTCAGGATGCAGGGCGAGCCCTGCGGGCGCCTGGAGGCAGCCGCGCAGGCTCCCCTGCAAGAGTAGAGGATAAGCTTATGGAAACCATTTCCGAACAGGACCGCGCCATGGCCCAGAAGTGTGTGGAATGCCCCGTCTGTGGCCGCGCGCGCAAGAATCAAAGCGGACTGGCGTTCTGGTTCGTTAAGTGTATTGAAGGCGGACTTTGCCCGTACTGCCAAGCTTACGAACGGGTGTACGGCCGAAAGGCGCACGAACCAGTAGCGAGTCCAGGAGGGACGAAGTGAGAAATCACCTGCACGAACAGGCTTTACAAGTGCTTCTAGTGCTGGCCGTCATGATTTGTATTTGCCTGCGTGCCGGAGGGGTTGAGTCGCGCCGCGCCCCTCGAACTCCGGGCAGGGCCGATTCCCGCGGCCCTGCAAACGCCGTGTGGCGAATCGGTACGTTCAATCAGTCCCCGAGCGAGTTCAACACAGGGAAACAGGGTCCGCCGCTCTTCGGCTCGCGCTACCCTCCGGGGGAGTTGCTTTACGTGGTGGGAAAGAGCAGGCCCGACACCGATTGGCCTGCTTATCAGGAAGGTGCAGAAATCGAAAGGCCGGGGAGCCACCCTCACCCCTACACCATTCAGTTCAATCTACCCAGAGAACCCAGCGGCATGTTCACGCTGAAGGTGGGGCTATTGTCGGAGACGGCGCGGGTGGCACGGTTGCAGGTGGAGATTAATGGCCACAAGGGTCTCTTTTACCAGCGTCCCATACTGAGCTACTCGGGGGGCGATCGGGAGATGGTGGTCAGCCCGATTGCCGCTGCCGATACGATTACCTGCGATTTCCCCGCGCAGTTTTTGCGGAAGGGAACCAACCGGATCGTCTTAACGGCCGTCGATGCGCCCTCAGCGAGCGACGTCGAAATCCACTCCGTAATCACCTACGATGCCTTGGAGCTTGACCAGCATTCCTCTCAAAGCCATCATGCCGCAGTCACCGCCGAAGTTGTGCCCACGGTTTTTTATATGCGCCAAGGCAAAGACCTGGTGGAGTTGGTGGACATTTACGTGCGCCATGACTCGCCCGTACGGCAAGGCGAGGTGAGCCTGCTGGTAGGGACGAACAAATACAGCGTGGACTTGGTCAGGCGGGAATTCGGCGAGCAGATGGCGGAGTTCGCGATTACCGAATGCACCCGGCCGTCGAAAAGCGTGGTCACGGTTAAAATCAACGGCCGCTCGCACCGCTTCAAGGTGATGGTGAATCCGGCGAAGCGGTGGAATTTGCTGGTCGTCCCGCACGTGCACGTTGACGTGGGATACTCCGACTACCAGGAAAAGGTGGCAGAAATTCAAAGCCGTGAACTTGATGAAGCGATGGATTTGATCCGCGCTCATCCGGACTTTCGCTTCAGCCCGGACGGATATTGGAGTGTTCGGCAGTATCTGGCGGGACGCAGCGAAGAACAACAGAAGCTGCTGTTCGAGATGGTCAGAGACAAGAAGATTTTTGTGCCCACGGTCGAGGCAAGCCTGCTGACGGGCTTCCCAGCCCTCGAGACCCTTATTCGTTCTCTTTATCCCGCCTTCGAGTTTAACCAAAAATACGCGGGAGTGGCCGATTACGCCAACATCACGGATGTGCCGTCCTACTCCTGGTCTTACGCTTCGGTCCTATCCGCGGCTGGCCTGAAGTATTTTGTTTCCGGCTGCGACAATGACAATGGGCCGATCCTGCTTTACGGCCGCTTGAACGAGAGATCGCCCTTTTGGTGGGAGGGCCCCGACGGCGGCAGGATCTTGATGTGGTACTCGTGGGTCTATTCTCAACTCGCTGTGTTGTTCGGCGGAATGCAGGGCGAGGTCGTGGCGGGGCGCGACTCCGTTCCGATTTTCCTTCAAGCCTATACCCGCCCGGACTACAAAGCCGACGCGGTTTTGGTTTATGGCACGCAATGGGAAAATACCGATCTTCTTCCCGGCCAGGCAAGTCTGGCCTCTGATTGGAACAAGATTTACGCCTATCCGCACATGCAGTATTCGGGGTTTGCGGAAGCGATGGAGCAGATCGCACGGCAGTTCGGAAATACCATTCCGGTAATCCGTGGAGACGGCGGCCCGTACTGGGAGTACGGCATCGCTTCGACGGCGCGTTCCGCGGCCCTTGAGCGCGAGACGGAGCAGCGAGCTCTGGCAGCAGAGAAGTTTTCCACTCTCAGCAGCCTGGTTAATCCCGTGCGACAGCTCGAGGCCAATGCCCTGAGGCGGATGTGGCACGACATGGTTCTATACGACGAGCACACCTGGGGAGCCGACCGAAGCGTATCGAATCCGAAGAGTCAGGAAGCTCGGGACCAGTTGGCGATTAAGGAAGGATTTGCCGGCGAGGCCAAGCGCGGGGTTGACTATGTGCTCGAGCGAGGACTGGCCGCGTTGGCTGACTCTGTCTACGACCCCGCGGGGACACTGTTGGTCTTCAATCCCCTGAGTTGGCCGCGCTCCGGCATGGTTGAAATGGACCTGGACAAGGGGCGGGAACTCGTCGACCTTGCGACGCACCGCACCATTCCCTACCAAATCCTTGCGACCGGGCAATCCTACAACCACATCCGCTTTCTCGCGCCGGATGTTCCATCGGTCGGTTACAAGGCCATTGCCCTGAAGGAAACCACGGCAGATGCGCCGCCGGAGCCCGTAGACCCGCGAGGAACGCTGGAGAATACCTACTACAAGGTTGTGCTGGATGCCAAGAGCGGAGCCGTCAAGAGCATTGTGGACAAGGGACTGAAGAAGGAACTGGTGAACGCCGCGAGCCCCTACCGCTTCGATCAGTACTTGTACGTCAGGGGGGGAGACCAGACTCCCAACCGGCTTGTTGAATACAGTTCGGGATGGCCTGTACCGGAACTCTCGATCCGTGGGGCCGGAGGCGGCCGCCTGGTTTCGGTGTCCGAACAGCCTTTCGGAGTGGTCGCACATCTCGAAAGCTCCGGTGTGAACACCCCGCACATCGAGACGGAGATAATCCTGTTCAACGGGCAGAAGAAGATTGAATTCGCGAACCACGTGCACAAGACGGGGGTCTATAGCAAGGAAGCGGTCTACTTTGCATTTCCGCTGGCCATGGTGCACCCACAGTTTCGTTACGAGATTCAGAACGGCTTCGTGGACCCCAGCCGCGATCAACTGCCCGGCGCCGGTAAGGAATGGTTTTCGGTGCAGCACTGGGTGGCGGCCGAGCAGGATGGCGTGACCGCGGCGCTGGTGCCCGTGGATGCCCCGCTGGTCTGCTTGGGCGATATCGTACGAGGTACGTGGCCGGCGAAGTTCAGTCCGCACTCCGGCACAATCTTTTCCTACGCTATGAATAACTACTATTTCACCAATTACGCAGCGGGACAGGGAGGAGATTTTAACTTCCGATATGTGTTCACCAGCGGCAAGGACCTGCCGCCTGCCTACCTCAGCCGGCTGGGCCGGGAAGAGATGTCGCCCCTCGAAGTGGATCAGATCACTTCTCAAGATAAGGCCATCAACTTTGCCAGACCTCTCAATTCGGGCCAAGAGAGTTTCTTGCAAGTGCGAGACCCCGGCGTGGTGCTTGAAACCTGGAAGATGGCCGAGGATGGAAAGGGAATGATTCTGCGCTTTCTCGAAGTGGCCGGGAAAGAGAGCGCGATAGAGGTGCAAACTCCACTTCTCGACGTCAAGGCGGCATGGACGAGCGATGCTCTCGAAAGGAATCAAGGACTTCTTCCGGTCTCTCCTCACGGATTCCAATTCTCCGTTAAGCCATTCCAGATCGTGACGGTGCGTCTGGAGGCGACGGCGAATCTGACAGAGCGTGCGACGGAAGGTACGAATGTCAAGGCAAAGTAGAAATGTCCTAATCCCAGCAAAGTAGAAATGTCCTGTTCTTAGCAAAGTAGAAAGTTCCGTTTTTCGTTCTTTGGCGGCTAACCGGAGGAGCCCGTAGGGCGAC
>JBELAJ010000370.1:0-8435 GCA_049508935.1 Terriglobia bacterium | reverse complement strand
GTCTGGGTATACACGCGAACGCATACCCCACGCTTCTGCGGACTGCCTTGAAGCGCCGGGCTGGATGTCTTGTATCTCGGCTGCTTCCGGCCGAGTCGAACCATCTGACTAAAAGTTGGCATTCCGGGGCCTCTCTCCCACCCCCGCAACGGGCGTCCTCTTTCGTACCTCTGTATAGACCTGAATCAGGCCTACAGTCAATCCTTACAAAGTTAACAGAATGGCAAAAAAATTGTCAAGCAACTTGCATTCAATTTCCACACAATACGTCATTCCCGCGTAAGCTGAAATCCATCGCCCCATCCCAGGGAAACCATCTAGTAGATTCCCGCTTTCGCGGGAATGACCGGGATTTTTGGGACGACCGTCAAATCATGCGGGCGTGCAACACCGGCGGGTTTACCGCATCTCGAGGATTTCCTTCTCCTTGGCCTTGCCCACACTTTCCAGCTTTTCCATCGTATCGTCGGTCATCTTCTGAATTTCTTCCAGGCCGCGACGCTCGTCGTCTTCCGAGATTTTCTTGTCCTTGAGCAGTTTCTTCAGTTCTTCGTTCGCATCGCGCCGAATATTCCGCGCCGCCGTCCGGTGGTTCTCCAGAACCTTGTGAAGGTGCTTCACCAGTTCCTTCCGACGCTCTTCAGTGAGCGCGGGGATGGGAACTTTCAGGATCTTTCCATCGTTGACCGGATTCAACCCCAGGCCGGAAGCTCGGATGACCTTCTCGATGGCCGGCAACAAACTCGGGTCCCAAGGCTGCACCGTTAGCAAGGTCGGGTCGGGAATCCCCAAAGTGGCCACCTGGTTCAGGGGCGTGGGCGTGCCGTAGTATTCCACCTTCAGATGCTCGAGCAGGCCGGTCGAAGCGCGGCCGGTGCGCAAGGTCGCAAGCTCCGCGCGCAAGTCCTCTGCGGCTTTCGCCATGCGGCTTCGGGTGGCTGCCAATGTCTCCTTAATCATTTTCTGCCCGCCTTTCCGGGTTCATCCTGATTCTATGCGTAGCGCCGACCTTCAGGTCGGCAATGCGATGCCGACCTGAAGGTCGGCGCTACGATCAGGCCCGCCTTTCCGGGCGTCCACTCAACGGGATACGAGTGAACCAATCTTCTCGCCGAGAATGACGCGTTTGAGATTGCCTGGAACATTAAGATTAAAGATGATAATCTGTACGCTATTATCCATACACATCGTAATGGCAGTCGTATCCATCACCTTCAGCCCGCGCGCAAGTACATCCAGATAATTGATGTGCGAAAACATCTTGGCTTCGGAGACTTTTTGCGGGTCCGCATCGTAGACGCCGTCGACCTTGGTGGCCTTCAGAATCACGTCCGCCTTGATCTCGACGGCGCGCAGGGCCGCAGCCGTATCGGTGGAAAAATAGGGGCTGCCGGTTCCCGCCGCAAAAATCACTACCCGGCCTTTCTCCAGGTGACGCACGGATCGGCGACGGATAAAGGGCTCCGCAACCTCACGGATCTCGATGGCGGTCGTGACCCGCGTGTGGCAGCCGAATTTCTCCAGGGCGTCCTGCAGGGCCAGACCGTTAATCACGGTGGCCAGCATTCCCATCTGGTCCGCAACCACCCGGTCGATCCCGGACTCGGAAGCTGCCACGCCCCGAATAAAGTTCCCGCCGCCGACCACGATGCCGATCTGGACTCCCAGCTTGCGAACTTCGTCCACTTCCCCGGCAATGCGGGCCACCATCACAGGGTCTATGCCAAAACCCTGCGATCCCATCAGCGCTTCACCGCTCAGTTTGAGCAGAATACGGCGAAATACCGGAGCACTCATGCGGTTGGCGTCCCTTCACCCACCTTGAAACGCGCGAACCGGCGGACCGTGATATTCTCGCCGAACTTGGCGATCTTCGAGGCGATCAACTCTGCGATGGTCATCGAGCCGGTTGTATCCTTAATGAAGTGCTGTTCGTAAAGGCAGGCGTCCTCGTAAAACTTTCCCAGCCTGCCCTCCACAATGCGGTCCAGCACAGCCTCGGGCTTGCCTGAACCGGCGGCCTGATCCTTCAGGATTTCCTTTTCCTTTTTGAGAACCTCTTCCGTCACGTCATCCTTACGAATGAAGCGCGGATCGGTGGCGCAGACCTGCATGGCCAGATCGTGGACCAGTTGCTGGAATTCCTCATTGCGGGCCACGAAATCAGACTCGCAATTCACTTCGATCAGCACGCCCATCTTCCCGCCCGCGTGGATATAGGTCCCCACGATGCCCTCGGAAGTGGCGCGGCCGGCTTTCTTGGCCGCAACCGCCTGGCCACGTTTTCTGAGCACCGTGAAGGCCTTCTCCTCGTCGCCACCCGCTTCTTCCAGAGCCTTCTTGCACTCCAGCATGGGAGCGCCGCTGATCTCACGCAGTTTCTTGACTTGCTCGGCGGATACACTCATCCGTTCACTTCCTCCGTACAGCAAAAAATCCGGCGCAGCCTCGCGGCCCGCCTGTTTCAGATTCTGGGTTTGAGTTCACCGGCAATGAAGGGTCCGAGACCCGCAGCCGCAGGTCTGTTCTACCCGGGCATCTCAGACCTCAGGGGCGCCTTCGCCTTCCTCACCCTTGCGAGGCCGTCCCTTCGGCTCCAGGCCCTTGCGTCGGAGCTTGGGGACACGCACCCGGCCGTCGGCGCTTTCCTCCGCCTCCAGAACGGCGGGAGAAAGGTCCATCCCTTCTTTCCCCGCAAACGACTCTTCTCCGGCCTGGCCCTCTCCCTGCAGCGCCTCCGCGGCGGCCAGGCGCTGAGCTTCGAGCTCCTCGGCCGCTTTTTCTGCCGCAATCTTCTCTTCTTCCATTTGCTTGTCCAACGCGGCCTGGCGCCCTTCCATAATGGAATCGGCAATTCGCGAGGTGAAGAGCCGGATGGCACGCAGCGCATCGTCGTTGCCGGCAATCACGTAATCCACCAAATCCGGGTCGCAGTTCGTATCGACGATCGCGACCACGGGGATGCCGAGCTTCCGCGCTTCCTTGACGGCGATCTCCTCTTTGTGGGAATCCACGACAAACAGCGCGCCCGGAAGTTCCGGCATTTCCTTAATGCCTGAAAGGTTCTGCTCCAGATGGTGGCGTTCACGCTCCAGCCGCTGAACCTCTTTCTTGGTCAGCAAATCGTAGCGGCCATCCTTGCTCATGTCTTCGAGTTCTTTGAGGCGCTGAATGGATTTCTGGATCGTAGAATGATTGGTGAGCAAGCCCCCCAGCCAGCGGTGGTTCACATAGAACATGGCGCACCGGGTGGCCTCCTCCGCAATGGCCTCTTGCGCCTGGCGCTTCGTGCCCACGAACAACACGGTCTTGCCTTCACGGGCAATGTCGGTAAGGAACTTGGCCGCCTCTTTGAACAACTTCAGCGTCTTTTGCAGGTCGATGATGTAGATCCCGTTGCGTTCCCCGTAGATGTATTCCTTCATCTTGGGGTTCCAGCGGCGCGTCTGGTGGCCGAAGTGGACTCCGGCTTCCAGGAATTCCTTCATCGTTATGTTCGCCAAAAACTCCTCCTCGCTTTTGAACCACCACCCCCTGCCCCTCCTCATCAAGGAGGGGAGCCACGTCATCCCCCATCCTCATTGGGGAGGGGAGTCAGGAAATTCCCCTCCTTGCTAAGGAGGGGAAAGGGGTGGTCGACTACCGTTTCGAGAATTGGAACCGCTTGCGCGCGCCCTTCTGACCGTACTTCTTTCGTTCCTTAGCGCGCGGATCGCGAGTCAGGAACCCGCCCTGTCGAAGGCGCGGGCGCAGTTCAGGATTGAATACGATCAGCGCCCTGGCGATGCCCAGCTTGGTCGCACCCGCCTGGCCGTGGACCCCCCCGCCCTGTGCGTTGACGAGGACATCGAACTTCCCCGCCAACTCGGTGCTCACGAGCGGCTGCTGGATTTCCGCGCGTAGAGCCTCCGAAGGAAAGTAACTGTCGAAACCACGCCGGTTCACTGTCAACTTCCCGTCGCCGGGTCTAAGAATAACTCTGGCCACGGACGTTTTCCGACGTCCCGTCGCCATATACTCAGCAAGCTCTGTCACAAAGACTCCTATCCGTGTTTGGATTCCGAGCGCGACATGCTACCGCGCCAGGGAAAGCGGTTCAGGGGATTGTGCGGTGTGCGGATGAGTGCTGCCTACGTAGACTTTCAATCGTCGAGCCAGCCGGGAATGCATGCGAGTCTTGGGCAGCATGCCCAGAATCGCTTCCCGGAGCAGGCCCTCCGGCTTCTTCTCAAAGATCTCTCGCGCTCTGATCTCTTTCAAACCGCCAGGATATCCCGTCGTGTGCCGATAGACCTTGTCGTCCAGCTTCTTGCCCGTCAGGCGAATCTTCTCGGCATTAATGATAATCAACCCGCTGCGATGATCTTGATGCGGTGTGTAGTCCGGGGAATCCTTCCCCGTCAGCACCATGGCCGCGCGCGCGGCCAAGCGCCCCAACACCCACCCCTCAGCATCAACTAACCGCCAGTGTATACTTCCCCTGCCCGCCTTAGCAAAATAGGTTCCCACTCCACACTCCATTGTATGTTGCCGACCGCAAACGCACTATTATACTTCATCGAACGTTTTTTTCAACTACCTTTTTTGTGTCCGCTTGTGATGCGGGCGTCTCGCCCGCTGTCGCGAGGGCATCCTGCCATCGCGCGGGCGCGGGACGCTCCCGCGACTGCGGGCGAGACGCCCGCACCACTTGGAATTGCATCCTGCGCCAAGCCTGGATATACTCGTTCCTCCGATCAAACTCAACTTCAGAGGGAACAGCGTGACCGACACAGGCTCTACTGCCGGAGCCAGGCAAGCAGCGAGCACGGAAGAAGGCCCAGCCGACCTGAAGCGCCGGATCGAGGACCTGGAAAGCAAACTGCGCTTCCTGATGGAGGCCACGAAGGCCCTCGCCTCAACTCTGGACCTCGGCGAGTTATTGGGGCGTATCCTCGAGGTGGCGAAATCTCAGGCCGGCGCTGAGCGCGGTACGCTGTTTCTCGTGGATGACAAGACGGAGGAGATCTGGTCGCTGATCGCCCACGGAATCGAACAACGCGAAATCCGTTTGCCGCTGGGCAGAGGCATCGCGGGCCACGTTGCAAAGAGCGGCGAGATCCTCAACATTCCGGAGGCGTACTCGGATCCTCGCTTCGATCGCGACGTCGATGCGCGCACGGGCTACCGCACGCGCAACCTTCTCTGCCTGCCGATCCGGAACAAGCGCGGCAAGATCATCGCCGCGCTCCAACTGTTGAACAAGCAGAGCGGGCCCTTCAGCGCCGAGGACATCGACTTCCTTCTGGCAATATCAGATCACATGGCGCTGGCGCTCGAGAACGCTCAATTGCATCGCCCTCAGCTCGAGAAGGAGCGATTGGAGCGCGAGATGGCTCTGGCCCGCGACATTCAGAGGAGCTTACTTCCAGAGGCTCCTCCGGAACTGCCGGGCTTTGACGTCGCGGTGATGAACGAGCCCTGTTACGAAGTGGGCGGAGACTACTACGACTTTCTGCAGCTTGACCCCAACACGCTGATGGTGGTCATCGCGGATGTTGAGGGCAAAGGAATCAGCTCGGCGATGGTCATGTCGAACCTCCAGGCGATGCTGCGCGCCCTCGCCCCGCGCCTGCACTCCCTCGAGAGTCTGGCCGAATCCTTGAACCACATGATCCTGGCGGGAACCCGCGGCGGGAAATACCTCACCATGTTCCTGGGCGTCATTGACATCTCGCGTAAAGCCATCAGCTACGTCAATTGCGGCCACGTTATACCGGTCGTCGTCAGAACCGAAGGCGAGCCTGTGGAACTGACGGAAGGTGGTATGGTGGTGGGCCTCGTCGATAACCTTCGCTACGAAAGGGGGCACTACAAGTTTCGGGTGGGGGATGTGCTCGTTCTCTGTACCGACGGCATCACGGAGTCAATGGATCGTGAGCAGGAGGAATACGGACCCAGGCGGCTTGTCGAGTGTGTTCAGGGCAACAACACGCAAAGCGCGGCGGAGGTCGTTAGCGCAGTTGCCGCCGATGTGACTGCCTATTCCCGCGAGGGAACCCACCTCGACGACAAGGTCGTCATCGCCATCAAAGTGGGGGCTGGGGACTAGGGGCTAGGGATTAGGGGCTAGGGACTAGGGCAAGGGGATCGGGACTGGTCCCCGGGACGAATTGGCGGAATTCCTCGCTGCCGCGAAAATGACTCCCCTCCTCAGTGGGAGGAGGGGCAGGGGGTGGTGGGTGGCGTCGTCAGCGAACGGCAACCACCCCTGACCCCTCCTTGGCAAGGAGGGGAATCATTTTCAAGACAACTGGAGAGGCAGCCCGCAGCCCCTAGTCCCTAGCCCCCAGTCCCCAGCCCCTAGCCGCCGATTTCCGTCAGGCTCACTTTCACTTGCTTCCCTTCCCCGAATTTCCGCGTGAGCCAATCCTCGAGATCCGCCTGGAGGGCCTCCAGGTCGACTCCGAAGCCCGCTTCGACCACGCCGTCGGCTACC
Source organism: Terriglobia bacterium (assembly GCA_049508935.1). Taxonomy (GTDB): domain Bacteria; phylum Acidobacteriota; class Terriglobia; order UBA7540; family UBA7540; genus CAVROP01. Next base: position 1,957 of record JBELAJ010000370.1, on the reverse strand, counting down.
GGAAGCGTCTCGTCAAAGGCCGCGCGCCCTGTAAAGCTCCGCATGAAGAAGCTATCCAGCCAGCCTACGGGGCAGGGTTTAGGCCCCTGCGGGCCAACGAGTTGCACTTGGATTTTGCGCGCAAACACAGGCGTTTGTCTGTCCTGCCCTCGTTCGAGAGTAGCGCCGACCTTCAGAGCCTGCCCTGACCAAAGCGAAGGGTCGGCAGGTGCTGACCTAAAGGTCAGCGCTACGAGGACCTTACCGCGTTGTCCGTCCACTATCGGCGTGCGAAGAAGGAAAACCAACTGCGCTTCCGTTCCGGCCGGTTTGGCGGCTGCGGCTGCGGCTGGTAGGGCAGTGGCTTGTCGTTGATGACCGCCTCGGGGTTCTGCTTCAATAGCCTCTCCGCCGTTGCCTCCCCCTTCGACTCAGCCACTTTGCGATAGCATTCCGAGAGCACCGGGCGGCGGTGCCTGGTGCTGTGGGCGTCGGTGGCGAAAAAATGGACGAGGTTCGAATCCAGCCACGTTTCGGCTAGTTTCTGGGGACGCTCACCGAATCCCCCCGTATAGGACTGGGCCGTAACCTGGGACAGGCATCCGTTCGAGACCCAGTGGTAGAGTAGCCCTGTCTTGCGCGCAAAAACCGGGTTGCGCTCCGGGTGCGTGATGATCGGTGTCAGCCCAGACACCTGGACCTCGTAGAAGACGCGGTCGAGCTGCTCGGGAACGAACTGGTCAGGGAATTCAACCAGCAGGTAAGAACTCTGGTTGACCGTAAAATCCTTGGGAGTGTCGGAGAGCTTCTGGATGTTATCGTAGGAAAGGTGAAAGTCACATCCCAGGAGAAGCTTGGGTGATTCGCCGATTTGAGCCTGCAATTCCGCAAGCTTCTGGCGATTGACCTCAGGATTAAAGACGTAAGTGTAATTACAGTGCGGCGTGGCGACCATATGCGTAATGCCGTCCTCGGCCGCGATCTTGCACATGCCAATCGCATCCTCTAACGACTCCGCGCCATCATCGACCTCCCACAACGGGTGGCTGTGAATATCAATCATTTCAGTAGAGTTTAGCATGGGTTGTTGCGGGTGAGGAATTTCAGAAATATGAATTTCAAATCCCAAATATAAAAAATTGTATGGGGATGGGTTCGAGGTTTAACGAAGCCTAGCCGAGACAAGTCAATAACCCGTTTAAAATAAGTATGTTAGATTCAACTTAGGGAACTGCGAGTTAGCCTGAGTATTGGAATGTAACGTGCTTACCCACCAAGCGGACGTATACCGGACTTAAAAAATTTGACGATACGAGTCCGGATAATAGACCCAAGACCCGACGCTTGGAGGGGGGAGGGGACTTCCCCCTCATTTCTTTTTCTACTCAGATTCCCACCGGCAGCGCTCCAGTCAAACTAAAGCCTCTTCGATCCTTCGACGGCACACCGTTTAGCCTAACGCATCCCACAGCCCCGAAGGGGCGGCCTACCAAAGCCTAGGCCAACGGCCCATAGGCGCTAACTTAAGGTGCGAGGAGCTCGGGAGCCGCGGAGCGGCGGCAGAAACTAGCCCACGGCGTGAGCCGTGGGACCGGATGCGGCGTTCAAATTCACAGCCCCGGAAGGGGCGACCGACCGGGTGTGGGAGCCTCTGCCGCCCCTCCGGGGCTGAGATAGTCAGAAGGCTCCTCGATCCCACGGCTCACGCCGTGGGCTACTCTCTGTCGGCCCTCCGGGCCTGCACAAGCGCTCATTCGGACCGACATTAACACCCCTCGGGGTGTTAAGTTAGCGCTTATGGGCCAACGGCCTGGGTGGAAGTCGTCAGAGGATTTTTCATATCTGGCTCAAGCCCCGAAGGGGCGTGATAACTGTGAATCCCGCAGGTAGCCCCTTCAGGGCTCGACTCGAAGAACCACCTGCTTTCCCAGGCCGCTGGCCTGGGCTTTGTTAGGCCGCCCCTACGGGGCTGTGAGTC
>JBELAJ010000037.1:0-31825 GCA_049508935.1 Terriglobia bacterium | reverse complement strand
CGTCCTCGCGGGCGGGAATGAAGGGAGGCACGGTGTCGATGTGCGTGCTCAAGACCACATCGGGCTTTCCAATTTTTGCGAATACGTTCGAGCGGTCGCGCGACACCGGCTGGAGCACAACATCGAACTTTCGCTCGGCGAGGTACCCGCCCAGATACTCTGCGCAGGCGCGCTCGTGGCCGGTCACCGATTCGATGTTGATTAACGCCTTAGTGAGTTCGAAGAGGTCCATGTGGTTTGTCTTCCGCCCGCCACTGCTGTCCGAGGGTAACGGCAGCCTTCAGGCCTGATGAGGTCCCGTCTTTTCATCCAGCGACAACCAGGTCTTCCACTTTTCTGATAAAAGGCACCTCACCCGACTCGAGGTCAGTCAGCAGGTCCCTGAGATTGCTTACGAGTTCCTCCTTGGACATGCCTTGGGTCTGGTAGTCAGGATACTCGTTCAGGAAACCAAGAAAGTAATCTCCATCTTGCCAGTACGTAAACTTGGCCGTCCTCATCCTTCAGACCTCGGAAGTACGCTTTCGACCAGCGCCCGGCAACCCTGTAGAGGCATCCGGTGCACGGTGCTTCTACCCTGAGTATACAACGGTTTGTTTCCGCCCGGCAGGCTCTAAACGTGTGCGAAAGAGAAGTCCGGCGATGCCGAAACTCTCGCCTTACTTACGCCCCAGAAGGCGGACCCTGGCGGTGAAGGCGCGGCCCTGGATGCCGCCGTAGGTGAGGAACTCCGGCGAGTCCACATTGTTGTTCACTCCGGACGGATTCGGCCGATTCGTGATGTCGTTGCATCCGGCACGCAGCGCCCACATGAACCCGAACAGTCGAATGCGCCGCTCAAATTGCAGGTCCAGGGAAAAATACTCTGGGAAACGCATAGACCCGGGAGCCCCCACGAGTTCCTGGTTTTCGTTCACTAGGCTGAAGGGAAATCCGTCGCGATAATCGAGCGAGTAGGCGAGAGTGAACTTACCCGGCAATGGCATGTAGCCTGAGGAGAGAAATCGGTTGGGCGTATCCCAGGGGAGTGGGCCGCCGGCTTGCGGGCTGAAAAGCACGTTGTCAATGCTGAAATCCAGGACGGCGTTCGAGTCGGCCTTGGAGCGCGTGTAGGAGGCGAAGAGCATGTGACCTCCCCGAAAAGTGTGGCGCGCGGATATCTCCACCGAATCGTAGTGGTCGCGCTCTAGACTTTCCAACTGGTAGTTGCCGCCGAACTCGGCGCCTTGATTAATAAAGGCCCAGCCGTCGCGTCCCCGCTTGTCGAGGAACTGAAGTTGGAGGTAGATGGCGCGCGGCATTTTCCTTTCAACGCCCAGGCTCCAGTTGGTGAAGCGAGGAAGCCTGAGCATCCGCTGATTGACTGTGAACGAGGCCACCGCAGGTGGCTGGACAAGCGTCTGGCCTGTTGATCCGTAGAAAAGGTCCGTGCGCTGACCGTCCAGGGAACGAGTCAGCAGATCGAGATTTGTCGCGTCTCCATAAACCCCCACCCCGCCGGAAAGTTTCGTATCGCCACTCCGGCTCAGGAGATACGTAGCGGCGAGGCGCGGGGAAACCAGGAAGTCCCTGACCACATCGTCCCAGTCGAAGCGTATTCCCGGCTCGACCAGCAAGCGGCTGGAGGGCGACCAGCGGTCCTGCGCATAGCCGCTGGATTCGAAATTCTCCTGAGTAAACGGGACGCCGCCCTGGAAGGTAACCTCCTGGGAGAGGGCGCCATTGGGGCGTTGGATCTCAATCGGCTGCCGCCGGTAGGACTGCCGGTCCGCGATACCGTCGACGTCCAACCCAACTTTGAATTCGTGCCGGCCGTGCCAGGCTCTGGGTGGAAGGAAGATGTTGGTGACACCCTGCGCGCGACTGGCGCGTGCGTGGGTGGTTTCAAAGTAGTTGCCGCTGTATTGCCCCGCGCGATCGACGTAGGGACTCGATCCCAGTGGTAGGAGCGAGTCGTGATATGCGCCGAACGCGCCGCCCACTTCGAGAAGAGTCCCGCCGGGAAAAAGTTGCTGATCCTTGAGCATCAGTAGCCCGGCAGAGTCCCTCTGGTCGAGCGTGGTGGGCAACGGCGTAAACACGGACAACCCCAGATGGTCGGAGCGATAGTCGTTCACCAGGAGGCTGGCCGTGAGGATATTCGAAGAGGTCAAGTTCACCTGGGCCTTCGAGAGGTTGCTCACACGCCACGCCGAGCCGCGGTTCGCGCCGGGAGGAAGGTCCCGGATGAGATTCAAATCGTACTCGCCGTCGGCTGCGTTCATGAACCAAGCCCGATTTTTCTTGATCGGGCCGGAGAAGGTCAGGCGGGGCGTCCAGGTCTTGAAGTGGAAGCCTTCGAATTGCTGAATTGCGGGAATAAAATCCGTCGCTAAGAAGCGAAAGTGGTCGTCTCCCATGAGCGTTCGCAGGCTCACTACGCCTCCGGAACCCTTGCCGTACTCGGCAGAGTAGCGGCCGCTCTCGACCTCCGCGGACTGAAGGCTGTCCACGCTGGTGCGGACGTTGAACAATCCCGTGGCCGGATCGGAGACATTGAACCCGTCGAGCTGATCAGCGATCTGGTAGGTGTTTGCCCCCGCCATATGAAGCTGTCCATCTGCATCCTGCAAAACCCCAGGCAGCAAGGGCAGGGCGTAACGGATGTCGCGGCCGACGTTAAAGGGAAGATTGATGATGTCCTCTCTCGATAAGGCCGCGCTGACTGACGTCTGGTGGGGATCGATGGCCGGAGGGGAGTAGACCACGTTGACGGATTCCGCGTATTCCTGGGTGTGATTGAGCGTGACCTCGAGGTTGTTTCCCTCGGCCACCCGAACATCGTTCGAGTTGAACTCGAAGAACCCGTCCTTTTCTACGCGCAGGGAATAGGCTCCAGGTGCAAGAGCCGAGAATACATATCGCCCCGCATAATCAGTTTCGGCCGTTTGTACGAAAGAGTTCGAACGACCGGTGAGCGTCAGGCGCGCGGAGGGCACCGCCACGCCGTTTTCGTTTAAAACCGTGACCTGAAAGTCCTGCGAGTCAGACTGTTGGGGCAATTGCCATCCCGCCGAGGCCGAGGCGGCAAAGGCCCACGCGAGAAGCAACCAACAGTAGGCCGCAGTCCTGCGAAGACGCGAAAGCGCGCCGCCATTCCGGGGACGAACTCGCCCACCCATCATCGGAGAGACCTCCTCCTCTCCGGGATGATTGTATTGTATCTCCATCGCGTGCGAATTTCTCTATATGTAGCGCCGACCTTTAGGTCGGCACTCTGAAGATTGGCCATTTTCCGGATCGATGACGGTTGATTGGAAGCGGCTGTTAACGCCCCCAAAGAATGCGTGAGTTCCACCCTGGAAACGCGGAGGTAGCGCTGACCTTTAGGTCAGCAGGTTATGGCGTTCCTCCAAGCAGGAACCGTGCCGACCTGAAGGTCGGCGCTACGGTGCGCCCGAAAGGGTGGCGGACGAAGGCGGCTTCTCGTCTGCGGTCTTTGATTCCACGGCTTCCGGCTCGGCTTCCTCGCCTTCCCGAACCTCATGCTCCGGCGCGCGGCCGTTCACCAGGGTCCACTTGAGGGGATAGACCTCCGGGTCGAATATGACGGCATAGAAGTGCCAGACGACGATGGCGAGCGTGGCCAGAATAGCTTCGTAGTAATGAACGGCGGTGGCGACCTGCAACCAGGAACTGGGGAGATATCGCAGAACGAAGTTATGGGCCCAGAGCAGGATTCCGGTAGCGCCCATCACCACCGTTCCCCACACCAGAGCCCAGTATTCGACTTTTTCGGCATAGTTAAACTTGCTATACGACGGCAACTCGCGCCGGTAGCCGAGATTGTAGCCCATGGTCTGGACCGCCGCGTGGGCGTCTCGCACCCCGGGCAGCATGGCGCGCAGGCCCTTGCGCCCCTCCGCGGTGAAGAACAGGTAGATGAGGTGGTAGAAGCCCGCGGCAATCAAGACCACTCCGGCGATGCGGTGTATGAGTCCACGCACGGGGAAGTCTTTTTCCCAGGGCATGATCGGCTCCGCCCAGAAACTCCCCGGAAACTTCAGGGCGAATCCCGTAATCACCAGAAGCAGGAAGCTCACGAGAAGAATCAAGTGTTGAACACGCTGGTTGAGAGTAAGGCGCAGCGGCGTCGTAAAGGAACCGTATTGCGCGATATGCCTGCGCAGCTTGCGTAACCAGTCCAGGAGATTGTGGAAGACCATGAAGCCGAGCGCGGCAGGAATCGTGAACAAGTAGAACAATCGGACGTAGCGGAGCCAGGGATTTGCAGCCGCCGTGCTGGGAAGCACATGCACAGGCCCCAGCGCGAACGTCTTCCCCGCGTCGGGATGGCATTTGCCGCAGGTGGCGGCGAGATTGCCCTTGGCTATCGAAGAGCGCGGATCGCTGGAGGGAAGAATATCGTGAACGCCGTGGCAGCTTGCGCAGTTGGCTACCGTTTGTGAGCCGGCTTTGGAAGCGAGCCCATGGTAGCTGTTCTCGTAACTGGTGACCCGGTCGAGAGGAAGATTGAAACGCCTCTCGAGCCGCGTGTCACCGTGGCAGCGCGAACAGGTCGCGGTAGAAATGTTGGTCACATAAACGGGAGAGAGGGGATTACCTGGGGCCAGAATATTGTGCTCCCCGTGGCAATCCGTGCAGGTGGGCGCCTCCGGGATGCCCGCAGCCACCGCCCGGCTGTGAATGCTGTCCTTGTAGCCGGCAAAAGCCTGTTCGTGGCAGCGGCCGCAGGTCGCGCCCACGTTCAGCTTCGCAATCGGCGAGTGAGGGTCAGTCGGTGGAAGGATAGCATGTGTCCCATGGCAATCGTTGCAGACCGCTGCCTTTCTTCCGTCGGCGGTAGCGCGAGCATGAACGCTGGCTTCATACGCCTCCACCGGCCTGGCGGCGGGAAACAGGTACTTTTGCGCCAGCTTTGGATCCGAGTGGCAGCGGCCGCACGTGGAGGGCAGGTTCTTGCCGTTAACAGGTGAGTCGGCCGCGGAAGCCTCGACTACCTGGTGGGTCGCCCCGTGGCAAGCTGCACAACTCGGGGCGTTCGTGTCGCCTTGCTTGCGGGCACGTCCGTGGACGCTGGAGGCGAATTCTTTCACCTCGTCGGCATGGCAAGTGGCGCACAGATTGGCGCCACGGGCGGCGGGAGGTGCCACCTCGTGCGCGTTCCCGTGGCAACTCATGCAGGTTTCGGAGCTGTCCGGTTTCCCCAGGGCGGAATGAGCGTGGTTTGCCAACTCCCCCGCGACTTCGCCATGGCACGTAAGACAGGAAGCGGACGCGGCCTTGGCGTTGTGCGGGACCTTGGCCGCGCCGGCGTGGCAGTCCACGCAGTGCAGGTCCTTGTGAACACTGTGCGCGAGCGACTCCGGCTTCACAGTGATAGGTTTGCCTTGCGAGTTCGTCAAGCCCGTGGAGGCTCCATGGCACGCAAGGCAGTCGTCTGGAGCCGTGGCGGAACCTGGGCGTGCAAGGAGGACAATGACTGAACTGAAAATGACCAGCCTGGTCGGACTCATTGCTAAGTTTCCCACCTTTTGCTGAGGGTTGCAGAAACAAGTGACATCACCCCCCATCCCCGACCCCTCGCCCCCTTGGGGGAGAGGGTGGCGCGCAGCGCCAGGTGAGGGGGTTGGTCCGTCACGACATTATGTAACCCTCAGTCGTACGTGAACGATATCCATTCGCTCCGGATCCTACCCGTGTCGGACGGAGTCTCCTGCAGTGCCTTTTTGTAATTATCTGACTGGAGGTCTAACTGCGGATTTCCACCCATAACGCCGAGCTACGAGGGACAATATGAAGCCGGGACAAGACCCGGAGCCAATTAGCGACATAGTATTGCAGTTAGAATGCCGTTCGCGCTGTTATTTTCAACACTTGAAATCAGACATAATATCACCTCGTCTGGCCCCGAGGCCGACCTTCCTCACTTCACACATACTGCTCTGAAAATCGTGGCGCGGGCGTCTCGCCCCAGGATGCCCGTGCCACAGCGGGCGGGACGCCCGCGCCACATCCGTCCACCGTCGGGCGATTTTCATGGTTTCCGGGTGCCCGTTCGCCGACGGGCATGAGCGACTGCCATGAAAATGACTCTCCTCCTCAGCGGGAGGAGGGGCAGGAGTTGCTGGTACCGTCATCGACCCGCAACCTCCCCTAACCCCTCCTTACCAATGAGGGGAACTATCTTCATGCCAAGTGGTGAGGCGGAGGATCATGCCATTTTCGTGGAGTTATTGCGATACTTGGAAGCTGAATTCTGCGTCGGACCCTATCTTGCTGCCCGCGGGTGGGGACTGCGTCAGGATGACGCCGCGCGGACCGCTTCCCGCAGGGACGGAAGTAACACCTCCCACTTTGAAGCCTGCCTTCTCGAGGCTGTGACGAGCTTCCGCGAGAGGTTGGCCGACAAATCTCGGGCACAGGTAACCGGCGGGCTCCTCGCCCAGAGAAACCAGAATATTCACGGCGGGGCTCCTGAGCTCGGCGCTTTCAGGTAGAGGATCCTGCGCGACGACTTGGTCAGGTTCGGCGCTGCGCCAGTGTACGCCCACCACATCGCCCAGTTCGAGGCTGCGCTGAACGGCGGTGATCCGCGCCGCCCGGATGCTCGCCCCCACGAAATTGGGGATGAAAACTTGAGGCGGCCCCAGGCTTACCAGGACGTGCACGTGCTGGCCGATCTTAATGCGGGTGCCTGGGGGAGGCATCTGCGAGGCTATCGTTTGGGCGGGGTATTGGGTGTTGTAGAGCTTGTCTTCGACTTTCATCTCTAGACCCAGCCCACTGGTCATGCGTTGAGCATAATCGGCGGTCAACCCCACCAGGTTGGGCATGGTCTCCTGATGGCCACGAATGGTAAGCCGGATGGTGGTGATAGCGCTGACCAGCGCCACGGTTACCAGCACTGTGGTTAACAGAAAGAGGCGAAAAAGAGTCCGAATGCGTTCCCGAACGCTCATCTTGACGCTCTATTCTACCACGCTTCGTGTGCCTAACTTAGAGCTTACACGGACCTTTGGTCGAACCACCCCTAGCCCCTCCTTATGCAAGGAGGGGAATTAGAAACTCCCCTCCTCATTTGAGGAGGGGCTGGGGGTGGTGGGTCGTGCTCCAGAGCATCGTGCACCTTGACTAAACTTGAGCCAAACCAGTACTATGTGGCTCCAACCCAATGGAGGTGCAGCATGTCCAAAGGCTCGTCCGAACCGACTCTCTGGAAAAGTTTAGAGACGTTCCGAATTGAGTTACCCTCGTGGGGGTTCGCTAACACCGGGACCCGTTTTGGAAAATTCACGCAACTGGGCGCAGCCACGTCCACCGAAGAGAAGTTCAGCGATGCCGGGCAGGTTCATCACTTTACAGGCATCTGTCCGACTGTAGCCGTGCACGTCCTCTGGGATTTCCCGGAAGGCCTTCAGAGTACCAATGAAGTGAAAGGGTATGCCGCCAAATACGGCGTTGGCGTCGGCGCAATCAACCCCAACGTCTTCCAGGACCAGATTTACAAATACGGATCGCTGGCGAATCCCGATCCCGCGGTGCGCCATGCGGCGTTGCAGCACATTCTGGATTGCGTCGAGATCGGGAAGCAGACAGGGAGCCGGGACATCTCCCTGTGGTTTACGGACGGATCATGCTACCCCGGGACCGCCAATATCCGGCAGAGGAAGCAGTGGTTCGCAGAGGGTTTGAAGTCAAGCCACGCCCAGCTTTCGTCGACGCAGAGACTGCTCGTCGAATACAAACCCTTCGAACCGGCCTTCTACCACACGGACATCGCCGACTGGGGCATGGCTCTGCTGCTCGCCCGCGCCGCCGGCCCGCGGGGGAAAGTGCTGGTGGACACCGGCCACCACTATCAGGCCCAGAACATCGAGCAGATCGTGACCTGGCTGCTCAGCGAGGACATGCTCGGAGGCTTCCATTTCAACGACCGGCGATACGCTGACGATGATCTGACGCTGGGTTCGATCGATCCCTACCAGATCTTTCGTATATTCCATGAAATCCTCTACTTCGAGTGGGAGGCCGGACGGCGGGCGGACATCGCCTACATGGTCGACCAGAGCCACAATCTGAAAGGCAAGATCGAGGAAATGATCCAGACGGCCGTGACCGCCCAGGAACTGTATGCCAAGGCTACACTTGTTGACCACGAGCGCCTGGCTCGCCACCAGCAGAAGTGTGAGCTGGTCGACGCCGAAGAGTGTTTGAAAGCAGCCTTCTCAACGGACGTGCGGCCGGTAATCCGTGAGTGGAGACGCTCGAAGGGCCTGCCGGAAGACCCCTTGGCTACGTTCCGCGAGTCCGGCTACATGCAAAGGATCGAGCGCGAGCGCGCCGAGCGGAACCAGGCCGCGGGCGGAAGCTACGCGTAGCAAGTCGAGGAGGCGAGAAGTCAAAAGTCGAAAGTTCAAAGTCGAGAGTTGAAAGTAGTGAAGCGAATGAAAATCGCTGCGCTGCTCAGCCGAGAAACGGTGGCTCTGGGGAACCGAACCCGCGAGTGCTTATCCAACCAGTCCCACCGCTGTTAACGAAAGGAAGTTGTCTGTCTTCACTTTCAACTCTTGACTTTCGACTCTTGACTCTTCTACTCCTCGACCACAGAAGGAACAGCGACCATGAAAACCGGCACAAACATTGTGGCAACCGATCTGGGAGCGGAAAGTGGCCGTGTCGTCCTTTGCCGCTGGACTGGGGAGGAAGGAATTCTGGAAGAGGTCTCCCGTTTTCCGAACGGCGCGCGTGAAGAGGCGGGCCACCTGGTATGGGATTTGGACCGCCTCTGGCAGGAAGTAGTTAAAGGGCTTCACCAAGCCGCATCCAAAGCGGGGGGCCGCATCGCCAGCGTTGGCGTCGACGGCTGGGGCGTGGATTACGTTTTGCTCGACCGAACTGGGAACCGCATCGGCCGATCCTACTGCTACCGTGATGCCAGAAACCTCCCTCAAATGGAGCGTGTTTTTGCGCTGATTCCCCAAAAGCGTTTGTACGAAATCACGGGCATTCAACTTCTGCCTTTCAATACGGTTTTCCAGTTGATGGCGCACAGCGCCGAATTCCCTTCGGAATGGGAGCGCGCGGCGAAATGGCTCACCCTGCCGGAGTATTTCCTTTTCCGGCTCTCGGGAGTGGCGATGGCCGAGTATACGGAAGCCAGCACCACTCAACTCCTCGACGTACACAAGCGATCGTGGTCGGAGGAGTTGACCCGGGCCCTGAAACTGAATCTCGACAAATTCCCTTCCATCGCGCCGCCAGGAACGCCCCTGGGGAAGATGCGCAAAGAACTGGCCACGGACCTTGGCCTCTCGAACGTGCAAGTCATCGCGCCGGCTTGCCACGATACCGGCGCGGCAGTGGCAGGCATTCCTTTCCCACACGATAAGCTGGCGTTCATCAGCTCAGGGACGTGGTCTCTGGTGGGCATGGTGGTTCCCAGCCCCGTCGTGACGGCCGATTCATACGATGGGAACTTCACCAACGAAGGCGGCGCGGCGGGGAGCATCCGATTCCTGCGCAACGTTATCGGATTGTGGCTTCTCCAGGAGTGTTTGCGCGAGTGGAAAGCCCAAGGACACGAGCTGACTCCTGCCGACCTGGCGCAGCAATGTTCAGAAACTCCCGCTTTTGGACCGTCTTTCGATGCGGAGGCGAAAGCATTCCTTGCGCCCGGCAACATGGTTGCCCGCATCAATGCCGCTCTCAAAGCGGACGGATTCGACGAGGAGACTCAGCCCAAGGAGATGGCGGCCATCATTTTCCGCAGCCTGGCGCGCCAATACGCCAAGGTGATCAAGGACCTTCAGGCGATAACCGGCAAGCCCATCGAACGCATCTGCATCGTGGGTGGCGGCGTCAAGAACGAAACCCTCAACCGTCTGACCCAGGAATTAACGGGGCGGGAAGTTCTGCGCGGACCGAGTGAATCCACAGCCATCGGCAACATCGCGTTGCAGATCGCCGCGCTCGAGAAGACAAAATCCCTCGAGCAGATTCAAGCCATCAGCGCGCGGCTGAAGTTTCCCGGGTAGTCGAGGAGTCGAGAGTCAAAAGTCAAGAGTAAGGGGACGAGAATCGGGGAGTGGTTCCCCTCCTTATTAAGGAGGGGCTAGGGGTGGTTACCAGACGTTCGGACACCGGCCCCACGACGCCGTAAGTGATAAGACAAGCGCGTCGAGTTTTCTAATAGCGTGAGAGCTTCGCGAGGTTTCGGATGTCGAGAATTCGAGCGGCGTTGTTTGTAACCTGTTTGGGTGACCAGTTCTTTCCGCAAGTTGGGGAATCGGTAGTCAGGCTCCTTCGGCGCCTGGATGTCGAAGTCACCTTCAATCCCGCGCAGACCTGCTGCGGCCAGCCGGCATTCAATACAGGCTACCGGGATGAAGCCCGCGAAGTGGCTTCCGGAGTTCTCAACCTTTTCGATGATGCGGACTACGTGGTATGTCCGTCGGGTTCCTGCACCACGATGGTGCGCGTGTTTTATCCCGAGCTATACGCGGACGACCCGGAGCGACTGTCAAAATGCCGGCAACTGCGCGACAGGTTTTTCGAATTCTCGGAATTCCTGGTGAACGTTTTGAAGGTCGAGGATGTTGGGGCGAGCTTCCCCCATCGCGTCACCTACCACGATTCCTGCCATCTTCTGCGCGAGTTGGGCGTCGAGCAGGAGCCGCGCAAGCTGCTGCGCCAGGTGCGAGGCATCGACTTCGTGGAGATGGAAGGCTACAAGGTGTGTTGTGGCTTTGGGGGGACGTTCGCCGTCAAGTTTCCCGAAGTCTCGGCAGCGATGGGCCAGGACAAACTAGGATTTGCCGCCGAGACCAAAGCCGAATACTTGGTGGCCAATGACTCCGGGTGCCTGATGCACCTTGCAGGGATGATCCATCGCCAGGGATTGCCGCTCAAGACGCTCCACCTGGCGGAAGTGTTGGCACAGGGGAAATAGGTCGTAGCGCTGACCTTTAGGTCAGCACGATGGGTGCCGACCTAAAGGTCGGCGCTACAAACATTCTCGACTTTTGACTTTCGACTCTCAACTCTTGACTCTCGACTATGTCCGACACCGGTGTCCACAGTAACGAAGTTCACGAACTCGGCATGAAGAACCTTGCCGACCCGCATCTTCAGGAGGCTTATCGTTCCTCCACGCTCCGTCTTTACACCCACCGCTTGGAAGCTATCAGTGAAATGCCGGGTTGGGAACAACTGCGCGAGCGGGCTCGCGAGCTGAAGCGGGAAGTAATCGAGCATCTGGATTTCTACCTCGAACAGTTCGCCGACAACGTGGAGCGGAATGGCGGCAAGGTGCACTGGGCCGAAACGGCCGAAGAAGCTTGCCGGATCGTTCTCGAAATCGCCCAACAATGCGGGGCGCGAGAAATCGTGAAGGCGAAGTCGATGGTGGGGGAGGAAGTCGAGCTGAACCACGCCTTCGAGGCTCAGGGAATTCATCCCGTGGAGACCGATTTGGGCGAGTTCATTATCCAACTCGAGGGCAACCGGCCCGCCCACATCGTAGCCCCCGCCATTCATCTGACACGGCATGACGTGTCAGACCTCTTCGCCAGGAACCTTCAGTCAGAGCGCACCGAAGTGCCGGAACGCCTGACAGAGATCGCGCGCCAAACGCTTCGCGAAAGGTTTGCCAAGGCGGAAATGGGACTGAGCGGCGCCAACTTCCTGGTGGCGGAAACCGGCACGGTGGTGCTGATCGAGAACGAAGGGAACATCCGATTTTGCACCACGGCGCCGCGCGTGCATGTGGCGCTGGTAGGCATCGAAAAGCTTATCCCGCGCTTCGCGGACCTGGGTGTTTTCCTGCGCATGCTGGGGCGTTCCGGCACGGGGCAGAAGCTGACCACCTACACGTCTTTGCTCAACGGTCCGCGGCGGCAGGGCGAAGACGGTCCGGAGGAGATGCACGTGGTGCTGGTGGATAACGGGCGCGTGGCAACGATGGCGGATCCCAAGATGCGCGAAGCTCTCTACTGCATCCGCTGCGGCGCCTGCCTCAATACTTGCCCGGTTTACCGGAAGATCGGAGGACATGCTTACGGCTGGGTCTACAGCGGTCCCATCGGGGCGTTGGTTACTCCTCAATTCACCAGCCTCGACCAGGCGCGAGAACTGCCGTTCGCTTCTTCGCTTTGCGGCGCCTGCCGCGAAGTCTGTCCTGTCAAAATCAATATTCCCGACCTTCTGCTGCACTTGCGGAGTGAAGTGCAGGAACAGCTTCCCGCTCCCCGGGCAAAGGGCGCCCTGCTTCGTGAGAAAACCATGATGCGCTTGTGGGCGTGGGCCTTCTCGCGGCCCTGGGTTTATAACCTGGGCGGACGAATGGCGCGCTGGGGCCAGTTCCTGCTCGCTCGCTCCGGTTGGATTCGGAAGGTGCCGCTTTACCCCGCGTCGCGCTGGACCGACGCTCGAGACCTGCCCGCCCTTGCGAAGAAGTCTTTCCATGACCGGTGGAAAGAGATTCGTTAGTGGACAGGAATGAATTCCCCTCCGTTGTATAATGGCGGCCATGAATGCGTTAGCGAGAATCCCGCCCCCGCCTCTCAAGTTCTGGGTCGACGGAACGATTCGAGTAGGGTCGTCGGAAGTGCGCGTCGACCTTGTTCTGCAGCATTACAAACAGGGTGCCACCGCCGAGCAAATCCGACAGCACTTCCCATCGCTCGCGCTTGGGGACATATATCGCGCCATCATCTATTATTTGGAACATGTGGAGGGGATTGAAGGCTACCTTGCCGAGCAGGAGGAGCGGCTGGCGGAGGAAAGTGGTTAGTGTAGACGTGCTTTCGAAGGTAAGCCAGCTATGGCGGTGTGCCTTTGCTGGACACACCGTTAACTCTTCCACTGCCGCTTGCGAGAATTGAGGCCGCGCTTAAGAAAGCGACGAAACACTGATCCGCAGTACGCCGTCGCGTTACGGCTGAGCGCTGTGCCACCCACGATTTTTCTGTCATAATTACTCTTGAGAGGGCTTCATGCCATTTTCGCCTGATATTGTCGTCACGACAGAAGACAATCCTCGAATGCTATTGATTGTTGAGACGAAGCTCTCACCACAGACCCTCTCTCAGGACGAGTCTCAACTGAAATCATACATGTTCCATATGCGCTGTCCTGTCGGTCTGTTCGTTACCCCGGATGAGATTGTAATTTATCGGGATACCTATACTACGCTCTCTGAGCAGTCTGTCCGCCGCGTCGGCACTTTTCCAGCTCCGAAGAATTGGGTAGTTTTCAAAGCGATAGATAGACCGTCAGTTATTAACATAGTCCGTGCGATGCGCTTTGAGGAAAATGTGCAATCGTGGTTGGAGCAGCTTCGCAGTTCACCGTCTGATTACGCTAAGGATATTCCAGAGGAAACAAAAAAAGCTTTAGCGGATTACGTCGTACCGGCATTGTCTCAGGGCATTGTACGAGCTGGTGGACCTCGCGAAGTGAGGGTTGAATCCGATTAAATGCGCCGTGTATTCGTCGAAACCAATTGGGTTGTAGCGTACGCTGCCCCCGCCCACCACAGAACTCCAGCAGCCTTGGAACTGTTTGACCGTGCGGCGAATGGAGAGATCAAGCTGTATTTGCCAGTCATTTGTATTGCGGAAGCAAGACGGCCAATCTTCGAACAGTTTCAATCCAGGGACGAAGCAGATCGAGTGCGGCAGTTTCTATCGTGGGCGCGAGCTGCAGGAGATGTGGATCCTGCGGACGATGAAGCCACCCGGCGCGTGCTTGACCGGATGGAAGGACGCGAAAAGGCCGACCTTGAAAGACTCGATGGAGCGTTCGAGAAATTGAAGGCGGCAGATGGAATAGAAATCTTCAATCTGAGTCAAGAGATGCTTGAGCGGTGCGCTGATCTTTCCTATCTGAAACTAGACCTCCAACCTTTCGACCAGGCCATTTTGGCCGCGATACTTGCCCGAGCGGAACAGTTGCTGGCTGATGGTGCGGACGAGACCGCATTTTGTGAATTGGATTCCCATCTCCAGCCCTGGGACAAAGGCAGGAATCGGAAAGAGCGATTAGCCGGACTGTACGATAGAGCCCGTATTTGGGTCTACGGAGATTTCTTGCTTCAGGCGCCTGCAAAACCTAGTGATTGGCCGAGAAAAGCTGGAAATAACCCCTAAGACGGAACGCACAGATTGGGCAGAGTCTCTGGACGCCGCGACAAAAAGCCAATAGTCGCCACCACCCCCGAGATGGCGATGTAAAACCGCCGCTACACTCCCACGCATAGTCAGAACTTCACTCTTAGGGTTTTTATTTCGTGCGGAGCTACGGGCACTTTTATCTTCTTGCCTTCGATGACGAACGATTTGGGTGGGACGTACTTATCCCATTCGAGCATATCTGTTTCGCGGGCGGCTTGTGGGGCGCGATTGAAGCTAAGGACGGAGTCGGCGGTTTTGCCGTCGGTCTCATACAGGCGCACGATCAGCTCGTTCGAGTCTTCGGCCTTCTTCACCGCCTCGACTACGACATTTGCGGGCTCGACATTGAGCGAGCCAAACGCCCTGCCCAGTTCGCCGGTGTGCGATGACTCGAATTGCACCAGCAACGGAGCATTGAAGGCAACGCCCAGCCGAGTCGGGGCCAGAGCTTGCCAGCCGCCGCGATGGGGGACGAGCGCGTATTTCACGCGGTGGATTCCCACCAGTGGCTCATCCGACTGATCCGACCACGACTCCCGCGTATTCGGATAGCCGCGGCGCGGGCCACGGACAAGGCTCATGCGAAGCACATTCTGCTCGAAGGAGAATCCGTATTTCGAATCGTTGAGCAGGGTCACCCCGTGGTCGCCGCTTTGGTCGGTCACGTCCGTCCAGCGTTGCGCGGCCACCTCGAATTTGGTCCGGTCGGCAATCTCCCAGCCGCGCGCAGGCTCTTCGAGCCGGGTATTCGGGTCTTCTTTGAAGGTATAGTCGAAGCGTTGGATGGAACCGAAAGGAATCTCGTAGGTTGCGAAGGCGCTCGAAAGCCGCAGCGGGAAGGCAACCTTGGCAAAGCGGTAATGCTCGTGCCAATCGGCGAGGAATTCGAAGTCCACGCGCTCGGCATGGCTGTAGAGAACAATATCCTGCACGAACGACGAATTGCCAAACTGCTTCTTGACTCGCACCACGGCCCGAACCGGCCCTTGCTCGACGACCTTAACGCTTTCGGCCTTGTCCAGCTTATGGAGGTCACCCAGGTAGATATTCCAGGCCGGCTCGCCGCCGGGCGCGTCGGGCGGGCGATCTTCCCAGACTTCGAGCGCATTGCCCTCAAGATTGTCGGGCAGGAAACTCTCCTCGCTTCCCCTCTTCTTGAGCGATTTCAAATTCCCAGTGTTCTCGTCGATTTCGATTTCGATTGCGCTGTTGGCCAGCTTCAGCCCCGACACCACCAGATCCGTTTGGAACTCGGGCTTGTTCGGGCTTGGAACCACCCGATATTCTTTAAACCCAAGGCCGGGAACCTCCTCCGCGAAAAAGATGGCTTTGTCTGCGCCGTCCTCATTGATGATTTGAAACGGAACGAGCCGCCCGGATGAATCGACAATCTTAAACACACCGGGTAGCGCGGACCCCCGATTTTGGGGTCCGCGGCTCTCCTGCAAATCCAGTGAAACTAAATCTGTTCTCACCCACGGCGATGGGTTGAAGATCAGCAGGGCGCGGCCTTCGCCCTCCGTATTAGCGCGGCGTGCAATCGAAGTCAGTGCTGCTTCAAGAAGCTTTCCGCCCTCGATCTTGAGGTCCGTATAATCGGTCGCCGCGTCTCGATAGACTTCCCCGACGGCCGAGCCGTCGATGTTGTCGTGGACCTGGCCGAAGAGCAGCTTTTCCCACATCGGCTGGAGCGCCGCCTGAGGGTAGGAGTGGCCGAACTCCGTGGCCACCGCCGAAAACTCCTCGGTGTTCATGAGCAGGACTTCACAGCGGCGGTTGTCGCGCTTCACTTGCGCATCGGTCGTGAAGGTGCCGCGATGCGTCTTGACGTAGAGTTCGTCATTCACGACCGGAAAGCCGGCGCTCGAGGGCAGCGCCTTGATGGTTTCGAAATACGCCTGGGCCTTGGAAAAGCGGACCTTCGGAAAGCCGGGCATGTGCATCAACTCAGTAGCCCGGTTGACCATCTCCGGCATGGGTCCGCCGCCGTGATCGCCTTGTCCAAAGAGGATCAGGAGCTTGTCCACCCCGTGCTTGGCTTTGAGCTCGGCCAATTCCTGGAGCATCTCGTCCGGGATCACTTCCTGGTTGTAGTCGCCGACGGTGTGGAACGCCAGGACGCGCGAGCCGTCCGAAGCCTGCCACCAGAACAGGTGATAAGGGAACGGCACGGGCGGGTTGTTGCGCTCGACTTGCCATTTCAGCTTGTGGGTGACGAAATAGTCGATGCCGCACTTGCGGTAGATTTGTGGCATGTTCCAGTTGAAGCCGAACACGTCCGGCAGCCAGCCCACGTGGACGTCTACGCCGAAGTTGTCCTTGAAAAAGCGCTTGGCGTAAAGGTGCTGGCGCACCAGCGACTCTCCGTTAGGAATGTTGGTGTTGTGCTCGACCCACTGGCCGCCGACGATTTCCCACTGGCCTGACGCCACTTTTTCCTTGATCCCCTCGAACACATCCGGGTAGTACGTCTGCATCCACTTGTAGAGTTGCGCCGCGCTTTGGGCAAAGATAAAGTCGGGATGCTGGTCCATGATGCGCATGACGCTTCGAAAGGTCAGCGGGCAGACCTCGTGGATGGTTTCGCTCCTGGGCCAGAGCCACGAGGGATCAATGTGCGCGTGGCCGACCAGGTAGAATTCTCCGTCTTGGCAGAATAGATTCGTCGCCATGCAAGAAAAGATGGCATAAAACAGAAGAGCATAGACAAGTCGCTTCAACATTCCCACCTCCGTCATATGCGCATTTGCGCCCTATTCCTTCTTCCCTATTCCATCTTCGCTCTTGGAGGCATTTCCGGCTCTGGGTCAATACCGACCTTCACAGCCAGCAGTTAGTAGTTTTATCCTCGCAGAACCCAGCGAACCAGCAGGCCGAGGCCCGCCACGAACTTCACGCCATCCAAGCCGGTGAAAGCCCCGTGCAGCGCCCAGAAACGTGGCATGACAGGTGGAGGCGGGTTGCGGGGAACGAAATCAATGCTCCGTCCCAGTGAGATGATCATCGGCGTGAGCAAGAGTGTGAGGATCAGGACCAGCCCCAGCATGAAGCAGACCACTCCAAATCCGAGGGTGTCTCGCGGGGCCGCGCGCCATAGTAGCAAGAGCAGCGCGCCGCCTAGTACGATCTGGGCCAAACCGTAACCCCAGAAGAATGAGCGGTTGATTTCCGAGGCCAAGTGCCGCAGCACCACCCGGGTCTGTCCCTCGGCCATCCCCTTGGTGGCCTCGTTGAATTGAGGGTTGGCAGCCCGAAGAACGCGGTCCACGGTGGAAAAGGACTTGGTGGCGGCGAACCACATGACCGGCGTCAGGATGAGCCATGCACTGAGGATGGCGACTTTCAGCATCGGGACTCGTCCCATAGTTCAGTCAACCTTTGGCCATGAGGTCGGGCAACCCGTAAACACGCGGGAAGCACCCGAGGACGGCCACAAGGGCCGCCCCTACAAAAGCTCGCCACTGTCTTTGAATTCGGTTAAGCTGGCGTTTAGAATTATAGCTCATCATGATGAAACCCTACGACGCGATTATCATCGGCGCTGGCCACAACGGCCTTGTAACCGCCGGCTACCTGGCGCGCGCCGGACTCCGAGCATTAGTGGTCGAGAGCCGCCACGTGGTGGGCGGCGCTTGCGTCACGGAGGAAATATTCCCCGGTTTCAAGTTCTCGACCACGTCCTATCTGTGCAGCTTGCTTCAGGAAAAAGTCATTCGCGATCTGGAGCTGGAGCGATTTGGATATCACGTCTATCCGAAAGACCCGGCCTTCTTCAGCCCGTTTCCTGACGGGCGCTACCTGCTGATGTGGTCGGACACCAAGAAGACCTGCGAGGAGATCGCGAAATTCTCCACCCACGACGCTGACGCCTACCCGCGCTACGAAGACCACATCGATCGGCTGGCGCGATTTATCGAGCCTCTCCTGCTCCAGACGCCGCCTAACCTTGTACCCCACGGCTTCGATGATTGGCGCAGCCTCGCCAGCCTGGGTCTGGGGTTGAACCGGATGCCGAAAGAGGAACGCGTTGGCCACCTCCGCATCCTGACGCAAAGCGTGAAGGATTTTCTGGACCCCTGGTTTGAGTCGGAGCAGCTCAAGACGGCTCTGGCCACCGATGGCGTGATTGGAACCAAGGGTGGTCCCTGCACTCCCGGGACGGCTTACGTCCTCATGCACCATTGCATGGGGGGTGTGGGCGGGAAGCGTGGACTCTGGGGCTTTGTTCGTGGGGGCATGGGCGGCATCACGCAGGCGATGGCTGAGTCAGCGCGCAGCCGAGGCGCGGAAATTCGCACCGAATCGCGGGTTAAGAGGATCTCGATCAAAGATGGCCGCGCCGCGGGTATCGTACTCGAAGGTGGCGAGGAAATCCGGGCGAGGGTCGTGGTGTCCGGTGTGGACCCCAAGCGGACTTTCCTGAAACTGGTCGATGCCCGTCACTTGGACGGCGAGTTTCTGGAGGGAGTCAGAGCATTCAAGAGCGAAGGCGTATCGATGAAGATTAACCTTGCTCTGGATGGCCTGCCGGACTTCAAGTGCCTTCCGGGCGCGCAACTGGCGCCGCATCATAAAACCACCATCCACATTTGCCCCACGCTCGAGTACATTGAGCGAGCCTTCGACGACTCGAAGTATGGGCGCCCCAGCCGGCGGCCAATGCTCGAGATCACCATCCCCACTACGTATGATTCCAGCCTGGCGCCGCCGGGGAAGCACGTGGCCAACATATTCCTGCAATACACCCCTTACACGCTGTCTCCGCAGGTCGCCGCCAACTGGCACGCACTGAAGGAGAGCTATGCCGACAGCGTGATGGACCTGATCGAGGAGTATGCTCCGCGATTCAAGGAGCGGGTGTTGCATCGCCACGTGCTCTCGCCGCTCGACCTGGAGGAGCAGTATGGCCTGACCGGCGGGAACATCTTTCAGGGCGAGATGGGCACGGACCAGCTCTATTTCCTCCGGCCGGTACCGGGCTGGGCTCAATATCGCACTCCCATCCGCGGCCTCTATCTGTGCGGGTCAGGCACGCATCCCGGCGGAGGAGTGACGGGAGCCCCAGGCCACAACGCCGCACGGGAGATTTTGAGGGAGTGGCACAAGCTGAAGAAGTAACGCACAATGTAGCGCTGACCTTCAGGTCAGCACTCGAGGGTTCGGCCGCATGATGCTGACCTAAAGGTCAGCGGTACGACCGCAAGGAACTTCATGAACCGAGTTTTCATTCTCCACTATCACGAAATCTGGCTCAAGGGAGGGAACAAGAACTACTTCCTGAGCCGGCTGCGCTCTGCCGTCAAGCAGAGCCTTGCCGACCTGCCCGTCCAATCACTAGAGAGCCTTGCCGAGCGCTTCCTGCTGGTCCCCGGGGATGAATCGGCCGCGCTGCCGATACTGGAACGCTTACGCCGGGTTTTCGGGCTCGCTTATATTGCCTCGGCGCGCGAAGTTCCGAGTTCGCTTGCCGAGATGGGTCCCGTAGCCTGCGCTCTGATGGCAGAAAAGAACCCGCGCAACTTCGCAGTCCGCGCCAAGATCGCCGCGACGGGATATGGCATGCATTCGATGGAATTGGAGCGCCAACTCGGACGGGTCATTCTGGACCATCTGCGCGCAAGGGACCCAGCCGTTCAGGTGAATCTCAGCAACCCCGAAGTGACGTGCTGGGTTGAGGTGGTGCCTGGGAAGGCGCTCATCTATGTAGACCGTGTGGACGGCGCCGGCGGCTTGCCTGCGCTCACCAGCGGCCGCCTCATGGTGTTGCTTTCCGGGGGTTTTGATTCCGCGGTGGCGGCCTACAAGATGATGCGACGCGGCTGCCACGCCGCTTTCGTGCATTTCTTCGGGAATCCCTCGCCTTCACACGATTCATCGAAAGGCGTGGCAGAGGAGATCGTCCGGATTCTTACACCCTACCAATTTACCTCCCGGCTTTACCTGGTGGCCTTTGAGGCGGTGCAGCGCCAGATCGTGGCGGCTGCGCAAGAGAGCTATCGCGTGCTGCTCTACCGGCGCATGATGGCGCGCATTGCGCGAGAGATCGCCCGCGCCGAGCGTGCCATGGGCCTGGTGACCGGCGATAGCGTCTCGCAGGTGGCGTCCCAGACGTTGCATAACCTGGCGGCCATCGACCACGGGCTCGACTTGCCCATTTACCGCCCCTTGGCGGGCGACGACAAAGCTGAAATACTGCGGCTGGCCCGGCAGATCGGGACCTACAAGATCTCCTGCGAACCGTTTGAGGATTGCTGCCCGCGCTTCATGCCTCGTGCCCCCGCCATCTTTGCCCAGATCGAACAGCTCGATGAAGCTGAAGCAGCATTGGACGTCCCCGCGCTTATCAAGACGGGGCTCGAATCCACCAGCGTAATGACTTTCAAATTCGAGCGGGGCACGGTTAGCGCTCGCGAGGCGACGCCGCACCGCTTCGAAAAACTCGTGTCCGCCCTTAACGTGACGGCGGACCCAGACCATGCTGCTTCGCATTGAAAGTCAGCATTCGTCACCCCCGCGGAAGCCGGGGGTCCATTGTCAGTCAAGGAACCAATGGATTCCCCCCTGCGCGGGAACGACGTGGTTTTCGGTAAGGTAGCCAGGAATTTGATCTAGCTCCCATCTCGAACGACCTGTCACAGCTTAGAATTGACCGGCCTGCCTTGCGCTCCTATAATTGTTAAAGTAGTAGAGAGGTCGCGGATGAAAACGGTGCTTTTGGTTCTTTTGTTCGTATGCTTGCCAGTAGGACGGGTCCTCGCCCAGCAGCCTTCCTCCGCACCCGCCAGCCCCGCCGCCGACAGTCCTCCGATTGCCGGCGACCAGAGCCGAATCCAGGTGCGCGTTGAGTTGGTCCAAATGCTCGCCACGGTTACTGACAAGAAGAACCGGCTCGTTACCGACCTCACCAAAGACGATTTCAAGATTTTCGAAGACGGCAGACCCCAGGAGATCCGCTTCTTCAGCCGTGAGACGGACCTCCCCCTACGCATAGGGATGTTGATCGATACAAGCAACAGTATTCGAGCCCGGCTGCACTTTGAGCAGGACGCCGCTGTCGATTTCCTGAACGAAGTGCTGCGCCCCGGCAAAGATTCGGCCTTCGTCGAAGCTTTTGATGTGGAGCCCCAGTTCATTCAGGATTACACGGACGACGTCGAGAAGCTTTCGAACGCCGTTCAGAGTCTGCGAGCAGGTGGGGTTACGAGCCTCTACGATGCCATTTACATTGCCTGCAAAGAAAAGCTATACGTCTTTCCTCCGCCCGAGCCTTACCTGCGCCGCGTCATGATCGTCATCAGTGACGGGCAGGATAATCAAAGCGTGCACACTCGTGACGAAGCGATAGCCTGGGCGCAGAAGGCGGAGGTCACGATTTTCACGATCAGCACCAATCGTAGCGGCGCGGAAGGAAAAGGGGACAAGGTCCTGCAGATGTTAGCCAAGGCTACCGGTGGGCACGCCTTTTTCCCCTTCGAGGCGGGTGACTTGGCCTCGAACTTTCAGGAAATCGCCCGCGAACTCCGCAGCCAGTACAGCTTGGCGTACGTTTCGACGAATGCAGCCCACGACGGAACGTTCCGCAAAATCGCCATCCAGCCGGTCGACGCCTCCCTGCATATCCGCACCAAGGACGGGTACTGGGCTCTTTCTCGTTAACAGGTGTCGGGTGTCAGGTGTCGGGTGTCAGGGGAAAAGCAGGTTTCAGGTGTCAGGGGGAAGACCAAGTTTCAGATGTCAGGTTTCCGTTCTAGTCGCCGGGGTTCGGTTATCACGTCTCGCTTTCAGCTTACCTATTAGCCCTGCCAGCATGCGGCCTAATTCAGCCGTTCTCCCTGACACCCGACACCCGGCACCCGAAACCTGCTTTTCCCCTGACACCTCACACCCGGCGCCTGAAACCTACTCCGAGGGTGCGTAGTAACCACGCCGCGCTTGTACTTTGTAATCCGAGTCATGAACCGAGACTCGGATCTTGCGGAAGGCTCCGTCGTGCTTGGTGTTGGTGGGCGTGTATCCGATCAGGTACTGAGTTCGCAATTCGTTGGCGATTTCCTGGAACGCCGCCGCGGTATCCTTGCTTTTGTTCACTTGGATGACTCGTCCGCCCGTATCGTCGGAAAGCTTTCTGAGAACGGAATCCCCGCTGAAGCCCATCGAGCGTATGCCGTAGAAAGGACGGTCAACGATATCGACGGAATAGTTGATCACATCCGATTTCTGCGCCGCCTCGAGGGCTGTCTCCAGCTTGACCCTGCTGCCCTGATCTTCACCATCAGTGAGGAGGATGAGCACCTTGCGCCCGACTTCATTCTTCAGGAGTTCGTTCGACGCGAGGTACACGGCGTCGTAAAGGTGGGTAGCGCCGCCTGCATCGCTGGTGGGAAAGGGCCCGGGCATCACGCCATGGCCGCCGCCGTTGATCACGGTTCCATCGATGGCGCGAGCGAGTAGCTTTTGATCGGCCGTGAAGTCCTGGAGGAGTTCCACGTCGACGTCGAAGTGCAGGACGAAAGCCAGGTCCTTGGGGCGAAGCACCTGGTGCAGAAAGGCGTCTGCCTGCTCTTGCTCAACTCCCAACACCCTTCCTTGGCTGGGGCTCGTGTCTACCATGATTCCCATGGTCAAGGGCGTGTCGGTCTCGCGCGAGAAATAGCGGATTTGCTGCGGCGCCCCGTCTTCCTGAACTTCGAAGTCCTCTTTCTTCAGATCCGCGATCAGGTGCTTCTTCTTATCCGCCACCACGGCGTACACGTTCACCACTTCCGTCGATACTTTTAAAGTAGCCTGAGGCGTCTGCTCGGGGTTCTGCTGGCTCGAACCCGGCTGACTCGCCAGGACCCAGAAGAGCATCCCGAGAAGGATGAAGGTTCGCTTTCCGGCTGCGGTCGAGTACTGCGGGACAGACTGAAGCTCGCTAGGTTTTGATATTGTTGCCATGTTTTTTAGATGCGACTCTGGCTTTTCGCGTCTTTGGCCATTATATGCCTGTTCAGAACATCAGTCATTCGAGACCAGGAGCGTCGGGGCATTGCGATCGAAGCGAGGAACCACATTTCATGCTTTGTCGGCACCGCCGGCAAGTTGCGCGACCGCCTTGACGATCCTTGTGCCGAAGGCACCTTGGACTGCGGCGGCTTGACGCCGCCTTGGGGTCTCCAAACGGCGCGGAATTATCCTATGCGTCGGATCCGGCCATCTTCGCGCGCAGACGCGTCCCAGCCAAGACATCGGTCATCGTTGTGCGAAGGCGGCGTCAAGCCGCCGCACTCCAAGGCGCTTCGCGCATGTTCATGTGGAACTGCCCCACGAAGTCGAACTCGGCCATCGATCGCTCGAAAAACTTTCTGGCTATTTCTGTTTTTTAGAGAATCGAAGCCTGCTCTTGCATTTTTTTCGGTCAAACTTCACTTTCCTCTTGACAATATAATCATGTGTCACTATACATGAGATTGAATACGCGCTCGCCAGCAACGCTGGCGTGAATTTCAAAAAGTTTGGAGGAGAATAGAATGGCAGCGAAAAAGAAAGCAAAAAAGAAGAGGTAAGTTCTTTCCAAAATCCGAAAGGAACTCTCGGGGATGCAGCGATGCATCCCCGAAGTTTTTTAGGGGCCTTTCCCTCACTCACCAGCATTGAAGGCAATCGCCCGTTGTCCGCGGAACCCATAAACAAGAGCCAACCCTGTCATTACGAACGAAGCGAGGAATCCCGCCCCGTCCAGAGTTGCGTCAAGAAACGGAGATCAGGACGGGATTCCTCGCTTCGCTGTCTCGATTCCCCTCCTTAGGTGAGGGGTGGTTGCCGCGCGGCGGGTCAACCACCCACCACCCCCGTCCCCTCCTCCCGCTGAGGAGGGGAGTCATTTTCAGAGCATCAGGAAATTGAGGGGCCGCTAACTATCGACAGTCGCCTGCGGGCTTTGCTCCTGTGCGCTCCCGCTCTCATCCGGGTTCCCTTCTGCGGCGGTCAGGGAGCGAGGGGTCTCGTCCACCGGCTCGATCACGGGCAGATCATCGCCCGTGGCGGCGCCAAGTTCTTTCAGTTTCCGGGCCGAAGGCAGCACGCGCCCTTCCAGTGACCCCACCGCCTTGTTGTATGAATCGACCTCTCGAGCGAGAGCTGAGCCAATCCCTTGGAAGTGTGCAAGGAAGGGCCGCAGCCGGTCGTAGAGTTCCTTTCCCAGTTCGCTGATGAGTCGAGCATTTTCTGCGATTTGTTCCTGCCTCCATCCATGCGCCACGGCGCGAAGCAAGGCGATCAGCGTGGTAGGAGTTGCCAGGACCACCCCCTTCTGCATCCCGTCCTCGATCAGGGTGCGATCCTGTTCGAGCGCCGCGCTGAAGAATGACTCGCCGGGAAGAAACAGAACCACAAATTCCGGGGCAGGTTCCAACTGTTCCCAATAACCTCGCGCCCCCAACTGATTCATGTAGGCGCGCACGCATTGGGCGTGTTTGTCGAGCGCCTCTTTCCGATCCTCGTCTCTGGTTGCGGCCGAGGCGTCGAGGAAAGCCTGAAGCGGGACCTTGGCATCGACAGCGATGCGCCGGTTGCCGGGCAGCCTCACGATCATGTCAGGACGCAAACGGCCTGACTCCGAATCGAAGGTTTCCTGCTCCGTGAAGTCGCAGTGCTCCGACATGCCGGCCAAGTCAGCCACGTTCCGAAGGGTCATTTCACCCCAGCGGCCCCGAGCCTGGCTTCCGCCCCTTAATACGATTGCCAGCGTGGAAGTCTTTTCCTGCAATAGCTGGTTTGTGACGGCCAGGCTGCGGAGTTGCTCCTCGAGCGTGCCATAAGCGGTTTGCCGCGCCTTCTCCATTTCCAGGATCTGCGTTTCATACCGGCTGAGGGATTCCTTCAGCGGCGCCACCAGCGCATCGATTGCCTGCTGGCGCGTTTCCAGGTCTCCTTTCGCGCGGGCTTGCATGGTCTCGAAGGTGCTTTTTGCCAAAGCTATGAAAGCCTGGTTATTGCTCTTGAGCGCCTCCGCCGACAACGCCTGAAACGCATCCGAGAGATTCTTCTTGGCCTCGTCCACTATCTTCTTCTGTGTTTCCAGGTTCGCCTGGGCTTCCTGAAGCTTGGTCTCTGCGGCGACGCGCATTTCGCCCTCGTTCTTCATTCGCTCGCGCAAGGCCGCCAGATCTTCCAGCCGCTGCTCGAATTGCTCGAGTTCGGTTTGGGCTTTGACCTTTTGCTCACTCTCTCCGCGCAACTGTTGCTGAAGGCTGGAAGCTTCTTTCTCTTTCGCGTCGAATAGACCCTGGAGCGCGGTCAGTTGCGTCCGCACCTCGGTGGCGGTGGTTTCCGCCGCCTTCACGCGGCCTTCCGCTTCAACTTGCACTTTTTGGACGAGCGCTGCGGAACGGGCCGTGGCCCATAGCCCAGCAATGACGGCTCCCAAGACTACGCCGGCGATGAGAAGAATGATTGAGATCACAGAGTCTCCTTATTGGTCCGCAAGTTCCCCGTGGCGCAGACGTGCCGGTCTTTGGCATGTCTGCGCTATCCTGACTCGAGAGGGACGCATACATCCCGACAAAGAACGTCGGGACGTATGCACCCGCGGATTCTGGAAACTGACTCAGTTGTGCTTCCGGTATCGATGCACCCAGGGTGACACAGCGCGTTTCATCTGCGAGATGGCTTTTCCGACGGTCCTCAGGTATACGTGGCTCGAGAGCGGGATTGGGTTGTGGTCAGGCTTTCTCAAGAGCGCAGATCCCCAGACCTCGCGTCCGGCGAGATTGCCGGGGTCAAGCGGCAACATGGCGAATCCATGCATTGTGGCGAAACGATCGACCGCCGCTATCAAGCCCACGTACTCCGAGTCATCCTTTCGGTAGTCATGAGCGAAGATGTAGCCGCCGGGTTTCATGTGAGGAGCCGCGGCCTCAAGATCCCCCAAGACTCCCTTGTAGGAGTGGTTCCCGTCGACAATGGCGAGGCCGACCATTTGCCTTGAAGCCTTGAGATACTTCCTTAATGAAAAGGGAAGCACGCCTCCTACCAGTTCCACATTATCCTGGGACGCGAAGTAGGGGTCACATGTCCGGATTTCTTGAATGACTTGGGGCAGGTCAAACGCGGCGATGCGACACTGCGCCAGCCGGTTCTTCTTCAGAAACTCGCAAACGAATTTCGTGGTGCGGCCGCGAAACGTACCTATCTCGACCACTAGCCCAGGCTGTGCGATGATAAGCAGCTCACCGAGGATCATTTTTTCGACAAAGCCGATCGACCCAGTGTCACACTCAAGATCAGGAAAGCTAATTACCTCTGTTGCCTTTCGAACCACCAAAGCGCTATTATTCATGGCGCCTCCATTGGAAGTGAACATTTCCGAGGCCCTGCTCCCTGAAGATGTCCTGAATTCCGTTAGAAGTTGAGCGACGGTTCTATGACTCGGTTCGAGCAGAAAGAGGTTGAACAAATTGCAAAATAGAAAACCGCCGTGCGGGAACCATATCACATTGTGAGTATAACGCGCAACCGGGACCTAACCTCGACCTAACGGTGCGCGAGATAGAAGTGACAGTATTCGTTATGGTATCTGTTGTCGCTTTTTGTCCATGTTTCCAGGGTAGAACCCGGCCACGGGCCATGGACAATGTGCCGTCACCTGGGGAGGGGCGCACACATCGCGACAAAAAGCGTCGCCGACGTATGCGCCCGCCGTAATGAGATTAGGCGTCGATTACAAGCTAAAAGTTCTCTTCGTGCGCAGGGCAGATGGGGCGGTAATCGCAGAATTTGCACGCAAAACCGGGGGTTGGGGGGAATTGGTTCTGGCGAATCTGGTCAGCGACCAACAAGACTCTCGTCTTCACGGTTTTGAGATCTGATTCGGTTCGCGCGGTGTGGACTGTCTTGTTGTTCGACAGACAATAGAAGGTCAAGCGCCGGGGTTTCAGCTTCAATTCTTCCTCGGCTGCCAGAGCGTAAACGGAAAGCTGCAAGCTGCCGTCGGCGTCCTTTTGCGAGCGGGGCTTCCCGGTTTTGTAGTCAATTAGTTCCACCGCGTCCTCGTTCTCGCCCGCGCGCGGCGTCAGGGGACTGATCTGGTCGATGCGCCCTTCCAATAAGACTTCGCCGAGGTCAAGCGAGAACGAGGTTTCCATGCTCTGAGGAAGAATCTCATTGCGTCCCTGCTTTTCCACGAAGGCGCGCAATTGTTGCAGCCCGGTTTGTTTGTAGGTCTGCTCCTGGTACTCGTCCTCGAACCCGGTGCTCCTCCAGGACGACTCGTAGAAATCCTTCACCGCTTGGAAGCTGGCTTCTCCCCTGGCTCGCAACTCGAAATAGTGCCTCACGGAGCGATGCATGATGTGGCCAAAGGTGAGGGCGGCCTGCGGCCCGGTGGGGATTCTGAGAAAATGGCCAAACTTGAACTTCAGGGGACAGACCTCGTAATCCTCAATCGAGGAAGCGCTTAGGCGCAGTTTTTCTCCTGGCTGGATCTCCGGTTCGCGGCCGACCCATTCCGCGATCGGAGGGTGCACGCCGGAGAGTTCACCCAAGTCGCCGAAGAGTTCGTCTTGAGCGGGAGTGCTGTCATTCCGAGCGAAGCGAGGAATTTGACCTTGGCTCGCCGGGGAAGGAGGCAGAGCGAGATTCCTCGCTTCGCTCGGAATGACAGTAGGGAAGCTCGGAATGACAGCAGGGGGGCTCGGATTGACATTGACAGGGCGGTAGGAAGTTGCGGTCAAGCGCTCAATGTCCCGAGCCGTCACCACCGGGTCGCGGAGCAGATCGTCGATGAAGGTTGATGGCTTCTTGCCGGGCGCTGTGACGCTGGAAACATAAAGGCGATCCTGGGCGCGCGTCAGGGCGACAAAGAAAAGACGCCGTTCCTCCTGGGTGTGAATATTCTTCGGTGGCAAAGGTCCCTTGCGAAGCTCGTCAGGAAAGTCGATAACAGACTTGCGCTCCGTACTTGGAAAACGCCGCGAGGCCACACTTAGGACAAAGACCACCGGAAACTCCAACCCCTTGGCGGCGTGGACGGTCATCATCTGGACCGCTCCGGCGCGGTCCTCGACGAGAGGCGCCTCGATCTTTCCTCCTGCCTCGAGGTAATGCTGGAAATAGAAGAGGAATTCGTGCAGGTTCTTAGCAGGCGTCTTTCCCCCGGGTTCCTCCTCCCACTCAGGACCAGCCAGGGCCGGGAATTTCGAGATCTTCTCTTCCCACTCGCGGAGGAACTCGGCGAACGCATTCACGTATCGGAGATCCCTTTCGTCAAGAAACGAAAGTAACTGAAGGCGCTCGCAAAGCAGATTGAAGAGCGACGTCACCGTTACGTTTTGGGATGCCCAGTGCAGGTCTTCAAGAAGCTGCTTCAAAGACCCCCAGTTGGTAGCTTCGAGGCGGTCCGTAGGGGCGGTTCGCGAACCGCCCCCACTGAATGAGTTGAGGACATCGTAGAGCGAGCAGCGCCGCCTGTCCGCCTCGACACGAACTTCCAAGGCCAGTTCTTCCGGAAAGTTCCAGCGCGGGGCCAGCAGCACGCGGGTCAAGCTGATGTTGTCGTGGGGAGAATGGATCAGGTTGAGGTAGGCAAGGAGGTCGCGAATAATCACGGTAGAAAGAACCGAGAGGCCACGAATGGCGAACGGAATGCCGCGGCGTTGAAATTCCTCGACCAGCCTGTCGCGATAGCTATGCGCACGGTACAGGACGGCGATGTCTCCATAGGAAGCGCCTTTCGAGATAAGCCGTTCTATCTCCTCGGAAACCCAATTCGCCTCGCTGGCATAGTCCGGGCTGGTGGGCAGATAAACCGGGCAGCCTTCTTCGCGTTCGGGTTTCAATTCAGGCTTGCCGGGATACCGTGTTCCATTCTGTTTAATCACCACATCCGCGACGCGCAGTACACGCTCAGTGGAGCGGTAATTGCGATTCAGAAAGATGGTTTCGTGACCCGGGAATACCTGCCCAAACATGTCAAAGGCGCCATGCGAGGCGCCTCGAAAACGATAGATGGCCTGGTCGGCGTCACCGACGGTAGTGATGTTGAAGGGCGGAGCCACCAAGCGCCTGAGCAGCTCCACTTGAGCGAAGTTTGTGTCTTGAAACTCATCGACCAGGACAAAACGGAACTGCTTGCGATAACGCCGGCAGACTTCGGGCTCGCGGTCGAAGAGGCGCACCGCCTCTGGAATCAAGCTGCCGAGGCTGGAACTGCCTGCCCCCTCGATTAGACGACGGCTGTTGCGGAAGACGCGGGATAACTCCTTTTTCTTTTGAATCTCACCCTCTTCCAGGGCTCGTTCCGCGGCTTCGAGTTTGTCGGCTTTCTCCAGGAAAGCTCGTTCAGCCGCTTGGACATATCTCTCGAAGTCCTCCGGCTCAATCAGTTCGTCCTGGCAGCGAGAAAAGAAATCGTTAAGCGCGTGCAGGAACGCCCCAGGCTCAGCCAACTTCTGAAAGAACTCGAGCCCGAGACGGTCCAGGCGCTGGCGGAGGAAGACCCATACGTCCTCTTTATTCAACAACATGCGCTCGCCGGGCGTGACGCCAGCACCATCATTCAGCGAAGCAGCGCCGACCTTCAGAGCCTGCCCTGAGCGCAGCGAAGGGTCGGCACCGGCAGATGCCTGGCTAACGCCCGGCCCTACGGGCCCGCCTTGGCTGCGGACCACTTCGTAGGCAAAGGCGTGAAAAGTGGAGATGTGCGGAAAGGCGGCGAGGTCTGGCAAGGCGTGGCGGACGCGAGACTGCATTTCTCCCGCAGCCTTCTCTGTAAAGGTCAACGCCAGAACGTTTTGCGGTTCGAGGCCAGGGGAGTGCTCGAGCAAATGAACAATGCGCTGCGTTACAACCCGGGTCTTGCCGCTTCCCGGGCCCGCAATGATCAGCAACGGCCCGTCGCCGTGTTCAACCGCCCGAAGCTGTTCAGGGTTGAGCAACATGCAAGAATTCAGGATGCAGGAGCCAGAATTCAGGATTCGGGGAAACCCAAATCCGTTCTGAATCCTATCCTTTCCTTAGAAACCAGGCAACCACATTTCGGTTAGCGTCCTCGTTTCGGTGTAGCGCCCCGACCTGTCCGGGACATTTGCCGACCCTTCGCTTTACTCAGGGCAGGCTCTGAAGGTCGGCGCTACGTTCAGATTACGACACCACGACAGTTCGCCTATTGCGCGTGGCGGGTAGTCCCCTGAATCCTGAGTCCCGAATCCTGAATCCTGAATTGGGATTCTAACAGTTGACCATCCCCCTCGTACTCGGTTATCTTGGGTTTTCAGTGCATGAGGCTGACGCTTAAGAGCTTGTGCCGGCAGCCTCGCGCTGGAATCGGTTGGTAATGTTCATTGTGGCTTCTGCTGGTAACCAAGCCGACGTATTGACCGTCCATTTATATTGCGGCATTCATCGGGGATGGGTGTGACCCGAAAAATGACCTAAACCTAATGGCAAGCAGAACTTCGAATTAAGAGCGTCCTAGAATCTGCACCAAATAAGGATTGAACCATGAGTACGCCCAGTACAATAGAGAGAAATGACGAGGCCCAGATTCGAGCAAACGCCTCGCCAGGGCTCCCGGGCAAAGAACCCAAGCGGCGTTGGTGGCTTTGGCTGTTGGCGCTGGCGGTTTTGGCTTTTGGAGCCTACCGCGTTCACAAGGGGATGGTAGCGCCGCAAGCTGCGAACACCAGCGCGGCAGGGGGAGCGTCGGGGCGGAATTTCGGCGCAGTCCCAGTGGTTGCTGTCCAGGCCACCAAAGGCGACATCGGCGTCTATTTTACCGGGCTGGGCGCTGTCACCCCGGTTTATACGGTAACCATCCAGAGTCAAATCGCCGGCTACCTAATGCAGGTCCTCTACAAGGAGGGCCAGATCGTTCAAAAAGGCGATCCGCTGGTGGAGATTGATCCACGGCCCTATCAAGTCATGATGGAGAACGCACAGGCGGGATTGCTCAGGGACCAGGCCAACCTCGACAATGCCCAAGTCGATCTAAAGCGCTATCAAACGCTCGTCCCTCTCCGCGCCGTTCCGGAACAACAACTGGCCACCCAGGAAGCGTTGGTGAAGTCCGACGAAGGAATCGTCAAAACGGACCAAGCCCAAATTGACACCGCCAAACTGGATCTCGTTTACTGCCATATTACCGCCCCCATTACCGGCCGCGTTGGCCTGCGACTGGTCGATCCGGGGAACTACGAAACTCCGGGCCAAGCCACGGGGCTGGTGGTCATTACTCAAATCCAACCGATCACTGTGGTTTTCACCCTTCCTGAAGATCAGCTCCCAGCCATCGTGAAGCAAATGCGCGCAGGAGCCCGGCTCACGGTCGAGGCTTATGACCGGGGAATGACGAAAATTGCCCAAGGTTGGCTGGAGACGATCGACAATCAGATCGATCCCACCACGGGGACGGTGAAGCTGCGCGCCAATTTCGACAATCGAGATGGAGCATTGTTTCCGAATGAGTTTATCAACGCCAAGCTGCTGGTTCAGGAAAAACGTGGGGTGACCCTGATCCCCACGGCGGCGGTGCAACGAAACTCCCAAAGGACGTACGTATTTTTTGTGAAACCTGATTCCACCGTGACCGTGCGGACGATTACCTTGGGCACCACGGAAGGGGATGACTCCGAGGTCACCTCAGGGCTGAAGCCGGGTGACGAGGTAGTGATGAC
>JBELAJ010000369.1:0-8479 GCA_049508935.1 Terriglobia bacterium | reverse complement strand
AGGCCGTATTCCCAAAGGTGTAAGTCAGCAGGCGCGTGAAGACGGTTTCAAAAATGAGGCTCGAGACACCTGAAAAGAAGAACAAGACATACAAGAATTGCAGCATGAGCGACCTGTCACGAGGCAGAGTTGAAATCTACCCCAAGAGGCAAGGGCGAAATAGGACCGAGCAGCGTCCAGAGAATGCCCGTGCAGATCAGCGGCATGAGGCCGAAGCCGACGAACACGGGCAAATACGAAAAACGGTCAATCACCACACCGGTGAGCAGAGCGAAGACCATGCCGCCGAAACCCGAACCCATGCTGGCCAAGCCCCAGATTGAACCCACCACGTGCTTGGGGTAAACGTCGGCGGGATAAGCCAGCATGATTGAGCCGCACCCAGTATATCCGAGCATGGCCACTGAGACGAGGAGAATGGAGATTCGGGCGTCGCGTACAAGGACGGCCGGGATGGCGCTGGTCATGAGCGCCGCGAACATTGTGACTCCACCCTTGCGAGCCACGTTGAGTGAATACCCTCGTCTGAGCATCCAGCCCGAGAGCCAGCCTCCCAGAATGTTCCCCAGCCCAGCGACCAGGAAAGGAATCCAAGCGTATTTCCCGATAGATGCCATGCTGAAATGCCGGGCGCGCTTGAGGTATTCCGGAAACCAGAAGATGTAGAAGTACCACACAGGATCGAGAAAGACTTTCGCCAGTGTGAAGCTCCAAACAAAACGCGTTCGGAACAACTTCCAGGGAGAAATAGCTGTCGGTGGAAATGCACTTGAAGGCGAACTCCCCTCCTTGGCAAGGAGGGGGTGGGGGATGGTTGATCCGTCGCATAATAAACCCGGTGCTGCGGCCACCACCCCCTGCACCGTCCTCATCCGAGGAGGGGAGTCGTGGTAGACGAGCGACCAGATCAGCAACCACACGAAGCCGACGATTCCCACCCAGACAAATGCCTGCTGCCACCCGGAATGAAGCAAGATCCAGACCACCAAGGGCGGCGCCAATATCGCCCCAGCAGCCGAGCCGCTATTGAAGATGCCGGAAGCGAGCGCGCGCTCTTTGACTGGAAACCATTCTGCCACGACCTTTACACATGCCGGCCAGTTGCCCGCCTCGCCGGCGCCCAAGAGGAACTGATAAGCACCCAATGAGCGGGGTCCGCGCGCCAGAGCGTTCAGAATGCTGGCAACAGACCACCAAGCCATGGTCAAGGCGAAGCCCAGGCGTGTTCCCAAACGATCGAGGAGCGGGCCGGATATTCCGTTGGCGATCGTATAGGCAAACATGAAGGCGAACACCACTCGCGCGTACGCTGCGTGGCTCATGCCGAACTGGTCGATCAGGACCGGCGCGGCCACGGAAAGCGTCTGCCGGTCAAGGTAATTAATGGTGGTGGCGAGGAACGCCAGGGCAATCATCAGCCATCGCCAGGAAGGATTTGAGAGTTTCATTTCAATTGGGCTGGTCAACAACGGAGTGTGGGCGCAAGGCAACGCTACACTTTCTTGAGTTCCAGGCTTTGGCGCGGATTCCGATGGCGCTTCACGTGCCAAAGATGTCCGCCAGCGTCACGCTGAAGCCGGGCAAAAGCTCCGGATTGTCCAACGCCTGAGTGTCGTCGTGAACCTCGATGTGGCCGCCGGGCCGATAAAGGTACGCAAGCCGCGCCTCAGGGTAAAGCACCCATACGGCTCGTGCCCCAGCCGCAAGATACTGCTGAGCCTTGCGCGCGAGGTCGTCAGGCGTGTCCGAAACTGAGGCGATCTCGATCGCAAGGTCGGGTGCGCCGGATGTTCGCTGGTGCGGGTTCAACCCTTGGACTCGCTCAGACCTAAGGAACGAAAGGTCGGGGATTCGAACCGTCGCTTCCGATAATTGGAAGTCAGTCTCCCAAGACACCAATCCCAGCTTATGCGCTTCAACAAAAGCATAGAGCTGCATGCCCAGCCGGTCGCGAATCATGTTGTGAAAGAGGCTTGGTGAGGCTAACATGCTGATCAGCACCCCCGCATCGAGTTCGTATTTCGTGCCAGCTTTGTCGGGCAGCGCGTCGAATTGTTCTATACTCAATAGGGTCTTAGTCGCCATGTCAGTAGCCCCTTGGCGGCAATATATCACAGAGTTCAGATGACCAACTACCAGAGATTTGTGAAGTTTTTCAACTGGGGAGCATCCTAACCTCTTGCCCGGCCAATGGTGGTAGAATTATGCGGGTGTGTTAGATTCAGCCAAGTTAAATCAAGGGATTGAAATGCTACCATTGCCCGCGCTCTCCTCTCTCGATTTCGGCGCTGGGGCGGCCGACCTCGAGCGGTCGCTGTCCAATTATTTCTACCGAAGCCAAGCCTTCGAGCGGGCGTGTGACCCTGAGATATGCCTTATAATCGGCGAAAAGGGGGCGGGCAAGAGCGCCATTTTCTTGATGATAAGAGACCAAGGCCAGGAGATTCCGGAGTTCCGGAACCCTAATTTTCTAATTACTTCTACAGCCAATCTTCGTGAGCACTACCATCTCTTGCGTTCAAAACTGGGAGCGGCGCCAAGTTTTGTAACCCTCTGGAAGTTTTATTTTGCAAGCATCGCGGCGCTCACTTTGTTGGATACATGCACGGGCAAGGAGGCAGACTTTCTGCTGAAGTTCGTGGAACGGTGGGAGATTAACCCGCAGAAGTTTCCAACTCTTCTGGGAGCTACTGTGACGATCCCTACGAAATTTCTTGAACTCAAAATAGGCGGCTCCCAAACATCGCCTCTGAACCCCCTACAGATTCACGAGGTGTTCGCTACCATCAACCGCGAGTTGGCGAAAGATTCGCGAACGCTATGGATTGCTCTTGATGAGCTCGATAAGGTGGATGTGGACGGAACCAACGGCAGAAATCATACAAGCGATTTGTTGAGTGCCTTAATGCAGACGCATTCCGAGCTATACCAACTGGGCCAAATTCGATTCAAGTTCTTCGTAAGATCAGATGTGTACGAGGGGCTGACCTACGTCGACAAAGACCATTTCTCGAACGCTATCCTCAGGTTGAAGTGGGAAAGCGAGGACTTGGTAATCATGCTGGCCCTACGAATCGCCGCGTCGGTGGGGGGTGTTTTTAGCGAACTGAAACTAAGTCAGGCGCAGCAGATTGTCGATCAGGTATTCGATTGGCCGCAGCGGGTTGGCGGCTTCCGCCAATTGCTTGACGAGCTGCGTGATGGCAGAGGCTCTGTACTCCCTCGGGATTTGCTGAACTTCGCGATAAGTGCCAGGAACCATCAGATCCAATTTAATAGGTGGGGTACGAACGTGCCGCAGCAGGGCCTGATTTCTCCCCAGGCTATAGAAAAGGGCCTGGATGAGGCAAGCCAGGCGAAGCTTTCCGATTTCCTCACCACGTTTCCAGAGCTGTATCGAAAGTACCTAAATCTCCAAGGCCACACATCGTATCAAGTTTCGCAAAACGACCTTCAAAGCCTTTTGGGCTTACCTGACAAACTCAATTTCGACTTAGCTTTGCAGGACTTCTGGAGGGTCGGAGCAATAGCCAGGGAAGGCAGCAGACCTCTCCACCTCACCGAGAGATTTGTCATCCCGCCAATATACAGGCGAGCGCTCAGCTTAAAGGGGTAAGACATGGACGACGAGACAAAAGAAGATCAGACATCACTTGAGCTTGAGGGGGAAGCAGCCCAAGAGACAGTGGAGAAGAAACGTTTAGCCAAGATGCAAGGCACATACGCGCTACCGGCATCCGATCCTGAAAAACTCTCCAAGATACTCAAGGCGTATGTAATCGCCAGTAAGCAGGGAGCTGAGGCCGTCAAGTACACAGACGTCGGGGCCGTAGCTGCCATTCACCCGACTGAGGTGAGCAGGAACAACACATTCTTGTCTGAGGGGGGGTTCATAATTGCGGAGCGTTACGGTTACTATAGACCGAGTCCGGAAGTGACGAATTACGCTAAGCAGGCCCCATGGGATGAGGAGAGCGCTAAGGCGCACATTCGGTCTCTAATTGAAAAAACGTGGTTTGGGGAAACTGTCCGACAACAATTCCAACTGCAGAGCGCATTGAACAGATCCCAGTTGATTAGAGCATTCGGCATCAAGGCAACTCCTGACCCTTCTGATGCGAATAGGCTTGGTTTACTTGTGGACTTTCTCGTCTACTTCGAGTACTTGTTAACCGATGAGCAGGGTAACTTCATCGCTCGTTCCGGGGGCGAGCAGATATCACAAGCATCTCACAGCGCGGATGCATTTGTCGTCGACGAAACACCCCTGACGGAGAGGATCCAACCACTCCTTCCGCAATCGCCTAGCGAGAGACCTTCCATCGAAGTTTCCTGCCGGGTTAATGTCAATCTGAATTTGACGCCGGGCACAACCGACGAAGAACTGCAGTCACTTGTAAAGAAGGTGAAGGCTACAATCGCTATGCTGCAAGAACGGGTTGACTAGAAACTGCGCGCGACGCACATCTGAGACGAGTCCCACATTTACATTAGAGCGACTTGCTACCCAGTTCTGTACTTGAGGGACTGAGTATGTACATTAGTCGGCAGCACTATGTGCGCAGGAAATCTAAGCTGGAGGATAACCATCATGAACCGTCGAGACTTTCTAGGAGGCATGGCCGCGACGGCGGCAGTGGGGCAGATTCTGAAGATGCCGTTGCCCATTGGGAAGAGCGTTCGCTCGCCCCTGCCGCGCGCCAAGTGGCTCGAGAATGGGCTAATCGACGCCGGCGGCAGCCATGAGCCCTACATCTTCGTCGTTCGCCGCGGGGGCGAGCGGCTCGACGCGCGCAAAGACTACGAGTGGAATCAAAGCGAGGAACTGATTCGCACTCTCCACAATCAGGGCATCGAGGTTTTTCACACCCACCTTTACAAAGGGTTTGGCATGGCCGCCGAGAAGCCCGAAATGGAGGATGCTCGCCGCGCCGCCGCAATTGCACATCGTTATGGAATGAAAGTGGATAGTTACATCCAATGGAATACCATGATGTATGAAACCTTCTTTGCTGAGGAACCGCGCGCCAAGGATTGGATCCAGCGCGACGAAAGCGGAGTGCCGATCCTGCTGGTCTACGGCTTCCAGCAATCCTATCGCTACCGGCCCTGCTTTACCCACCAGGAGTACCTGGATTACCTGAAGCAAATCGTCCGCTACGCCGTCGAAGAGGTGAAGACGGACTTTATCCACTTTGATAACTTCGATCTCAACGCAGAGCCTGATTCCTGCCACTGCCCGGCGTGCGTGGAAGGATTCCGCGCTTTCCTGCGCGCCAAGTACTCGCCTGAAAAGCGGCGCGAGCGGTTTGGCTTCGAGGACGTCGACTACGTGAATCCCCCGCAGTGGAACCGCCAGAACCGGCCTGAAAAGATGGCTATCATCTTCGACCCGGCCATCCAGGAATGGATCGATTTCCGCTGCCAGGTCATGGCCGACGCGTTGCGGCAGATGGCGGAGTACATCCGGTCGCTCAATCCCGAGGTGGCGGTCGAAATCAACCCGCACGGCATCACGGGCGGGAACCGCGCCTGGGAAAACGCCATCGATCACTCTCGCCTTCTGACCTCGACGGATGTCTTCTGGACTGAAGAAGAGAACCCTTGCGTGTACCTTCCAGACGGCCGCCTGATCTCGAAGATCCGCAGTTACAAACTGGCGCGCGCTTACAACAACATATTGCTGGCTTACATTGAGGACAGTCCGGTGGCCATGGCCGAGAGCCTGGCTTTCAATCAAACGCTGGGCTTCGCTGGGACGGCGCCCTTACCATCCGCGATGCTCGAGCACGTGGCGTTCTACCGCAAGAACCGCGAACTCTTTCTGGGAACGAAAGATGTTGCCAGCGTCGGTGTACTGCACTCCTATGCCTCGATCACCTATCACCACGCACGCGCTCAACTTAGCGCAATTCTGGTCGAGCAGGCTCTCATCCAGTCGCGCATACCTTTCCACCTCGTGTTCGATGAGCCGCTGCCCGACCTATCAACGCCGGCCGTGCTGGTCCTGCCGGATTCGGAATGCCTCTCGGATGAGCAATTGGCGCGATTTCGCAGTTTTGTCGAACAGGGCGGCGGACTTGTGGCGATCGGTCAGGCGGGCCTCTACGACGAGTGGCGGCGACTTCGGCCGGAACCGGGACTCAAAGGACTCGTCGATGGCCAGGTGCGCGCCCGCGACTACGAGGAAGAGGTCCAGGAAGCGGCCGCTTCAGGCCACACTCAGCGGAAAACCTTCGGAAAAGGCCGTGTGGTGTACCTGCCCGCGGTTGAATTCGACGGCCCCCTCCCCGAAGCTGAGCCCTATTTCAACATCAGCAACCGGTTTTGGAAGCGCCCGCGTAACTGGGAGGAACTCATCGCAGCGATCCGCTGGGCCGCCAACGCGGACCTGCCCTTCGAGGTCTCGGGACCAGATTTCCTGGTCGCAAACCTTGTCGAGCAAGACACACGGCAGCGGCGGCTTCTCCACTTGGTTAACTACGACGCGGCGAAGACACCGGCCCTTTCTGCCCTGCAATGTACGGTGCGAATTCCGGGCGGGAACGAAGTGCAGGAAGTCAAGATGTACGAGGTCGGCGGGGACTCGCCGCGGCCAGTCTACTTCACGCCCGGCCCGTCGTCAGCGACGTTCACGGTTCCGGAAATGAAGACCTACGTGATCATCGCGGTCGGTTGGTAGTCTCAGACTCCCACGGCCTTACTGCGGCGCTCGAGCAGCAGCACGTCGCGCCACACGCCATCCAGCTTGCCGATTCGTTCACGCCTGCCGACTTCGCGGAAGCCGCATTTCCTTAGGAGCGCGAGGCTTGCCAGATTCTCCGGAAAAATCCCGGCCTGAAGCGTCCAGACGCCCTGCTTTTCCGAGAGATCAATAAGGCCCAGAAGCAATGCCTGGCCGACTCCGCGCCCCCGGTGGCTCGCTCCAACGTAAACGCTTGCTTCCGCCACGCCAGCATAACAGCGCCGGTTCGAGACCGGATTGAGCGCGCCCCAGCCGAGCAGAGTGCTATCTGCCCGGGCCACCAACCGGCCGAAAGAAAGATGCGCCGCGTCCCACCGCTGCCAATCCGGCGCCTGGGTCTCAAACGTTGCGTTACGCGTGGCGATCCCTGCGAGGTAAATGGTGCGGACCTGCTCCCAATCACCGCGTTGCATGGGTTCAATAACGAATTGCAAGAGCATGCCCCCTTGGCAACAAGGGTGGCGCATACGCGCCGACGCTGTTTGTCGGCATGTATGCGCCCGGCCGGACTGCCCCCTCACCCGGCCCGCCGCGCCTCGCGAAAACGCCGGTTGCGGTCCACCCTCTCCCCCAACGGGGAGAGGGAATGACTCACTGCGCGGCTTCGGAATAAATCCGCACGGGCCCGAGCAGGCCCGACGGCTGCAAGGGCGAGTTCGCTTTGTACGGCTTCACGTCCGCGAACGTATACTTCGTCGTGGCTTCAGGTTGCTGATCGCCGATCAGCCGATTGACCCAGGCGTTGACCACCTTGATGGTCACTTCGTTCGAGCCCGGCTTGAGGGCGCTCGTGGCATCCACGCTGTATGGCGTGTGCCAAACGATGCCGAGTGACTTGCCGTTGACCGTCACCTCTGCCAGGTTCTTCACGTCACCCAGGTCGATCCAGAGCTTCGCGCCCTTCTTGAACCAGTCCGGTGAAGCCTGAACGGTCTTGGTGTAGGTCCCCGTGCCGGAGAAGTACCTCACGCCCGGGTCTGTGCTGTCAGGCCACGAGATCAGCTTGTCGAGCGTGATGGAAGCCGGCGCGCCGCGGCCCGGCTGAAAGGACAGACTCCACGAGCCCTCGATAGTTTCCAAGTCTGTCACCACGACTTTGGGTAAGGCGCGCGAGGTTTCGTTCGTGGGCTTGCGAAATACCACGAAGACGGTTCCCCAAGGCTCCAGGTGCAGCGGGAGAGTGGTGCGCCCCTCTGCGATAGTGAAAGACGCAGGCTCTGTTTGGCCGGAATCAGGATGCCAAAGTTCCGCTGCCTTGCCGGCAACGCGGAAACTCGCATCCACCGTTTCGTCGCGGTCGTTGCGATTGTCCACGAAGTAGAGATCGCCATCCGCCAACTTGCGGTGCACGAAGAGAAGGCGCGTGTCGCTCTCGGGCTTGGTGTGGTCGAAATCCGGCGCAAGGTTCATGGCAGATAACGCAGCCTCGGCGTTCTGCCCGGCATAGACTTTGCCTTGGCCCACCGTATGCACGCCTGTGCCATCGCCGAATAGCTCATCATTCAGCCGCTGGAACTCCGCCTGGTCGTCGGCAAGGCTGGGATCGTCGATCGGCTTCTGGCCGGCCACGACCGCGCCATCCTCCACTAATTTGTGAATCGCGCGCATCACCGGCAATGACATGTGCCGGCTGTAGGGATCGAGCGCCAGCAAACGGTATTCCATCCCGCTCTTGGTCGTAATTCGCCCATCCTTCGCGCTCAGCATGTGTATCAGGGCGTCGGCGTTGAGGTA
>JBELAJ010000368.1:0-8500 GCA_049508935.1 Terriglobia bacterium | reverse complement strand
CGTCGCCCTACGGGCTCCTCCGGTTAGCCGCCAAAGAACGAAAAACGGAACTTTCTACTTTGCTAAGAACAGGACATTTCTACTTTGCTGGGATTAGGACATTTCTACTTTGCCTTGACAGCAAAAAATTACTATCGTGGCGATAACCAGGTCGTCCAGGCAAAACGTGGTGCGCGATTATGACTCCCCATTGGTCGAACGGCGAAAGCTGCCTGTCGTGTCCGTCGCCCACGCCTTCTAACGGTCTCCTCGCTTCCTCAGGAAAGTCACCAACTCCATCAGCCCGTAGACCACCAGACATAGCCAGAAATCCACCAGCGTCCCAAGGTCGAGTTTGAAGGGGTGATGCCGGGCAGGTTCCGGCAGATAGGGGTTGAGGGCAAAGTACAGGCCATTGCCGACTAAAATAGCAACCATGTACTTTAGCCATCTAGCAGTTAGAGGCTTCATTTTTTCGTTCGCAGGCAGACTCGCTCGACACGCCAAATCCGCGGTCTGACCATCCGGAGACTGTATAATAGGGAACGCTGAACCGCGATGCCAACCTCAACCCTCACGCCCGCCTCGGAAGTGATGTACTTAAAGGGTGTGGGTCCGGCACGAGCCGAGCTTCTGGCGGCGCGAGGAATCCGCACCGTCGAAGACCTTCTTTACTATACGCCTTTTCGTTACGAAGACCGCACTCGCATAACCCTGATTCGTGACCTCGTCCCCGGCCAGACCACGACGATTCTGGGGCAGGTGTTGACCGGCGGCCTTACGAGGACTCGGAAGGGCGTCTACATTTACGATCTTTCGGCTCGAGACTCGAGCGGCATGATCCGGTGCATATGGTTCAACGCAGTCTATCTCGAAAAGGGCAAGGTCTTTCGGCCAGGCCAGCGGGTTTTCTTTTACGGGAAGGTGGAGCGCGATTTCTACGGCGCTGGCAATTTACAAATCGTCCAGCCGCAGTTCGAGATATTGCCGGAAGCGGAATCCGAGGGCGGGAACTCCATTGAAGTGGAGCGGGTTGTGCCAATTTACGAA
Source organism: Terriglobia bacterium (assembly GCA_049508935.1). Lineage (GTDB taxonomy): Bacteria > Acidobacteriota > Terriglobia > UBA7540 > UBA7540 > CAVROP01. Next base: position 7,471 of record JBELAJ010000368.1, on the reverse strand, counting down.
AGCATGTCCAGGCTGGGTACGCGAGTCATCCGGCGGTTGATCTGGACCGCGCTGTCTCTTCTCGGGGACAGCCTGCCGGACCGGCTTCCCTTGTCGGTGCGTGACAAGAGCGGGCTGGTAGACCGCGCCACGGCCTTTCGCCAGACGCATTTCCCTGACTCCGGCCAATCCCTCGAACAATTGTGCAATTTCCGCACGCCGGCGCAGGTGCGCCTGATCTTCGAAGAATTCTTCAATGTCGGTGCCGGTCTTGCCCTGCGGCGGCGCAAGGCCAAATCGGTACAAGGAATCAAGTTTGAGCCCAAGGCCAGCGCCCGCACCGCGATTCGCAGCATTTTGCCCTTCCATCCCACCGGCGCGCAGAAGCGGGTACTGAAAGAGGTAGTGGACGACATGTGTTCTTCCCAGCCCATGAATCGTCTTTTGCAAGGTGATGTGGGGTCCGGAAAGACCATTGTTGCTCTCCAGGCGGCGATCCTGGCCATCGAGAACGGGTGCCAGGTGGCCTTAATGGCACCCACGGAAATCCTGGCCACTCAGCATTACCTTTACACCAAAGCGCTGTTGCGGCCGCTGCCGTACGCGATCGACTTGTTGATCAGCGCGCGCAAGGCATCGGATAAGGCGGAGATCAAGGAGCGAATGGGGAGGGGGGAGATCAATCTCATCGTGGGCACCCACGCGCTGCTGGAAGAGGACGTGGCGTTCTCCAGGCTCGGCCTCGTGGTGGTGGACGAGCAGCATCGCTTTGGCGTTCTGCAGCGATTCGAGCTGATGCGCAAAGCGGTCAACCCTCACGTTTTGGTGATGACCGCCACTCCTATTCCCCGTACTCTTGCCCTGACCCTTTATGGCGATTTGGATTACTCCATCATCGACGAGTTGCCGCCTAACCGGACGCCCATCGAAACACGCTTGATCGAGGAAGAAGCTCGCGCGCGGGCTTTCGAGTTTATTCGCGAGAAGGTGCGCCAGGGCGGGCAGGCCTACGTGGTTTATCCTGTGATCGAGGAGGGCGGAAAACTCGATTTGAAGCCCGCCGTGCGCATGTTCGAGCAGCTTTCGCACAACGTCTTCCCTGAGTTTCGTGTGGGGTTGTTGCACGGGCGCCTGCCCAGCGACGAAAAGGAAGACGTGATGCGACGCTTCAAGCTGGGTGAAGTTAAAGTGCTGGTATCGACTACCGTGATCGAAGTGGGCGTGGACGTCCCGAACGCCACTGTCATGCTCATCGAGCATGCGGAGCGTTTCGGGCTTTCCCAGTTGCACCAACTGCGCGGACGCATCGGCCGGGGCACGCAGAAATCCTACTGCCTCCTGGTTGCTTCCCCGTCACGAAACGAGTTGGCCCAGCAACGGCTTCAAACCATGGTGGACACGACTGACGGTTTCAAGATTGCCGAAATCGACTTGCGGTTGCGCGGTCCGGGAGAGTTCTTCGGCACCCGCCAATGGGGAATACCGGCGTTCCGGATTGGCAACTTGATCCGCGATCAGGAGATTCTGGAATGGGCCAAGCGAGAAGCCTCGGAGTTTGTCGAGCACCCATCGTCTCGCGAGGAATTGGAAGCGTTCGCAAGCTATTTGCGAGTCGAGTGGCCGCGGCGCTACCGCCTGGCTAGCGTCGCGTGAGAAGAGGCAGAAACGAGAAGGCAGAACAAATCCCTCTCCCTTGGGGAGAGGGTGTCGCGCTCCGGCGTTTTCATCAGCCGGAGCGTGACGAGTGAGGGGTCGGTCCCACGGGAAGGGGATTTAGCCCCTCTTTGCTGTCCCAGATCGTTTGCATTGATTCGATTGAGGCCAATTCGCAGAGCTTCGCTGTGCGCCAGCCTGATTAAATGTAAAGAAGTGTTGGACGCAGGGCCCTAGCACGCGAGTTTAGGGCAGCGGTCCTCTGTAGCCGACTTCTTGTCACTTGCCCGGCCTTGCCTCGCCGCTCGGAAGCCTTGACTCCGTTGGCGCAAAATGCGCTGTTTTTGCTCAATTCAGGCCCTAATTTGTGCTAAATTGCGCGCAAAACGCGCATAATTTGCACCATTCAAAAAAGTGATGTTCTTTGTTTTCAAGTACTTCTTAGCTTCGTTCCCACTATTTTTCATTTTTTGTAGTTCCCTACATTCCCCCATAGCCGAGATCATTTCGCTTTCCCTTGCGCCTCGGCGCTCGCCTGCGACATTCTGTCCATAACAAGACCACCACAATAGGCTATCACAGCCCGGTGAGGTTGTCAAGCGGAAAATGCGGAATTATTCCCTTGACAGACCCAAATCTCCGTGATACCATTTAAGTGTATTCAGGAGATGCGCCATGAACCTAGTCGAGCTAGCAGAGAATTTTAGCACCGAAGAAGCGGCGATCAAATTCCTCGAAAGCAAGCTCTGGCCCAATGGTCCAGTGTGCCCCCACTGTGGGCTAGTTGGAGAGGCTTTCGAAATGCACTCCGATGCTGACACAAAAAATAAGATGCGCCTTGGACTATGGAAGTGTTCTTCCTGCCGCAAAACTTTCAGGGTCACCATGAACACGATTTTCGAGGATTCCCACATTCCGCTTCACAAATGGATGATGGCGATTCACCTGATGTGCGCCAGCAAGAAAGGAATGAGCGCACACCAGATGCATCGCATGCTTGGCCTCGGATACAGGGCCGCGTGGTTCATGTGCCATCGCATTCGTCACGCAATGGAAGAGAAGCCCACCTCTAAAATGGCGGGCACTATCGAAGCTGATGAATGCTTTGTTGGCGGCAAAATCAGGAGCGGTTCTCAGTCCGTAAAGCCTGGCGAGAGACCCAAAGACTACGCTTCCCCAACCTCCAACAAAGCTCCTGTAGTAGCAGTTGTGCAAAGGGATGGCCTAGTCCGTTCTGTGCATATGGAGAAAGTGACAGCCAAAAATCTAAAGGCTTTCATCATGGAGAACGTTGTTTCTCACGCCATCCTGAATACAGACGATAGCGGCCTCTACGAAACAGTGGGCAAGAACTTTGCGAAGCATGATGTGGTGAATCACTCCAAAGATGAATACGCGCGAGTGGAACCCGATGGTCGGCTGGCCACAACAAATACAGTGGAAGGCTACTTTTCCCTGATTAAACGCGGGGTTTATGGGACATTCCACCACATCAGCAAGCAACACCTGAGCCGCTATTTGAGTGAGTTTGACTTCCGTTACAATGCGAGAGATACTTCCGACAGCGAACGGGCGGAACTCGCTATCGAAGGAGTAAAGGGAAAGAGGCTGATGTACCGGGACTCATCGCCAAAAAGCTGACCAGAAGGTAGGGCTCGAGTACCCTACTCGAGCCCTACTCGAGTATGTATTCTTTACTTTAACTATTTAAGTTTAACCTAATGGAACAGCTTCACTTATCATTCGACGCCCATTTGTCTTTGCTGAGTCCGGATGAGATATATCAGAACGCCGACCAAGCCATACTCACCCTCCTAAAGGAAGATTGAAGAATTGAACGAAAATCTGCCAAGACACACGGACAATTGCTTGGCGAATATCACTCAATGTGGGCGAACACCTCTCCTGAGGGTGGAGTTTTGATTTTGGGAATGGAAGACGACGGCTCTATTTCCGGCTGTCTTAGGCTTAGTCATAATGAGCTCAATGACCGAGAGAAGGCTGCATATATTTACTGTCCAGACTCCCGAGTAGACTCCAAGCGGATTCCGGTCATCAACCGAGAGGGCCATGAAGACTTTGTGTTGGTCTTCAGGACGTATTACCGCGAAGATAAAGTTGTCTGTGACTCTTCGGGGAATGCGTACAGTAGAGTCGGAGACCAGAAACACAAGCTAACCGCTGAAGAGATACACGAACTTAAGATCGACAAAGGCCAAGTCGATTTAGAAAGAGAACCTGTTCTGCTAACCTTTCCCGACGATTTCAGAGATGACCTCATTCGGACATTCATCGAAGGCGTGAAGAAATATAGCGGACTGACGCAGCCGCATACGGATGTAGAAATCCTAGAACATAGAAGGCTCGGAAGGATGGAAGGGGGGCGATTTGTTCCCAACGTTGCCTGTGCACTTTTATTCTCAAGAGACCCCAACATTCTTTTCCCGGGTTGCAGTATCCGATTCCTCAGGTACGAAGGAGATACTGAGGAAACAGGATCTCGCTACAATGTAGTCAAAGACGTATGGCTCGAAGGTTCGATTACCGATTTAATCATCGAAATTACACAAGTGCTCCGCTCGCAATTGCGCGAGTTCTCTAGGCTCGCGGAAGATGGTAAGTTCTATACGGCTCCCGAATACCCGGCCGAGGCATGGCATGAGGCAATTGTGAACGCGTGTGTTCACCGCTCGTACGGCCTCAAAAACATGAATATCTTTGTAAAGATGTTTGATAACAGGCTCGTTATCGAAAGCCCAGGGGGATTCCCGCCTTTTGTAACACCAGAAAATATCTTCAACTCGCATCATCCTCGCAATCCTCAGTTGATGCGTGCCATGTTTCACTTGGCATTGGTGAAATGCCACAACGAGGGTACGCGCCGAATGCGCGATGCCCTACAATCGGCAAGCCTCCCGCTGCCGCAGTTCGAGCAGAAGGAAGTGGCAGCCGGGTACATGGCTGTTCGCGTGACCATCAGGAATAACAGGCACCAACGTAAGGAGTGGGTCGATTCTGATGTCACTCGGCTGGTTAGTGCAGAGATAGCAAGAACCTTGACTCAGGATGAAACTCGCGTTCTAAACTTCATCTCTGAGCACGGTTCGATTAATGTAAGTGAGTGCCAACGATTATTGTCGCACATCAGGACATGGCATTCTGTTAAGAAAGTGCTTATGCATCTTTTTGAAAGTGGAATCTTGGTGTATGAACACAGGGAAGATATCGAGCGCGATCCAGATGCTTGCTTCAAATTACCGAATGGAAAGGCAAGGAATGGTCCCGGGAAATAAAAATAAAAAAGTGAGAAGTTCGCCCCTGGATGTCGCAAAAGTGATGGAGGATTTTCAAAAATCCGAAGAGGCATCGCCACGCCGCAACGGAACCTTCAAGATCAACAAACCATTCGATGAAGCTCTCGGCTCCATTCTCAAAGCCAAACCAGAGCCAAGGGGTTCTAAGAAACACCGCTCCTAGGGAGATAACATGTCTATTCATAATGCCACCTGCCAGAATCAAGGGTGTTCTTTCAACATTCCAGGAAACTTGGGAGATGAGGCTGAAGTACCGAAATTCTGTCCAGACTGCGGGTCTCCAGTCATAGAGAAATGCACAAACGAAAAGTGTGGCGTGGAGCTAGCCCCCGACCTTCACCCGAAATTCTGTTCAAAGTGCGGCCAGCAGTTGCGCTTTTACAAGGACCCAGTTACTGGCAAATTACGATGATAACTGAAGGTTAGAGCCGCATCGAATGCAGAATGCCTTCTCTCTGCCCGATGTCGCGTATTCGATGCCGCAACACTTCGCGTATTGAAATGATCCGATTTCGGCCCCACACCGGCAACAGAAGTTAGAGTCTGCTGGCAGTGACGTCCCACATGATCCACACCAAACCAATTTGATGTTCATTTGTAAAACTCCTCTCTTGGGTCTGTCAAAGGCATAATTCCGGGAAAATGCTGGAAGGTGCAGGAAAAGTGCGATTCAGACGGCAGAGGTGGATCCGCGCGAATGACGTGTAGTCTGTGACGCCCGCATTATTCAAATGACACCAGTGCGATGCCCGGCATCGGGTGTGAAACAACGGATGAGTGATAAAATGAATCAGTTCTTTTCATGAGAGTAATCTCCGGCACATATCGCGGGCTGCATCTCGGGACGCTCAAAGGCGGTAATCTCCGGCCAACCTCCGATCAAATGCGCGAGACTCTTTTCGACGTGCTTGGTCCCAATGTGGAGGGCGCGGCCTTCCTGGATGCCTACGCCGGAAGCGGTGCGGTGGGAATTGAAGCGCTGAGCAGAGGGGCAGGCGAGGTGGTGTTCATCGAACATCACCGTCCGGCACAGCAGCTCATTCGCAAGAATCTCGAAACCTTGGGCATCATGTCCGGCTATTACCTGATCCGCACCACGGTCACAAAGGCGCTGGAGCGGCTCGAGCAGGAAGGCTCGAAGTTTAACTACGTCTTCCTGGACCCGCCTTACAACGAGATTGCTGAGTATCACCACGTCCTGCGGCTTCTCTCCCGGTCACATTTGCTGGATTCCCAATCCCTGGTTATCGCGGAACACTCGCGGCACACGTTGCTCGAAGAAGCCTACGGGAGTCTTCGCCGCCAGCGGCTGATTCGGCATGGCGATACGCAACTCGGCTTCTACCGCATGGAATAGCCCACCTCGCCGAACGGACCACCACGGCACCAAGACACCGGGAAAGACCTCGCCAGCGTTTGGATGAGCCATCGAGCCCTCCGGGAACCGTTGCACTCAGCGCCTCTTCTTGGTGTCCTTGTGGTGAATTGTTTTCTTTAGTGTTAGGATGGGATGCCTTTTCGATTCCTGAGGTATTTTTATCCCATGACGCGTCGAGATCTTCTTAAACTCACCGGCGCAGCGAGCGTCGCCACGTTGCCGGCTCGGGGCCTGAGCGGTCGAACGGGCTCGCAACCGCGCCAGGCGATCGTCATTCTCGAAGAATCCACTCGCTACGACATGCTGAACTGCAATGTGAACACCGGCCTGCGCACGCCGAACCTTGACCGTCTTGCGGCGCAGGGGGTGCGCTACCAGCGCGCTTACAATTGCCAGCCTGTTTGCGCCCCCGCCCGCTCGGCCCTCTGGACAGGGCTGACTCCTCACACCAATGGCGTGTGGGGAAACAGCATGCCTCTCGGCGACACCACTCACACCATCGGCCAAAGCCTCACGGACAAAGGCATTCACTGCGCTTTTATGGGCAAATGGCACCTCAGCGGCACCGATTACTTCGACACGGGAATTCCCGCCGCCGGATGGGACAGGGACTACTGGTACGACATGCGCGATTACCTCGAGGACCTTTCTCCGGCCGACCGCGTGCGCTCACGCAACCCTGCCACCGGCAACGATCCTTCCTGGACGGCGGAGTATTGCTATGGCCACCGCTGCACTAGCCTCGCCCTGGACTTTCTCGAGAAGCACAGAAACGAAGATTTTCTTCTGATTATCTCTTACGATGAACCGCACGGCCCCTGCCTTTGTCCCATTGAATACACCCGGTCATATAAGGACTATACGTTTCCTGCGAACCCGAACGTCAATGACAGGCTGCGCGGCAAACCGGAAGAACAGCGCGTATGGGCGGGACCAAGGCTGAATAGCGTGCAACCTCCCATCCGTGCGGCGCAATTCTTCGGCGCCCACACGTTTGTCGATTATGAAATCGGCCGCCTGCTGGACAGCGTGGAAACCTGCGCGCCCGGGGCGCTCGTTCTCTACACCAGCGATCACGGCGTGTTTCTCGAGTCGCACCGGTTAACCGACAAGGGTCCCGCCATGTATGAAGAGATCACGCACGTTC
>JBELAJ010000367.1:0-8536 GCA_049508935.1 Terriglobia bacterium | reverse complement strand
ATGTTTCAACGTGGTGTGAGCGACTTATTATATGGTGTGCGTTGCCCATCTCCGGTGGGCCTGGACGGACCATCGATCTTCGTCGGACGGTTTGCTGCAGGATCAGTTCGGGTGGGGTAGCCTGAGTTCTTGCCGGGCGGCCTGCAATGCAGCGTGGATGGCTGACCACCTGTTTAGCGCCGGCTTGTTCAACCACGCTCTGACCCGGTCTATTGTCGGGTATTTGCCCTCACCGTTCAGCTTCTGCACGGCCTGATAAACCTCTTCCCTAATCTGTTGTTGGCGGCGTTCCCAGATTTCCCTGCGGGTGTGCAGGTATCTCGATCGAAGCGCCGCGTACTCGTGGGGATACATCTTCTGGAGAGCGCCACGCTGCACGTTAAACCTTCTACACACACCGGCAATGCAGGGGGCCGGCCATTCCAAGAGCGTTGCTTGTAGCTTCTTCTTCAACTCCAGGAACTGGAGCCTACGATGCCGCCGCCGGCGCGCTAGAAGCTTATCGCAGAGGGTCGAAGAATAAGTCCTGAGGACTCCCGAACTGGCGTAACCGAATCGCTTTGCCACTTCATCAAGTGACGGGGGAGGGTCGTCATTCAGGGCGTTCTTCAGGGCCACCTGCATAGCACTGATACGCGTTTTTTTCTCCTGCCTAATCTTCCGCCTGATCGCGCGGCACAACTCCGGAAACCTGTTTTGGATGCAGCCTTCGTGGGCGTATCCGAGGCTGACTGCAATAACACCCGGAGAGACCGAGTGTTCCTTGGCGAGCGATCGTTCCAGCAGGTTACGGATGTCCGCTCGCTCAGAGATCCTCGCTGCCCCAGGTTTCCGCCACCAGTGGCTCCGACCCGATTTTCGGTAGTTGACTACGATCTGCTTCGAAAGCACCGGGTACGCGTGGCGGAGCCACTCGACACTCTTAAAATTCAGTCGTCGGGCAATGTCGGAAAGGGAAGGAGGCGGCTGCTCGTGGACCGCCTCCTGCAGGGCAACAAGCACTTGCTTACGGGTTCGGGATAATGGAACCCTACGACCTCTGTGATTCTTTAGAACGACCTCTTTCCCTCGCTCCCAATGGAGGGCGGCAGCTCCGGGATCGTCTACCAGGAAGGCCGTTAAGGGAATGTCCATTTCATGGCAGATCTGCAGCAGCGTGCCCATTTCTGGTAAGCCCCGCCCCTTCAATACGCACGTGACACTGGGCTTCGAGGTCTGCGAGGCCTGGGCGAAAGCGAGCACGTTGCCTTCGGCAGTCGCCGCCACGCAAGCTCGAAAGTTTGCCTTGAAGACAGTGCCGGGCGATTTCAACTGTGGCGCAGCAGCTAGCAATTCAGCCACCGCCTGGCGGTCTCTCCCCAGCCGTTGACGGCACGCACCCGCCCCTTAAAACAGTAGGGAATCTTTGCTGTGGGGTCTCGCGGCATGAAGGGTCCGAAGGGGCGCAACGGTTTCGTTCCCATGACCGAAAGTTCGCGGTCCACTAAGCTAGCCACCGAAACCGCGTGGGCATCGGCCAGCCGGCTTACATACCCAGTGAGGCTTTCCACGAACGGCGTGCTGATTCCCACCGGCGTCAGCGAATATAGCTGACTGCGGGGCGGCAGAGTTACCGGCCTGCAGTCCCAGGAATCAAATAGGAGCGGCAGCGGCATAGCTCAGCTCGGGGCGAGCGATGACATCGCGCGTGGGCCGACGTTGTCCCGGTCTCCTGCGCGGCTTGCGCGGCTGCGGAATTTCGACCTTGGACACCGCCGGGCTGGCCGTCAAACGCTCCGGCCTGACTTCCTGCGGGCTCAGGCCTAGTCGAGTTCGCAGCCGACCACGTTCCTCGGCACTTTCGCACAAACTGACTTCTCCTTCCGACGCTTCGGTGAGCATCTTGTCGCACTGGGAAACACGCAACGCATGCGCCTGCAAGTCTCCGATTGTTAGGACGTTGGCGTTTCGTCTGGACACCCCGGTGAGTGCTCTCCTCAGCCAGTCTTTCAGAACGCCCACGCACCCGATGCTGCGCTTCGTCGAGCATGACCGCTATGGGGCGCCGAAAACAAAGGGCCCTCTCCACCGCATGACGGTACTCCGACCCCACCACTTTGGCGTTCGGCATGAACCTAACAGCTCGACTGCCGATGTGAATCGATGTGCCCGGATCCAGTTTGCGGTCAAGCAGAGGCTCATCCATTCGCATTAACAGCCTGCGAAAGTGATCCCGCCAGCTGAAGACGCCGGATTCCGGCGCGATGCACTCCACACTCACGATCGGGAGCCGCCCAGGATCAGCCCGGAGGTCCGCCAACAATTCGGTGGTCATGAGCTGATCAACTTTCATGAGCAAGGTGGTTTTACCCACTCCGGTTGGTCCTAAGACCAGAATCAACGAATTCGGCGCCCTTTCGTAAATTGCGGCAAGTAGGGAGTCCCGAACCGCCATCAACCGTGGGTGGGCCATGGTGTAAGCTTTAAAGTATTGGAGCCTTTCAGTCCAAGGCCGGGTCAGAAGTTCACGCGGAAATCCGGTGGGCGTCGCGTCCCTCAAAATTCTCCGTAGACTTCGTCACCTACAGACTCCTCCGGCGGTCGGCTGCCCGCCTCCGCCGCGGGCTTTTCGGAGCAATGTTGGACTGCCCCGCAGCCCCCATTGCCTGCTACCTTCGTGAGGTTTAACCGGATCGTTTTGCTCTCCAGGTCGCTCAGACGCTGGGTCAGCAGAGTCTCTTGAGCTTCCACAGATTGGAGGAACTCGGCGAGCTGGCGGGCCGTAATGTCAAAGTCAGCGGAGTGGTTGCGGTGGGGCTGACGCAGCTCTTCTGTAGCCAGCATCAGCTCTCGCTGGGAGTGGCCCTTCAAAACCGTGTAGTGCTCGGACTGACACTCAACCCATTGCCCACCACGATCTGAGGAAGCCGCTGGTGTCGGCGCACGCACTCACGCAGGACCATCATGCACGAACGATAACTGGGTGGGTCGAAGGTGAGATAGATCGCAGGCACTCGCCGGCTGTAAGCGTCAATGAGCAGGGTCACCCCGGGACGGCCCAATACCCGCCCCGTGCGCGAACAGACGACCTGGACATCCAGTTCGGTGTGGTCGATATGGCCAATTTCGAACGGCCGGTCCCCGTGCCGCGGCGTCTTCAGCTCAAGTTCGAAATAAAACGGCTCCAGGGCGTAAGCGCTGCGGCGGCCCTGCCGTTTTAGCCGCTGACGATAAGGGTCACGCCGGCAAGCGGCAATCGCAAAAGTCTTATAACTGGGTGGCACGATCCCCTTATTCACGCAGGCGAGCCGCAGTTTGATCCAGCACGCGTACAGTGCCTTCTGCTTCACCGTCTCATAATCCTGCTCGAACGCTTCCGCCATTTCGCGGCGGGTAGCCTCAGGCCATTTGGCAGTGCGGTTGCCCTTCGCGCTGTGGCCCGGCAACAAGCCCAGATACCCGTTTCCATAAAGCGTACCGGCTTGGCGGTATTGGGCAACCCAACCGTAAAACGTGCGGAGAGGCACCTCGCTCATCGTCGGCAGAGCTTGTTGGTGCAGATACCGATCCACGAGTCCCGAACGGAAATTGGCAATTCGCAGGTCCCTTTCGCTGGCCCGGGACAAGCGTTCCAGGATGCTCGATTCGGCGACTTTCTTGAGGTCTTCGGACGCCAGCTCAGTCCTCTTCTGCTGAACCAAGGCTTCAAATGCAGACACTGGTAACTCGGTTAACGTCTGATCATCGGAAAGCAGGCTGATGGACCTGATCCCCACGTTAACTACTCGCCAGAGACGAGTATCCCAGACGACGGTGTTCCCACGGTGGAGCGTGGCCACAGGTATAAGCTGGGGTCTTTCGTGGGCACAACGACAGGCCGGGGAAGCTGCTTCCGCGGACGAATAGACTTTAACCTGCGAGGGCTCGGCAAGGGGAGCAGCGTGGAGATTCACGTAGAGGACATTCGCTGCGATCATCCCGAAGATGACGTCCGCCGAGACGTTTCCCTGGGTGAGTTGCAAGAGCCTGTCAAGAGTGAGACCTGGAACTGCTGAAACATAGGCGCGGACTTTCTCCTGGCCGGTCGTTGAGTTGGTTGAAGGGTCAACGCGGAGGTAGTCATCCAGGAATTGAATATTCCGCTGGAATGTCCAATCGATTCCTGCTGAAGATCGAGCACGATAATAGAGCCCAAGTGGCTCGGCGTAAGCTACGCCAGGAGGACAAGTCCATCCACCTTGAGCGTTGGGGAAGTAGCGGCCAGGACTTTTGACTTTCAGACGCTGAAGCTCGTCTTCGGTTTTCCACTCTTCCCATCCAGCCTCACGATCACGGATGACAAAGAAGTCGGGAGTGTGCCACACCCCCATTCGTCTTCCGGTAGGACTCGCATACACTAATTTGATTGGTGGGGCCTGGTCGAAGTATTCCAGAACCGAAGCGCTATGCTCCATCTCGTAAATGCCTGCCAGTTCGACGCGGTGGCTTTCGAACTGAATGGTGACTCCCATTTTCTTGCTGGGATAACGGCCGCAGACATTCGAGGAACCGCCTCCCACACGACGTGAGGGGCCCGGCGATCGAAGGGAACTGATCAAGGAACGCGTGGACTCTGGTAGACCGACTCGGTCAAACCACGAAACCAAATCATCACGTCCCAGCAGCGGCGCCACCCACCTTGCATCGAAATGTGGGCGAACTTTATCGCTCTACGTCGTCAGAACAGCGTCCTGCCCGTCGGACATGACATCTCTCACTTTCGTGACCGGAAACGTCTTTCCCTCTTTTGGGCACGTAAATACCGCGCCCCAGCTTCCTTGATCAGGTCTTGCAGTCGCCGACCGTTCTCGACGGCCTGCTCGATGGTCGACGCCAGCTCGTCAGGCACATAGATCGAGAACCGGCGAGTGCCCCGGTAGCCAGACAAAGCGTAACTAGTGTGGCCCTTGCCTGACGCACACGCGCAGCAGTTGGGTCGAATACACGGACTTTTTCGCAGGGAGATTGAACCCAGGGCGACCGGCCAAAGCTTCCGTATAGCCTTTGAAAACCAGCGTCGAACGTCTTCTGATGTCTCGTGGTTCGCCATGGTACAGGTGTAATTTAACACCTATATAAATCCACTTGTCAACACCTATATTTCACCGCCTGGCGCAACTCCGACAGCGAAGGACTTGTCAATCAGGCCATACGTAATTCGCGGTAAAATGCGCTGACCAGCCTGAATGCAAAAGGGGTGGCAACAGCGGGAATGATGAAAAGACGGGAACCAGTGCAACGCGATGCCCTGGAGGCGGCGATTGAAACAGCCCTCCGGCCGGGTCAGTTCATTGACTGGCGAATGGGATCAACGTTCACCTCGGATCTCCATCAGATCGCCGCGCAAATCGATCAACTTGTTCTTACCGACCCTGAGCGCGCCATGCGAATTTATGAGAGTTTTCTGGCCGGGTGCTACGAAAAGGCTGAGGAGATCGATGATGATGGTTACTTCGGGATATTCATCGACGGCCTCTATTGCGGCGGGGTGAAGGCGCGACAGGCGGCAGGGGCAGACCCTGACAAGACAGCGAGACTGTTGCTCGATCGCATGGAGAACGACCCCTATGGCTATGCCACTGACCTTGCGCGCGAGACCGTGAAGGTGATGAACGCAGAGAGTCTGGTTGCTTTCGAGCGTGGAGTGAGGATTTTCTTTGACGCGGAGGCTGGCACCGATCAAACCCGCCACCGCTGGGGCGAGGTCCTTCGCGCCATTTATGGCCAGCAGCAAAACGCTGACGCCTACGTCGCAGTCTGCCCGCAGACAGCGCTTTCGGCCAAGGATTGTCTTGTCCTTGCCGGCATGCACCAGGAGCGCAAGCCCGACGAGGCTCTTGCCTGGGTCGAGCGGGGCCTGCTGCTCGACAAGAAAAAGCCGTACGAGTCATCTGCCAGCGACGACCTCGCAAAGCTGAAGCGCGAGTTGCTCGCTCGGCTCGCTCGGCCGGAAGTGGCCCTTGCGGAAGCATGGGCTGAGTTCCAGAAGGCCCCGAGCAGCTATCGCTACGAGGAACTGATGCCTTTCGTCCCCAAAGCTGAAGTCGCCTCTTGGCACGCGAATGCGCTGGACGCCGCTGAGCGCGGCTCTCTGGGATCACTCATTGACCGGCTGGTGGAAACCAGAGAAACGGGACGCCTCATTCGGCGGCTTCAAGAGGCGAGCGACAGTGCGCTAGAAGGTTTAAGCCACTTCGTCACTGAGCCGGCAGCTGATCTCCTCGCCGACGCGCATCCCGAGGTGGCCGCCAAGCTCTTCCGGGCAATGGGCCTGCGCATCCTAAATGCGAAGAAGAGCAAGTACTACCATGAGGCTTTGGAGAACTTTGAGGACGCCAAAAACTGTTACGTCCGTGCCGGAATGAATCACCAGTGGGATGCCGTGGTTGCGCAGATCCGCCGAGAGCATTACCGCAAGGTGGGGTTTATGCCGGGATTCGAGCGGCTCGTGGCGGGTCGGGGCCCCGGCCAGATACTGTCTTATCTCGATCGTGCCCGGAAGCGCTGGTTGCCGCGAGGCTCATAACGGCAGGGACGGAGTCTCGCCGGATTGAGGTATCCCAGTGTCGCTGGCGGCGAAAAACAGCTCAGTCGCGCTTCGCCTTTTTTGATTTCTTGCACCTCCACCACTGATCGATGCGGGCCTCCCTCCCCGAACCTCGTCACATCTGACGCAGGAACAATCCCGAGGTCGCCCGGCGCCATGCCCGCACTTACTGCCACTTTATGCTTTCTTTTTGTACTTCCTGCCACTTTATGATTCAAGGTAATTGGAAGGCCTGAACTGCGGACACTGAGCTGAAAGGGCTTACGAACGCTGGACTGCCACCTTATGCTTCAAAACGCTGCCACTTTTTCCTTCAAGTGACACATTCGCACGGACCGGATGGTTTCCGATCTCGTTCAGAAGGTTGAAACCACCTCGGACGCCGTGCAGCGCGGAGTGCTGGCGCCTATCCAGGAAGTTTCGGCCATCATTAAAGGCATGCAAGCGGGCTTGGAGTTCCTGTTCTCGCGCAGGCGGACGACCAGCGCCAGCGAGGCAGCGCAGGACGAGCAACTTTTTCTTTAACTCGACATAGGGAGCGCCAAGGCCGCCGATACCCGCGCTGGGACCGCATCCTGGGATTCACCGCGCTGGGGGTTGAGGGGAGTGAAATGATGGCAGTCGTTCAGACGGCAATGCTGGGCGGGTTAGCGTACACCGTGAGCTTTCGGCAACCTCGACACCCTTTACTATGGTTCCAAGTGAATCGCGATTTGCCTTCTGATGGAATGGGGCTTGGGATCGCCACACTCTGTCAGGGTAGCATCTGTGCATTCGCGCCCGAGCGTTTTAACCGGATTGTCTATGTTGCCTGACAGGATCTTCCCATCGGTCAGGCTGGTTCTTATTTCAACATCGAAGGTTTCCTTGCCGACTGCAGCAAAATACTTTCCGTCTGCCATCTTCTGCACTTGGACCCAGTTATTTGCTGTATCTACCACAGGCTTGCGCATCCAGTCTGCCGGGAGTTGGACCTCAGGCTTTTCGGGCGGCACGTGATGGATAAGGACGATGACCGTGTTCTCAGATTGGCTGACCTCCTTGAGACTGAGGTCAAAATCGATGGAGTCTTCCCCGATTAGGACGTAGCTGCCATCTGCCCATGAGTTGGGCTTGCCGTGTTTGAGATAGAAATGATCTCCGGCATGGGCGAGCTTCTCCGTCTTTTCGGCCAGCCACAAATCTACGTAGAAGTTCATGAAGTCAGTGACGGGCCCGACAAGCCTGCGGTCAATCCGGCTGAGATTGGGGAACACGGAATGACGGTTGGGATCCAGCGTAAGCTGCTGCCGAAAATCCAGGCTTGCAGCGGGGAGTGCGGCTTTCTGATCGTCAGAGATCAGATTTGACCAGCGATACTCCTCGAAGTAAGCCCCAGCGGAGTCCCTCTTGACGATTCCGTCAGCCTGAATTTCATAATGCCAGCCCTCGTTGATACCTGTCATATGGTAGGTCAGCTTTTCGCCCTCACGGTAGCGCCGGAGCAACAGATTGTGGTCATTTGTGAGAGCTTGCGCAGCGAGCAGGTTAGAAAAGACACAGATTAGGGCGCCGGGTGCAAGTAACTTCATCATTTGTTTCTTACCCCCTCGCGAGAGCGTTGGTTCTCGTCTCGGGTCTTCTTGGGGCCTTCGAGGACGCACCGCGATTTTGCGCAACGAGTCTCCAGGACTCATGCAGTTATCGCCAACGCCCGATTAACGGCCTACTCGTTGCAGTGTAACCTCCTGACTCTCCCGAAGTCCGCTTCGAGGCCCCGAACCCCGTTTCCGGGGAATTTGCATGGTAACTGGAGGGAAGGGCAGCTATACATCCGCGCATAATTAACGGGACATAATCCCCTTCTTTGTGGCATACTTCTCGCAGGAGGGGTGGCCATGGTTCCTCGCCTGCTGCACTTGCATCCCAGGACGTATCGTTGGCTGATCCGATTGAGTAAGGAGGCGGAGCAGGATGGTGCCTACCGCGTGG
>JBELAJ010000366.1:0-8558 GCA_049508935.1 Terriglobia bacterium | reverse complement strand
CTCACTCGTCCGGGATGAGTGCAGGTTATCACACGCGTCCGGTGTCGTCCACAAGCGATTGGGTAGTGGCAGTGCATCACAAAGGCGGCAAGAATCCGCAGATCTCTCAGCTTACACAGAAGGAGGAGCGAGGACTTAGGACACGACCTATCTCGAATGCCGTCGTTCCGCAGCCTCCTAATATGTGCAATCTGCGAAATTTGTGTATTCTTCCCATTCTTGTGTCGTGCACCCCATTCGCCCGTATCTCGCCCCACAAAAAAGATTTCTTCCTACCCTTACAGTTTTCGACTGCCTTTTCCGCCTTTATAGGATGAGGGCAACCAGGAGTCTACCGAAGGTAAAAAAAGAAGAGAGGAGCCGACCTATGACGACAAAGCGGCCTAGTGTTTTTCAATTGAGTTCGGAAGTCCGACGCAAAGGAGCGTTCGCCCTTTGCCTGGCCTTGTGCATGCTTGGGCTAGGCCTTTTCGCGACCGCGCAGGGGCCCGGAGCCAACTTCATCACGTTCGAAGTTCCGGGAGCAGCCTCGGGCGCGTATCAGGGAACTTTGATCGAGAGCATCAACGCGGCGGGCGATGTCGCGGGAAACTACTGGGACGAGAACAATATGAGTCACGGCTTCGTGCGGACGCGTGATGGAAGGATAACCAGCTTCGAAGCTCCGGGTAGTGGCACGGGGTCCGGTCAGGGTACCGGAGGCTGCTGGGGTATCAACGCTGCCGGGGTTATCGTGGGAAACTACAGTGACGCAAACTTCGTGTATTACACCATCCTGCGCACCCCCGATGGCAGGATTACTGAGTTCAGTGTTCCCGGCGCCGGAACGAGCGCCTATCAGGGAACTTTCCCCAACGCCATTAACGATGCCGGCAATATCGTGGGGAATTACGTTGACTCGAACTATGTTGCTCATGGGTACGTGCGCGCTGCCAATGGCGCGATCAGCAGGATCGACGTTCCTGGCGCTGGCACGAGTGCGGATCAGGGAACTTCGGCTCTGAGCATCAACCATGCCGGGGTCATCGCGGGATTTTACTTTGACGCGAGCAGTGTTGCTCATGGGTACGTGCGTGCTGCCAATGGCTGGATAACCCCGTTCGAGGTTCCGGGTGCCGGGACGGGCGCGGGACAGGGAGCCGAGGCTTGGAGCATCAATGCGGCGGGGACGATCGCCGGGTATTACGTTGACGACCTCTACGTGGTTCACGGCTTCGTGCGCGCTGTCGATGGCGCCGTAACCCCCTTCAGTGTTCGGGACGCGGGCACAGGCACCTATCAGGGAACTTACGGCTATGCCATCAACAATTCGGGAATTGTTACCGGATGGTACATCGACGCGGGCGGGACCTATTTCGGCTTCGTGCGCACCGCCAATGGCGCCATAACCTCCTTCGATGCTCCGGATTCCGGCTTGGGCAACGGCCAGGGAACCACACCTTACGGCATTAACGCGGCAGGGGCGATTGGCGGACAATACTCGGACTCGAATGATCTTTATCACGCGTTCATCCGAACGCCTGAACCCTGAAAACTGCGGCGAGCCGAGGCGGCAACTCCCACGAACCGGCATGTGAGGAATCCAAGGCTTCTCAGGGCCGGCTTGTGAATGGCATGATTCGATAGCTGTTGGGAACACAGAGGATTCTTGGCTCAGTGGGCGCACAGCCCATCTCGCAAGTAGTCGACGGATAGGTCCTCCCTGACGGCGTGGTGGCGACTTGCCATGTTGAGATCAATTTACCGAATCGCATCTCAAAATACGGGAAATCCAGGCAGAAATAACTCAAAAGGAGATGAACCAATGATGACAAACCATCTTGCTCTTTACCAATTCTGTTCGGTACTGCGACGGAAAGGAGCGCTTGCTCTTTGCGTGGCCCTCTGTATGCTGGGGCTGGGCCTTTTCGCGAGGGCTCAGAAGCCCACCATCGTAACTTTCGATGCCCAAGGCGCGGGCACAGGCGCGGGGCAGGGAACTACCGCCATTGACATCAACTCGCTGGGGGTGATCGTGGGGTACTACCTTGACGCGAACAATGTGGCCCACAGCTTCCTGCGTAGTCCCAACGGCGGAATTACCACTTTTGAGGTCAGGGCCGCGGGCACAGGCGCCTACCAGGGCACCTTCCCTGAGAGCATCAACCTGGAAGGCGCCGTCACGGGACAGTACATTGACGCGGGTAATGTGAACCACGGCTTCGTGCGGGCTGCCGATGGCAGAATCACCACGTTCGACGCTCCGGCTCCGGCCGCGGGCACGGGCGCATACCAGGGTACCATCCCCTACGCCAACAACCTGGCTGGGCAGGTCACGGGATGGACCATTGACGATAACGGCGTATTTCACGCCTTCGTACGGACGCCGTAAACCCGCCCGGAGACTCGGTTGCGCAGGCAGCCACGGTCACCATCTTCCTGACCGTGGCTGCCTGCGGTTCGTGAGCCTCGGGGCGTCGAGGCAGGGAGGAAGTAATGCTCAACGCAAAGCTGTCTTCGACCCTAGTTATCAGGTGGATTGCCGTGCCGGCGTTGTCCATGTTTCTCGGGGCGGGTCCGGCCCGGGCCCAGAGCAGCTCCCCGAACTACACCCTCCTGCTGGCCGCGGGGTTCATTTGCGATTCTGCCGACTCTTCCGCCTGTCCGGCGGTGGTCAAGTCTGCCGATGGTGCGAGTTACGAGCTGAGCGGTGCAGGCACGCTCGCTCCGCAAAGAAAGTCGGTTACGGCAGCCGGAACTTTCACCCACAAGTCCACCGATGGAGATGTACTTGAGACCGGTGTCTGGGTGGCAAGCGAACTCGTCAGTTTTGATTCCTACGGCATCGCGCCGGGGGCGCTCATGCGTGAAGGCCCGGCAATAGGCCCCCTACAGTTCGGCCCCAAGCGTTTGCCAATGTTTTCTGGCTCCATGGCGGCTGGCGGGCTTGCCGTTTTCCGCATCCGGCTGATTCCGGTGTTGGGGTTAACGAAAAACGCAACGTTGCAAATCAACTGCGCACTCGGCCAAGTGCCTCCCGAACACCACGTGGAAGGAATAAGGTTGGCATTTGAGGGAGGGGAATTCGACGAGGAAGTCAGTGGGCGCACCCTTTTCCTCTTGACCAGGCCCGGAGCCGTCGCCGCTGCGAAAGCGGCAGTTCCGGAGGTTGATACAAAACCTGCGCCAACTGAGGTCCAGCAGTAACTTAAATATGTGGGGAATTAAACCGGAGCCAGCAGAAACCGGTCAGGGTGGAACCACGCCAATTCCTTCGGGGTCAGTGATGCCTCCGGCGAAGTCGAGGTGCAAGTCAAACTCCCCCATTAGCCCCCACCGTGCAATGTAGGTCCTGTGGAACGGCGTAGGGTAGACCTAAATCGATCAACTCCCACTCCTCCCAACCACGAAGACCCCGCAAGCCTAGTCTTGCTGAGTGTCGGCCAAACCGAAGCAGAGTAGCCCAAAACAGATCGCGCACGTCCAAGCCGAGCCCCGCTCAAGCCAGCAACCCGTGGGCTAACGCGGTAATTTGAACTCCCCGCTTATCTGCAGTGGCGCGTGGACACCTGCCGCAGTCCCACCGGGCTGGGCGCCACCTACGCACACGTTGTATTGGCCGGGCGACACCACGTGTTCACCGTTATCATTAACCATGCTCAGGTCTCGGGCCTTAAGGGTATAAGTCACATGCTGGGTTTCACCGGGCGCGAGGTGCACGCGCTCGAAACCCCGGAGGGCGCGCAGCGGAGCGCCAGGCTGTGACGGAAATTCCAGGTAGAGTTCCGCCACTTCATCGCCGGCGGGCCCGGAAGCGTTTCGCACGTCCGCCTCGACCGTGAGGTCATCTCCAGCGTTAAGTTGGGGCGTCGAGAGCTTCAGATTGCTGTACTCGAACGTCGAATAGCTCAATCCATAACCAAACCCGTAGAGAGGCTTCCCTTCGAAGTAACGGTAAGTGCGGTTATGCATGGAGTAGTCTTCAAAGGGCGGAACCTGATCCAGTGAGGCGTAAAACGTAACCGGAAGACGTCCGCCGGGATTGTTAACGCCCGCCAAAGTTTCGGCAATCGCCGTGCCGCCCTCCTCGCCCGGGTACCAAGCCTCCAGGATGGCAGGCGCATGCTGCTCGGCCCAATTCACCGCCAACGCGCTGCCACTCATCAGCACTACGACCAGCGGCTTGCCCGTACCCGCGAGCGCCTCGAGCAGTTGCTGCTGCGCCTGCGGCAATCCGATATCCGTGCGGTCGCCGCCGCTGAACCCCGGCACGTGGATGGGCATCTCTTCGCCCTCGAGTTCAGGCGACAATCCCACGAAGGCCACCACCACGTCCGCCTGCTGGGCGACCTTGACAGCTTCCTGGCGCAAAACCTCGACGGGTGGTTTCCAGCTCAGCGTAGCCCCGGCTCCGAAAAGTCGGGACTGGTGCACATACTCCAGCCGGAATGGATGTGCCTTCGTGTCCTCGAAGTGGGCCCGAAATGTGGTTTGCGGTTCTTTCTTTGGTGGCTCGTCCGTCGTGGGCTGGAACAGCGTGGTGTCGAGAACCGGCTTGTCATCGAGATAGACCCGGAAGATTTCCTTACCCCCTGCTGGATTCCACTCCGGCTTTGGCACGCTAAAGGTGTAGCTACCTAGTCCGGGCGGCGTGAGCGTGCCGGTCCAGCGGACGGCGAAGGCTCTCATGGAGACGCCTTTGGCCGGTGCGGCAGAGTTCCAATCAAACTGCATTTGCGGGTCCGTACGGGTGAGCACCGGCTTGCCAGAGAGGGTCGTGTTCGAAAAGTACTCTGCCTTCAGCCCGTCCGTGCTCGCAGCATCGCCGGTATGGAACACCGTGCGCGGAACAGGTACTGCTACCTCCCTCAGATAAGGAGCGCCTTGTGCGTAAAGCACCTTCGCCTTGCCTTCAAACAGTTTCTCGATTCCCTCCACCGGATAAACCGGATGAGACGGCACGCCATTGTAGTTGCCCTCGAGGCCCGGCAAGGATTCGGCGTTGGGGCCGACCACAGCGATGGTGCTGTAGCTCGATTTCAGGGGCAGGATGCCGTCCTGGTTCTTCAATAGCACCATCGCCTCGCGCGCAGCTTTTAGAGCCAGTTCCCGGTGCCGGGGTGAATCATTCTCAGAAAAGGGAATGCGGTTGAAAGGGACGGCATCGGGTGGATCGAACATTCCCATTCGGAATCGCGCGGTGAAGAGACGCTTCAAGGCGGTATCGATTTCGCTTTCCTTGATCAAGCCGTCGTGCACCGCCTTGACGAGCGCCACGTACTCCTCGCCACAGGTGGTGTCCGTCCCGGCCAGGACGGCCAGGGCAGAGCCATGCTCGTTATCCGGTGTGAATTTGTGCCCGGTCGTGATGTCCTGCACCGCGTCGCAATCGGAGGTTACATAGCCTTGGAACTTCCACGCGTCACGCAAAATCTCTTGCAGCAGCAACTTGCTCGCGCACGCCGGCGCCCCATCCACAGCATTGTACGCACACATGATGGAATCGGCCTGACCGTCCACAATGCTGGCGCGAAAGGCGGGGAGGTAGGTGTCTTCAAGATCGTGGGGTGAGGGGACGACGTTGAACCGGTGCCGCTCGGGCTCCGGACCACTGTGCACCGCGTAATGCTTGGGTGTGGCGATGGTCTTGAAGTACTTGGGGTCGTTTCCCTGCAAACCGGTGACGAAGGCCACCCCTAGCTTCCCCGTGAGAAACGGATCTTCCCCGTAAGTCTCCTGCCCGCGCCCCCAGCGAGGATCGCGGAAGATATTGATATTGGGCGACCAGAAATCCAGACCATAGAAGATGCTGTGATTCCCTTCCCGCTGCGCCTGGTTGTATTTGGCGCGCGCTTCCGTCGAAATCGTCTCGCCCTCGACGTGCACCAGGTTCTCATCCCAGGTCGCCGCCATACCGATGGCCTGAGGAAATACGGTGGCGTAGCCCGAGAACGCCACGCCGTGCAGCGCTTCGCTCCACCAGTCATAGGAAGGAACGCCGAGCCGAGGAATGGCCGGCGCGGTGTGCTGCATTTGGCGAACTTTCTCCGCGAGCGTCATGCGCGAAACAAGATCGTCCACGCGCTGCTCGATCGAGAGAGAAGTATCCTTGTAGGCAGGGACCGATTTCCCTCCCTGTTGTTGCGCACAACCTGCGGGCACCATCAAGCAGCTAAGAATGATTGCAAAAAGCACAGGAATTATCCAACGTGTTTTAGAATTGTTTGTCATCCGATTCACCATACAGGAATTTGGAATGCTTCCGATGCACCACCGCATTTGCATACCCTGAACAAGTCTCCATGTCATTCCGAGCGGAGCGAGGAATCTCGCTCTGCTCTTTCTTCCATCCGTCTCTCAAGCCCACGCAGTGCTGCAGTTCGCCACCGCAGAGCGAGATTCCTCGCTCCGCTCGGAATGACACCCATTATAGAGAATAGGGGGAGCGGCGCAGGCGCGGACCCTCTCCCTTAGCACATTAACCATAAACCCCTTCCGCATGTGCCGTTTCGATCAAGGCGCGGATATTCTCGGGAGGAGTTGTGGGCGGGATTGCACACCCGGCGTTCAGCACGAAGTTGCCGCCTGGTTTCCAGGTTGAAATCAGCCGTCGGGTCGCTTCGCGAACCTCTTGCAGGCTGCCGCGCGCGATTACTCCGCTCGGATCGATGTTGCCAAACAGAACGTGACGAGCTCCCGCCGTGCATTTGGCACGTACTGCATCGGTCTTGTAATCCAGCTCGAATCCGCAGAAATCATATTGCGCCAGGAAAGGGAGAATCTTGGTTGTGTCGCCGCAGATGTGGACCACTGTGAAGATCCCTTCGGCAGCGAGCTCTTTGACGAGCCTCACCTCATACGGTCGGGCAAACCGATCGAACATCTTGGGGGAAACCACATCAGGTCCGGCAAGGCTATCGCCTAAAGAGGTGAGATGAGCGCCCGCTTTGACCAGGGCGCGATGGACAGCGAGGTGGCTCTGGTAACAAACCTCGAGGAGTTGGTGGATCGCCGGGTTATCCGGCTCCGCAGCCAAGTCCATCAAGAACTCCTCGGTGCCCCGAACCATGCAAGCCAAATCGAAAGCCATCTGGTCAGCATTGCCGCGTATAGCAACCTCATTGCCCGTTTGTTTGACCAGCAACCGGACGCCTTCGAGAATGGCCGGGATGCGCCCGTCGTTCTCGGGGTTGATGACCTTTAACCGGTCCACCTGTGCCAGGCTGCAAATGGCCGGCCTCACAATCCGACCGGGCTCGTCCGGGGCACATTCCGCCTCGGCGCCCATTGCCTCCGCCAGCATCGTGGTGTCGGTGTCAATCAAGAAGCAATCATGGCCGTACTTCTCCCACGCCTGCAAGTGTGCTTGGGCGATGGCTTGGGGGTCCACGCGATACTTCTCCATCGGGATCCCTGCTTCTCGAGCGGCCATCATAAAGTTGTGAAGGCACACCGGAACCCGGTCCGGGATCTGGCCGGTGATCACCGCCCGTACTCGTTCTAAAGAATTCATGGCTAGGCTCCGTCGTAATACCAGCGGTCGATCTCGGCGACCAAGATGGAACGACCCTGTCGGTAGCAGACTTTCAAAGCAGCCCGGTTATGCTCAACACGAACAACGCCAGCACCAGGATGCCCAACCCGAGCTGCATGCGGCGAAAGGTCGCGGGGCGCGCGCCGCGCCACTCGCCGGTTATAATTCCCAGCGAGGATGACCAAAGGATGAGCGTGATCATAAAAACGGCGAAGCCGATGGAAGTTCCGAAGCGGCCGGTCACGGCCGCGCCCACGCCGTAGAGCTGAACACCGCTAAGCCAGAACACAGCCATTCCCAACGAGAGGAGCACCTCGCGAAAGGGAGCGCGCGCGAACGCCGCTACCGTGTGATTGCGCCGCAATAGGAACACCGTGTATAAGAGGTTGGGAATAAAGCCAGCCGTGAGAACAAACGGCCAGATCAGGTATGTGGCCCGAATCGGGCTCAGGCCGAAGGCCACAGCGTGGGCCGCAATCTTGCTACTGAAAGCAAACCCAAAGTTCAGCATGCCTCCGAGCATTCCGGCGATAATGCAAATCCAAAGTCCCACCCGGAAATCAGCGACACGTCTTGCGGCGGTGTCAGCGCCTGCATCTCGTTCCCGCTGCGAGCCGGCTTTCCCGTACACGATCAGGCCCGCCGCAAGGATAGCGGCACTCGCCAGGAGCAACAATCCGCGCACCTGGAAGATGGCCTCTGGCTGCATAACCACCAGGGGAATCAGGCTGCCCAGTACCGACGACATACCGATCACGATGGCAAAGGCCACTGCGGTACCGACTCTGTCAATTCCCAATCCAAAAGCGGCCTGCCCGATACCCCACAAAAACCCGAAACCGACAGCGGGTAGAAAATCAATGGGCGGGAGAGCGGAGAGCAGGTGGAATAGTCCCGGCGCCGCCCGGAGGGCCACCAGCCACGGAAACACTAAAAGCGCCAGGATGCAGAACAAGAGCCACGTATTTTCCCACCTCCACGTCCGGCTGTATTTCATCGGTACTCCAAAGGTGGCAGCTAGTATTCCACTAAGGAAGGTCAAAAA
>JBELAJ010000365.1:0-8574 GCA_049508935.1 Terriglobia bacterium | reverse complement strand
CGGTCCCGCTCTTTTCCACTCAACATCAGCATCTCCTGTTTTTCCATCCATCAAGTTTGACGGAGTTCAACAGGACATTTCTACTTTGCTGAAACCGGACATTATCATTTTGCCGCGACACATAGTAATTTTTTGCTTTTCTCACCCCAACACCCTCGGTTATACTTGCATGGGTGGTTCGGTTCGGGGGCAGCCGGGATGCTTTTTGTCTGACGCGCACGCTGACCCTCAGCAAGTTCCCGAATAGCTATTGGGACCCAGCAAGCAATCCTCTTTCGGGGCGTAGGTAACATTCGGCACTCAGAGAAGTGGTCGACGCTCGGCGTTGCGACCAAACGTTCCAGTTTGGACGAGCCGCCCGCGGCAGAGATGGAACAGCTCTGAACGAGCTAATCTGAAACTAAGCAGGAGGACGCAAGAGATGGAAGTCAATGGACAAGTCGGCGAGACAGCCGGCAAGATTTGGCACCTACTTAACGACGAGGGACCTCATACAATTCCGCAGCTTAAGAAGAAACTGAATGGCTCGGGTGAACTTCTCAGTTTCGCCTTGGGCTGGCTGGCTCGAGAAGAGAAGGTCGACATTACGCAGGAAAAGAAAGCTTTTAAGGTCGCACTCAGATAAGTCCAGGTGGCCGGTCTCGAGCGGCGCACGGGACCGCCAACGGTTCGAGCCAAGCCTGGCGATCAGGCTGGCCGACGAAGGCCCGAAAAACAGTGCTGCCATCGAACTTAACGACCAGTAAGAGGTCCACGATGAGTGGAAAAGCCACTGCCCTACTAGTTTTTCATCAAACGAAGCCTTTCGATGAGATTAAGGCTGCCCTAGGGAAAATGGCTGTCCCGACAGAGCAGGCGCAAACTCTGGCCGAAGCCAAACATGTTTTGTCTGACATCAATCCGCCTTTATTGGCCGTCACGGAGAGCGAGTTGCCCGACGGGAAGTGGTCTGACATTGTATCGTTTTCCGAGAAAGCATCATCACGTGTCAATGTTATTGTCGTAGGACGAACCATTGACGCCAACCTTTATGCTTCGGCCATTGAAGTCGGAGCTTTTGACTACATCGCCCCTCCGTTCGAAGGCGTGGATCTGGCTCACGTAGTTCGGTGCGCGCTAGATAATGCCCTGGCGCGGCGTGAGACGGCAAAGAACCCGCGGCCCACCGCACAACAGTTGCTGTCTGTTGCTTTGAAGAGCCAAGGAAGCGCCTGAAGCAAGGACGCTTCACGGCTAGGCCGCCGCGCCGGCGGAAAGGAGGCTGGTGAATTACGCGTCGCGTGACGGTTACAAAACCTGAAACTCGTGGACTAAGCAGTAGGTTTAATTGTTGTTTTCAGTGGTTTGCAGTGATCAAACCCCGCCATGGCCTAGCCTGCTGATCACTGCTTGACTATATTCCACCATTTTTGTTATACATAGAGGTGAGGCATCCGGTGAAGCGCCTCATCGGGCCCTCCATTTTTGGTTGGAACATTCTGAAATGAAAAGTCTTAGCCAACAAAGAAAGGCGGCATTCGGAACTTCAGGTAAGCGGAGGATTCGTGCCAGTCGCTCATCTGTCCCGTCCAGCCGCGCTGGTTCCAATGGAACTGCCCATCCGCGAGTGACTTCAAGCGCCTCCGCTCGCTCAGTGGCTCGCGCCATCAGTCGTCAACCAAGCCCACAAACAACCGATCTTCGGCAACCTGAAGCAGTGTTTCAAAGCGCAGTTAAGAATTACGAACTCGGCGCCCGCGCTTTCCACAAACAGAATTTTGAAAAAGCCAAGGAAATATTCGAAAAGTTGGCATCGAGTGGAGTGGCAGGCGTGGCGGAGAGGGCGCGGGTTCACCTGCGTCTGTGCGAGCAGCGACTCAGCCGCCCCGCTCCGGCGCCGAAGAAAGCCGAAGATCTGTACACGATGGGGGTAGGAGCCTTAAACTCCCGCCGTCTTGATGACGCCATCGAATACCTCAACAAAGCCCAGAAGTCGGCGCCCAAGCTCGAGCACGTTCGCTACGCATTGGCGGCTGCTTATTCGCTGCGGGGAGATGCGGAAGACGCTTTGCAGAGTCTGAAGGAGGCCATAGCTCTGCGGCCTCAGAACCGCATCCAGGCCAAGCGCGACGAAGACTTCCAGGCGCTGGCAGCCGATGTCCGCTTTCGGGAATTAGTCTTCAATTCGGGGCTTTAGTTCCGCCTATAGCGGCCACTACTAACCGCCATAGCCCACGAGCCAGACGCCGCACGGCCGCCGCCGCACGGGAGTGTCATGCAAGTTGTAGCCATTGGTGGTGGTACGGGTTTGTCCACCCTCTTACGCGGTTTGAAGGCTTACCTTCCTGGAATCTCGAACCCACTCGGCCGCCAGGCCAAGATTTTCAGACTGACCGCAGTCGTCACAGTAACTGATGAGGGAGGAAGCTCCGGGCGTTTGCGGCGCGACTTCCGTATTCTCCCGCCAGGCGACATCCGCAATTGCATGGTGGCGCTGGCTGAAGACGAACATCTCCTCACTCAACTCTTCAACTACCGCTTTTCCTCCGGCCACGGCCTGCGCGGCCACAGCTTCGGCAATCTCTTCCTGGCCGCCCTCACCCACCTTACACGCGACTTTGCGAAGGCAGTACGTGTTTCGAGCGAAGTCCTGGCCATCCGAGGCGAAATCTACCCTTCCACGCTTTCCGACGTCCGGCTGAAGGCTGAACAAGCCAACGGCCGCATCATTTACGGAGAATCGCGCATCACAAAGACTCCAATCCCCATCAAGCGCTTGCACATAGTCCCTAGCCGCTGCCGCCCTTTGCGCGAAACCCTTACCGCCATCCAGCACGCCGACCTCATCACGGTCGGACCCGGCTCGCTCTACACCTCGCTCATCCCGAACCTGCTGGTCCGTGGGATTCCCGAACAGATCGCTCGCTCAAAAGCGCTCAAGGTGTATATTTGCAACCTAATGACTCAACCGGGTGAATCGCGCGGCTACTCCGCCGCAGACCACGTGCGCGCTCTGCACGAACACGCCGGGCGCAAGCTTTTTGATGCCGTGATCTTGAACACCTGTAAAGTGTCGGCCGCCCTGAGCAGACGATACGCAGCGGATGGAGCGGCACCCGTAGCGAATGATCTGGCGGAAGTGCGCGCTCTGGGGGTCGTGCCGGTGCTCGCGGATCTCCTTCTAGAAGACCGAGTCGCCCGTCACGACTCGGCTCAATTGGCAAAGTTGTTGCTGCGGTTGGTAGAATGTCGAGAGTCGAAAGTCGAGAGTCCAAAGTCAAAAGTCCCAGTTCCAGGAGCTAAGAAGCAGAGAAGTCAGTACTCTTGACTCTTGACTCTTGACTCTTGACTCTCAACTCTCGACTCTTGACTCTCAACTCTCGACTCTTGACTCTCAACTCTCGACTCTTGACTCTCGACTTTCGACTCTCGACTTTCGACTCTCGACTTTCGACTCCTAAGGGTGGTGCTGCGACGGGGCGAGAAGGGCTATCGCCACCGTGACCGCCACCAGTACTGCCAAGCCTATCCAAACGCCGGGGTGGCCGAAGTTAACTGTATAGCCAACTCCAAATCGCTTTTCAATGAAGACCGCCGGATCGTCTCGATTGACGTAAAACAAGCCCAGCTTCCAATACTTGTCGGGTGTGCGGTCGCCGACCGGGGCCACGCCTCCCAAGGCGGAGGCTGCGGCGCCGGCCAGGCGCGTTCCGCCCTGCCCGTAGCGCATCACCAACACCGCGACCACCACCACGAAGCCCAGCGCGATGACGAGTATGGGCACGACGCCCGGTGGGCCTGCTTGCGGGTGCGACAAAGGCATCAGCCCGACCCAGGTAAATTGGAGGGACAGGAGATACTGAACGGCGACCAGAATCGAGCCGACCATTTTCCGGAAGCTGCGTTCGCGATCGCCCCGCGGTCCGGCCACTTGAACGGGACGCGACCAGCGAAGGAAGGCATAAGCGAGGAACCCCATAAACACGCACAGGACCACTCCCATCAGCAGTGGCCAGTAGACTCCGGCAGAAGTCCGAGTGCTCCAGTTATTGGGCTTCCCGTTAGCCCCCCAGTGGACCGGAAATGTCGCGGGAATCTGCTCCCAATGCGTCTGCAGCCATATTCCCGTCCCTGCCAGCAAGGCTAAGGGAGGAAACTGGAGAAGCCATCCACCCGGCAAGCGCGTTGGCCGCGGCTCGAGCGCCGCCTCCCTGACTGTTACCGGAGCGACAGCGTGGGGCAACACCTGCCGTCGGGCCCGATAGTACGCGAAGAACACGCCGGCGCCCTGCAAGAAGAATCCCGCGAGGGTCAGAGCCAGCGCGTACGTCGACTCACCAGTTTGCGCCGGAGCCAGGATAACAATCAGCGCCAAAACACTGAAGATCACCACTTCCACGCGGTAACGTTTGAGGATGGACCAACCCTCTGCCGAATCGCGGAACTCGGAGGGAACCGTCACCGCAAAGTAGACCTCCGGACGCGTCATCCGCGGCATCAGGTAATAGAGGACCAGGCAGACCACAATCACAAATGCCATGATCAGGCTCGGCATTAAAATCCATTCGGTAGCCATGTTATTCCCCCAGGGCCAGCGTTGTGCCGAAGGCACCTTGGAGTGCGGCGGCTCGACGCCGCCTTTGCAGTTGCTTCTGTCTTCCAAGGCGGCGTCGAGCCGCCGCACTCCAAGGCGCTTCGCGCAATCTCATTGTGTTCGCTGGGCCGCAACACAATTCGCGATGTCGTCCAGCGTTCCCTCAGCCACGTGGCTGCGGTTCTCGTAATCGGCGTTATCGTATTGCCGGCCCGCCAATTTCTGCGCGCCCTCTTTTGCCAGCGCCTCGAAGTCCGGCGCGCAAAGCGGCTGAGCCATCCCCAGGAGCAAAGCCAGCGATGCGACAGCCAAAACCCGAAATCGGTTCACCGTCGTTCTCCATTCTCGAGCCTTCCGATCAGAGTCGTGAGCGCGCGGACCACTGCTCCCCCCGGTACACCTTCCGCAAGCGCTTTCACAACCACTTCGTCCAGCCGTTGGCGGAACTCCGCTTCGGCGCGCGGCGTGGGCGCCGGTGCAGGCCGCTCAATCACTGTCGCGCCGCGCCCACGCCGCAAATCGAGCCAGCCTTCCTCAGCCAACTGCCGATAAGCTCCGGCCACGGTGTTGTGATGAACCCCGAGATCCAGGGCGAGCTGGCGGACCGACGGCAGTTGGTCGCCGGGCCGAAATTGGCCGGCCAGGAGTGTAGCGCGTAGGCCTCGAACGATCTGTTCAGAAGCGGGCAGATCGGAGGCCAAGTCGATCTGAAGCACAGGAGGATGGTCCGGCATAGTCTAATGTACATGTACAATGTACTCAGCTAACGCCTCCTTGTCAAGTCCTTTGGGCACTGGCAAGAGTGCCGGTGCTACCTGAGGCCATCAGAAGGCCCTTTAGTACCATTGCATTAATAGGTAATCACGTGTACATTACCCGTCGCTTGAGGAGGTTCTAATCTATGGGGTCGAAAATCGTACGTCAGTTCCAGGAGGTGAACAAAGAACTCTGGCTGTTGTTGATGATGTTCGCCATCCTCGCGGGAGTAAATTACCTGATATCTTCCGAACGAATGCTCCTGGGCTTCTATGTTTTGCCTTCCGTGTATGCCGCTTACTTTCGTGGGCGCCGTCATGCGACGTTGACGGCCTTGCTCAGCCTGTTATTGGTAGTTCTGATCGTGTACACGAATCCGCGATTATTCACCGTGGAGGGGCGGGTCAGAATAGTGGCTGAGAAGTGGTGGGACATCGCGGTCTGGGGCGGAACCTTGATAGTGATCGCCTACGCTATGGGCACGCTGTATGAGAAAAAGCAATCGCAAATCGTGGAGTTGCGGGAGGCCTATAAGGGAATTGTGGTCATCCTGTATTCAATGACCGCACACGATAAATACACTCACGACCATTCCTTCCGTGTGGCGGCCTACGCTACGACAATTGCCAAGTGTATGGGGTTCGATTCAGACCGGGTGGAAGATGTCTGGGACGCCTCCTTACTGCACGACCTTGGCAAACTGGATACTTCCCGCGAGCTTCTTTACAAGGCAGAACGCTTCACCGCCAGCGAATACGAAGAGATGAAGAAGCACGTGGAGAAGGGGGCGATGCAGATACCGCCCGTAAGGGGCAGGCTAAACCGCATCATCCCGATTATCCTGGCCCATCACGATCGATTCGACGGCTCGGGCTACCATCCGACCAAGGGAGAGGAGATTCCGCTCGAGGGGCGCGTCATTGCGGTTGCTGACGTGTACGACGCCATGACCAGCGATCGGCCTTATGCCAAGGCGATGTCACCCCTGGCGGCCAAAGAGGCCATCGCAAAGGGAGCAGGTACGGACTTCGATCCCTCCGTCGTCAAAGCGTTCGTTAAGGCGTTTCAGAGCGGATCGCTCGAGGTCGATTTCACAGCCCTGGATATGGTGCGGGCGTAACCCTGGCCCTGTGCCGAAGGCACCTTGGAGTGCGGCGGCTTGACGCCGCCTTGGGATTACCGCTAGACGCAGAGTTATACGACGCACCAGCCTTACCCTTTAGAATTCTTCTCGCCAAAGACTCCGGTCGGAGCAATGCCAAGGCGGCGTCAAGCCGCCGCACTCCAAGGCGCTTCGCGCACTGTCATGAATAGGCATCAGAATCACGATTCCACTATTGTAGCATCTGCGCGAGAACAGCTCGACCGCACGTCAGCCGACTGGCATGAGCGGCCATTCCGACAATGATTCCCCTCCTCCGCAGGAGGAGGGGTGTGGTGGGCGCACACGGGTCAACCACCCCTAACCCCTTCTTAGTAAGGAGGAGAATTGGTCGGGGTTCCATCTTACCCCCAGTCCTCTCCCCTCGGCGTATGGTCGCGCATGAATCCGGGGTCGATCTCGAGACCGAGGCCCGGGCCTTCCGGGAGCCGGAACATCGATTTCTTGATAAGCTGCGGCTTGCCCACTGCCATATTTTCGACGACGCGCTCGATGTGCCCCAGGCGGCTCTCGCAGCGGTAGAAATTGGGAATCGAGGCGGCGAGGTGAACGGAAGCAAACGTCCGCACCTGCGTCCCGACGTTGTGCAGAGCCATCGGTACTCGATTCAGTTGCGCGTACTCGGCAATTCTCCGGCAGCCGGTGAATCCGCCCGCAAAGGAGATATCAGGATGGATGATATCTACCGCCATATTATCGATAAATGGCTTGAACTCTTTTACCATTTCAACTTTCTCGCCGGTTAGAACGGGCGTGCGGGTCGACTGCTTTACCGCCATCCAGCCTTCGCAAAACTCCACGCTGTTCAGCGGGTCTTCGATCCAAGCGGGGCGGATTTCCTCGGTGGCCCTGGCGACGGCAATGGCGCTGGGAACATCGTACTGGTTGTGGCAATGCACAGCGATGTCAATCTTCTCCCCCACCGCCTCGCGCACGTTGGCGAAGCCTCGCGCCACCTTCGCGAGTTGCGCCGTGCTGATCTCAGGGCCCGCGTGTTCACCTCCGAGCGCCTGAAGCGGCTCGATCTTGAACGTCTTGAATCCTTCGGGCTGGTCATTGATCCACTCCGCCCACTCCCGGCACGACTCTGGGCTGCCCATGTCCTTGAGTGTATCGCCGTGCGAATACATCTCGACTGCGTCGCGCAGCGGCCCGCCCATCAACTTGTAAATGGGCAAATCCAGAATCTTGCCCGCCACGTCCCACAGGGCAATGTCAATCCCGCTGATGAAGGGGTAGTTGGGCCGGTAGGGATGAATGACCCCGGTCATCGCCTGGAAATGGCGCTCGATGGCCAGCGGGTCGCCCCCAATCAGGTTCAACCGCGGGATCAGCGCGCGCGCCGTCTTCACGTCCACCCCCGTTTCCCCGTAGCCGGTGATTCCGGCGTCGGTCTCGATTCTGACCAGGCAGCCGTCGCCTTGAACGTCCAGTTGCAGCGCTTTGATGGCGGTAATCTTCACCGCCCCGCGCACCGGCGCAGCCAGGGCTTGAAATCTGGCCAGGTAGGCTCCTGCCGGAAGCAAGAGTGCTGCTCTGAAGAAGTCTCGTCGGGTCGGGTGCATGGGCGAATCCTCGCTGTTAGACTCGATGTAGGGGCGGCTCGCGAGCCGCCCCTACGCCTGCTTGAGGTAGCGCCGCTTCGTGAACCGGCCCTGCGCCTGCCGCACAGTTATACTGCGGCTGCCCCGCCGACGCAAGCCGGAGCGGGTGGCGCGGGCGTCTCGCCCGCGGTCGTGGGAGCGTCCCGCTCCCGCGCGCAGGCAGAGCCTGTCCTGAGCGTAGCGAAGGAATGCCCGCGCCACAGCGGGCGAGACGCCCGCGCTACGATTCGCTTTGCGCCTCGCGCGAAACCGGCTCAATTGCCGCGTGTATAATAAACAGTACGGCCTTGGTTTCCAGCTTATGCCACAGGTTTGAACGATCTCGAGGCGAGGGAGAGTGAAATGTCTGATCAGAAGTTTTCCATATTGATCCTGGCCGCGGGCAAGGCGACGCGCTTCAAATCCGAACACTCGAAGATGCTGCACCGGCTGGCAGGGCGGTTCTTGGGCGAGCACATTCTGCAAGCCGCACAGTCGGC
>JBELAJ010000364.1:0-8580 GCA_049508935.1 Terriglobia bacterium | reverse complement strand
GTCTTGCGGGGCCTCACGTTGAAGACACCAAAGCCGCGCAGTTCGATGCGGTCGCTTCCGGCGAGGGCCTTCTTCATGGATTCGAAGACGGTCTCGACCGCGATTTCCGCTTTGGTTTTGGTGATGCCGGTGCGATTTACCACGTCGTTAATGATATCCAGCTTTATCAAACGAACCTCCTGAAAACGCAGGTCTTATCGTAAATTCTGGCGTCGTTATTGTCAAGAATTTTCTCCTGCACTATGATAGGGCGACGATGTAACCGGCTTCAAGCAGCCTTGGGCATGCCATATGAGCGGTGACGTTGAGCGTTTCGACCGCTGGTCGAAAACGTACGAGAGCTGTTGGGGTCAGCGTTTTTTTGATAGGGTACACGCTTTGATGCTCGACGTTGTGGTCGCCGCGGCTCCGACCTTCACCCCCTCCGCGATTCTCGATGTGGGATGTGGCACCGGCCGTCTGCTGCGCAAAGCAGCAGCCCGTTGGCCCGCGGCGCATATCATGGGAGTTGATCCCGCGCAAGGCATGGTCGAAGTGGCGCATGGTCTGTCGTCGGCCGTCAGATTCTGCCGGGCGCTGGCGGAGTCTCTGCGCCTTCGTGACGCCAGCGTGGACCTGGTAACCAGCTCCATCTCCATGCATCACTGGCGTAATGCCTCTTTGGGTACGCTCGAAGTGGCTCGCGTCCTTCGCCCCGGCGGATTGTTCTGCCTGGCGGACATCTCGCTTCCTTCCTGGTTTTCGAAGCTCGTGCGTTCGAAGGCGAAGAGCCGGAAGGAGGTCCGAAAACTGCTGCTCGGGACGGGATTCGAGATCCAGCGTCACGAGACAACCCTGGCGCGGTTCGTCCACGTTTCTGTCGCTCGCAAGCCCGGGCAGAGTCAGCGAGGCTGGATTCGATTTAGAATAACAATTTGAATCCAGGAGATTTATGAGGTATGGTCTATTGATCCTTACTCTCTGCCTCTTCGGTTTGCCGCTTTGCGCAAGAGCTTGGCAGCAGCCCGATCCCTCCGCCGCCTCGCAATCTCCGGCGGCGACGCAGTCCAATACTGGAGCCAGTCAAAAACCGGCCGGGGCGACGGCGGCGGAAGCGCATTATGTCCTGACGCCGGAGAAGCGTGCCAAGGCCATTGCTTTTTCGCGCGCCGAGTATCGGTTGTACTTCGCGGCCATCGCGCTAGCCCTAGCCATTTACACACTCCTTTGGTGGAGCGGGTTCTCGGTCGGCTTGCGGGAGCGGGTCAAACGCTTCTCCGTCCGGCGCCTGTTGCAGACGGCCATATTTGTGTCGATATTCCTGATCGTTGTGAGGGCTCTCGAGTTCCCTCTCGATTATTTCTGGGGCTTCGTGCTCGAGCACCGCTACGACCTCTCGACCCAAGGCTTTGGGTCCTGGGTGGGGGATTGGGCGAAGGACCTGGGCCTCACGATCGTGGTGGCGGTCTTGCTTGCCTGGGTCTTCTACTGGCTGGTGCGGCGCAGCCCGCGGCGCTGGTGGCTTTACTTCTGGCTTGCTTTCATTCCCATCACGCTGGCTTTCATCCTCGTTGAGCCTTACGTTGTAGAGCCGCTCTTTTACCGATTCACTCCCCTTGAAAAAACACAGCCCGCTTTGACCGACCGCATTGAGAAAATGCTCGGGCACGCCGGCCTTGCGATTCCCCGCTCGCGCATCTACGAAATGGACGCGAGCGCCAAAACCAGAATTGTGAACGCCTACGTTTCCGGCTGGGGCGCCAGCAAACGCCTGGTGGTGTGGGATACTACGCTCGAGAAGCTCAACTCCGATCAAACCCTTCTGGTGGTCGGGCACGAAGCCGGCCACTATGTGCTGCACCATATCCCCAAGGAATTTGCGATGGACGAAATGATTTTTCTGGTGCTGTTCTACGTGGGATTCCTGGCCATTAACAAGATCATCGCTGTAAGTTGTGATTCCCCTCTTCCGAAAGAGGAGGGGGTAGGGGGTGGTGGCCCAACGTCGAGGTCGCACGCAACCACCCCTGACCCCTCCTTATCAAGGAGGGGAACCATCTTCTCGCCAGGTGGCGAGCCAAGGGATCCTGTGCTTTCCACTCGGGATGACAGAATTGAGGGTGTCGCGGATCTCGCCTCGCTTCCGATCGTCCTCCTGGTACTGACCGTATTTGTGTTTCTTGGCTCTCCGGCGCTTAATGGCGTCTCGCGTCATTTCGAACATCAGGCCGACCAGTTCGGCCTGGAAGTGGCGTACGGGGTCGTCCCCGACCCTAACACCGCCGACGTTCAGTCCTTCCAAGTCATGGCCGAGGAAGATCTGGAAGACCCTGATCCCAGTCCCTTCATCCGCTTCTGGCTGTATACCCATCCGTCAACGGAGGAGCGCATTCGCTTCGCCGCCACTTACAAACCCTGGGCGGAAGGCAAGCCGCTCGAGTTGATTGGCGCCGACCGAAAATGAAGCCAGCCGGCTGGGAAGGCAAGGGTTGCCTAAATCCTTGCAGGGTCTCGCGCGGCATGTTAATTTCAAAAGGTTTGTGGACTGATTACGAACCGAGTGAGCGGGGCTGATGATGGAGATGATTCTGGGAGATTCCGCGCCGCGCATTGCGGCCACGGCATTTGTGGCCCGGAGCGCTGACGTTATCGGGGACGTGAAAATTGGTGAGAACTCGAGCGTCTGGTTTCAGGTGGTGCTGCGCGGCGACGTTGCGCCGATCCGCATCGGCGCCAACACGAACATTCAGGACGGCACCATCGTGCACGGTTTCCCGAATCTGCCGGTGACTATCGGCGATTGGGTCACGGTGGGGCACCGAGCCGTGCTGCACGCCTGCACCGTCGAGAATCACTGCCTGATCGGTATTGGCGCCGTTGTGCTGAACAACGCCCGCATCGGGGAAGGTTCGATTGTTGCCGCCGGGGCGCTGGTGGTGGAGAATACCGTGGTTCCCCCGAACAGCCTTTACCTCGGCGTGCCGGCCCGTCTGAAGCGGCAGCTCACGGAAGCCGATCGGGATTTCATCGACCTTCACGGCAAGCATTACCTGCAGTACAGGGAAAGGTACCTCTCTGAATTTGTGGTGAGCGACGACGACTTCGATCTGCCTTTCTGAGCCGGGCGCACGACCCATAGACCATGAGAATTGAACCCATTCGCTCCGTCAAAGGGACGCGCGACCTGCTGCCGCCGGACACAGACCTCTGGCAGCGTGTGGAGGCAGAGGCGCGCCGCGTCTTCGGCGCTTATCACTATGGCGAAATTCGCACCCCCATTTTGGAGCAGACGGGGCTATTTTCGCGCAGCGTGGGCGCCGATACAGATATTGTGATGAAGGAGATGTACACCTTTCAGGATCGCGACGATGAGTCGTTGACGTTGCGGCCGGAAGCGACAGCCTCCGTGGTGCGCGCCTACATCGAGCACAGCCTTTACAACCAGGGCGGCATTCACAAACTTTACTATATCGGCCCCATGTTTCGGCGCGAGCGCCCGCAGAAGGGGCGCTACCGGCAGTTCTATCAGATCGGTGCGGAAGTTTTGGGGTCGCAAAGCCCGCTGGTGGATGCGGAAGTCCTGGAGATGCTTGTGCTCTTTCTGGAACGAGTGGGCATTCGGGAGTATCAGCTTCTCTTGAACTCGGTGGGCTGCCCGAAGTGCCGCGCCGAGTACCTGACGGTTCTGCGCCAGTCCCTCCAAGCCGTGAAAGCCTCGATGTGCGCAGATTGCCAGCGGCGCGCGGAGACAAACCCCCTGCGGGTGCTGGACTGCAAGGTGGAGGCGGACCAGCCCATCATCGAGAAGCTGCCCAAAATCATCGACCATCTTGACCCCGAGTGCCGGCAGCATTTCGACCGCGTGACGAGCGAACTTCAGGGGCGCGGGATTCCTTATCAGGTTACGCCCCGCCTGGTGCGCGGGCTCGACTACTACACGCGGACCACTTTCGAGATTACCAGCGGAGCCTTGGGCGCGCAGAACGCCGTACTGGGCGGCGGCCGGTACGATGGGCTGTCCGACATGCTGGGTGGCCCGCCCACCCCAGGCATCGGCTTCTCGATCGGCCAGGACCGCCTGATTCTCGCGGTGCAAGCGGCCGCGGTGCTTAAATCCGAGGCGCCTCTTGCGGCTTACATCGTCTGGATGGGCGAGGCCGCCCTTTCAGCAGCCGCAGGCCTGGCGCGCGAGCTGCGTGCGCAGGGTTTGAGCGTCGAGATCGATTACGATCCCATGAAGATCAAGAAGGCGATGGGAGTGGCAAGCAAGCTCCAGGCGCGCTTTGCCATTATTATCGGCGAGGGCGAAATCTCAGCGGGGCGATATCAAATGAAAGATATGGCCACCGGCCAGCAGGAGGAAGTGGAGCCCGGTAACATCGTGTCGTATCTTAGGGCAAGACTGTGAACGGCAATCAGTGAATTATAAATAGTAAATTGTTAATTATGAAATCTGGACTAACATTGTGTTGTCATTCCGAGCGAAGCGAGGAATCTCGCTCTGATCTTCGTTTGCCGGTTTGTTTGACGCAGAGCGAGATTCCTCGCTTCGCTCGGAATGACAGCGCTCCTCCAGCTCGATTTTCGTAATTCAGCATTTACCATTTACAGTTTACTATTTCTTTTTGGCGGTGACTGTGAAACTTGACCTTCTTGGAGATCGACAACGGACCCACTATTGCGGTGAGCTTCGAGAATCTGACGCGGGGCAGACGGTGTTTCTTGCCGGTTGGGTAGACAGCCGCCGCGACCTGGGGAATATCATTTTTCTCGATCTCCGCGACCATACCGGCGTGACGCAGGTCGTCTGCAATCCGGAAATCAGCGCCCAGGCGCATGACCGCGCCGACGAAGTGCGGCCCGAGTATGTGGTGGGCGTGGAAGGCGAAGTGGTGCTGCGCTCGACCGAGACGGTTAACCCGCAGATTGCCACCGGAAGGGTGGAAGTCAAAGCGGCGAGGCTTCTGGTCCTTAACGAGTCCAAGACTCCGCCCTTTCCGATCGAGGACGAAACAAAGACGAGCGAGGAGACTCGGCTTCGTTATCGCTACCTGGACTTAAGGCGGGGGCGGATGCAGCGCAACTTGCGGCTTCGGCACAAAGCCAGCCAGGTGGTCCGCCAGCACCTCTCCGAGCACGGCTTCAGTGAAATCGAAACGCCCTTCATGACGCGCTCGACGCCGGAGGGCGCGCGTGACTACCTGGTCCCCAGCCGTCTTCATCACGGCCATTTCTACGCTTTGCCGCAGTCTCCGCAACTCTTCAAACAGATCCTCATGATCGGGGGCTTCGACCGTTATTTCCAGATCGTCAGGTGTTTTCGCGACGAAGATTTGCGCGCCGACCGCCAGCCGGAGTTTACGCAAATCGACATCGAGATATCGTTCCCACAGCGGGACGCGCTATTCGACATCATCGAGCGGCTGATGGAAAAGCTCTTCGCGCTGGTGCAGGTGGAAGTCAAGCGCCCGTTCCAGCGCCTCACTTATGAATTGGCGATGGAGCGCTACGGCTCCGACAAGCCCCACCTGGGATTCGACCTGGCGTGGAAACGAATTGATGTGACTGGAAACCCCCTGGCCAATGTTCGCGGGTTCAAGGCGGTGAAAGCGCTGCGAATTCCAGGCGGGGCGGGCAAAATCTCGCGCAGCCAGATGGACAAGTACCAGGTTCCGCTCAAGGCCTATGGAGCAGGGAATGTCGCCCTTGTTGAATTGAAGGATGCCGAGATTCAGTCGCGGCTCGCGAAGACGGTGGGCGAGGAATGCCTCCGCGGTATCGCGAGCGCCACCGAGGCGGTTGCAGGCGATCTCATCGTGCTCCTCGGTTGCGAAGAAACTTCGCGGCACAGAGTTCATCAACTTGACGAAGCCTCAGGCTGGTTCAGGCTGGAGTTGGCCGAACGGCTGGGGCTGATTAAGCCCGGGACCTGGAACTTTCTGTGGGTGATTGATTTTCCCATGTTCGATTACGATGAGCGGGAGAAGCGCTACGCCGCCATGCACCATCCTTTCACTTCGCCGCGCGAGGAAGACCTTGAGGCGATCGAGTCCGATCCGGGCTCGGTGAAGGCGCTCGGATACGACCTGGTTCTCAACGGATCGGAAATCGGCGGTGGCTCGATTCGTATCCACCGGCAGGACATCCAGCGGCGCGTCTTCAGCGTCTTGGGCTTGACGGAAGAAAAAGCTCGCGAGCGCTTCGGCTTCTTTCTCGAGGCCCTCGAGTACGGAACACCCCCGCACGGCGGTATAGCACTCGGCTACGACCGAATCATTGCCTTCATGGCCGGCGAGTCGAACATCCGCGAGGTTATCGCCTTCCCGAAGACCGCCAGCGCTGTAGATTTGATGAGTGAGGCTCCCGCCGGCGTCGAGCCGGAGCAGCTTGAGGAACTGGGGTTGGAAATCAAGAAGGATTGAGCCATTGATTCATTGAGTCATTGAGCCATTGACTCACAAAGGCGCTGAGCAAACGGGTCATCCAGCCATCGGTTCAACTTTTTGCTGAACTAATGGCTCAATGACTCAATGGCTCAATGAATCAATTCGCCTATGTCCGTCATTCGCATCCTGCCGGAAATCGTTGTCAACAAAATCGCCGCTGGCGAAGTGGTGGAGCGCCCTGCCTCTGTGGTGAAGGAGTTGGTGGAGAACTCCGTGGACGCTGGGGCAGGCCTTATCCAAGTTTCCGTGGAATCGGGAGGGAAACGCCTGATCCGCGTCGTGGACGATGGGTGCGGCATGAGCCACGACGATGCTTTGCTGGCCTTCGAGCGTCACGCTACCAGCAAAATCCACTCTGCCGAGGACATATTTGAAATCTCGACGCTGGGCTTTCGCGGCGAAGCACTGCCCTCGATGGCGGCCGTTTCGCGCCTGGTGCTCGAGACCCGGCACGCTTCGGAGAGTTCAGGCACGCGCCTGGAAATTGCGGGCGGCAAGCTGCGCGATGTCAAGGAAGTGGCTTGGGAGGCGGGCACGCGGGTGGAGGTGCGAGACCTCTTCTACAATACCCCGGCGCGCCGCAAGTTTCTGAAATCCGAATCCACCGAACTCGGCCACATTGCGAGCCTGGTGACGCATTATGCGCTCGCCCACCCGGACAAGGGTTTTCGCCTTACTTCCTTGAATAACGAGATTCTTCAGGTGTCGCCGGTTTCGAGCCTGCGCGAACGTGTTTACCAGGTGATGGGCGCGCAAACCCTCGAGCAATTGATCGAGATTGCTCCCGTCGAGCGGCGCATGGTGGTTCCCGCCCCCCCCGGCATCGAGGAGGAAGGCGAAAGTGCTGCCGAAGCGCCTCTGGTCCGCGTCTTCGGGTTCACTTCCCGGCCCGAGGTGCACAAGCTCAACCGCAATAACATTTACTTTTTTGTGAATCGCCGGCTGGTTCGTGACCGCTTGATCCTGCACGCCATCACGGAAGCCTACCGCAATATTCTTCCCGCCTCAGTGTTTCCGGTGGCCCTGATCTTTCTCGAGTTGCCGGCGGTCGAGGTGGATGTAAACGTCCATCCCTCCAAAGTTGAAGTGCGGTTTCGGCATTCGGGTTTTGTCCACGACTTGGTGCGGGACTCGCTTCGTCAGGCTCTGCTGGCAACGCGGCCCGTCGCTTCGTTTCCGATGGGCCGGTCGTCGCGAGAAGTGCCCGTGGAGACCGATGCGGCGGAGGTGGCCGAGAAACTCGCGGAAGAGGCGGCGAGGCAAGGCGTCCAAGATCCGCTTATTGGCCCGCCACCTCAGTCCCGCGCGGGCACACCAAGCCACGACAGTAGAGGCGCACCGTGGCAGCCCCGTACGGGCACGCCATCGCAGGTTCGTACGGGCACGCCATGGCGTGCCCCTACGCCGTTCAAATTGTCTTCGCCCGAGCCAGTGCCGCGCACGGGACAGCTCCCGCTGGAGGCCGCCCTATCTCCTTACGCGCCGGCAGCGTCGCGATTTGAAGCCGATTCGCGTGTCCTCCAGGCCACCCCTTACGACATCGCGCCCCCAGGCGAGTTGCCGGCGGATCTTCAGCCGCTCGGCCAGGTCCAGGAGAGTTTTATCGTGGCCACTAATCCCGCCGGGCTCTGGGTTGTGGACCAGCACGCCGCGCACGAGCGGGTGTTGTTTGACCGGCACGTCCGCATGCGGCAGGAGAAAAAGGTTTCGGTGCAGCGGCTGTTAGTGCCCATCATTTTGGAATTAAGGGCTGAGCAGCAGGTTACCTACCAGGAGATTGCGGAAGAATTGGCGGCCAACGGCTTCGAAGTTGAGCCCTTTGGCCAGCGTACCCTGGCGATCAAGGCCGCACCCGCAGAAACGCGCGCCGACGACGTAGGCGATCTGATGCGCGAAATCCTGGACAACGCCCGGCAAGAAGGGCGGACGGTGTCCTTGGATATCCTCCGGAACAAGATCGCCGCCTCGGTGTCCTGCCACGCGGCCATCAAGGTGAATATGCCGCTCGACAGGAGCAAAATGGATTGGCTGCTCCAGTCTCTCGCCCAGACGGAGTGCCCCATGACTTGTCCTCACGGGCGCCCCACGGTCCTGCGCTATGGGATGAAAGACTTGCAAAAGGCGTTTAAGAGAATATAGTCATCAGTCGTCAGTT
>JBELAJ010000363.1:0-8585 GCA_049508935.1 Terriglobia bacterium | reverse complement strand
AACTACAACTGAGATGGGGTTTGGTTGGACAACGTGGCTTGCGAGGGGAAGAAACCCCTCACCCGTCCCACGACGGCTGATAAAAGCGCCGTCGCGGGCCACCCTCTCCCCAAGGGAGAGGGTTGTTCATTCACTTTGGCCCACCGGCGTCCAGCGGAAGACGTGGGACATGCCACACGCAAACGGAGAAAGTGGTGAAACGAAAGCGGGGGGGGGCACGACACAGCGCGATCCCCAATCCAAAATCGAAAATCCAAAAATTCCCCAGTCTCTAGCCCCCAGTCCCCAGCCCCTAACCCGTGCTCTTCATCCCAAAGGCAATACCACCGACGGTAATTTGCAGAAGGTGGAGTATGTCCGGTTGCCGGTCGGGCGCGCGGCGCCACTTTTCGAGGAAGCGGATCTGAAGGAAGTTGAGAGGGTCCACGTAAGGATTGCGCAGGCGGATGGATTCCGCGAGCACGGGTTGGCGTTCGAGCAGGTGATTCGAGCCTGACACCTCGAGCACGCAGCGAACGCTGCGATCGTATTCTTCCCGGATGCGCTCGAAGATGCTCGAGCCAAGCGATGGGGGCCGAACCAAGGCGGCGTAGCGGCTGGCGATATAGAGGTCGGTCTTGGCCAGTGAGGCTTCCGCGTTGCCGATCAGAATGCCGAAGAAAGGCCAGCCCTTGTACATGCGGCGCAGCACCTGGAGCCCGTTCGCGCCGTGATCGGCGACGAATTTCTCGAGCGAGTAGCCAAGACCGTACCAGGCCGGGATGAGGTGGCGCGATTGCGTCCAGGCAAAGACCCAGGGAATGGCGCGCAAGTCGCCCAGGTTTCCCGTCTGGAACCGGCGGCTGGGACGCGACCCGAGGCGGATCCGCTCAATCAGGTCGATGGGCGTAGCCTGGCGAAAATAGGTGACGAATCCCGGTGTTTCGTAAACGAGTTCGCGATAAAAGGCGCGGCTGCTGGCGGCGAGTTCCTGCGCATGCGTTTCCCACTCAGGAATCTCCTCCACTTCGAAGCCACGGAAGTGCAGCAGGTGGGCGTGCAGCACGGCCGTAACGAGCTGTTCGAGGTTCCGCTCGGCTATGGCCGGGTCGGCATATTTGAGAGAGATAACCTCGCCCTGTTCAGTGATGCGAAGCCTTCCGCCGGGAGCCGCGAAGGGTTGCGCCTCGATGCTGCGGTGGGACTGTCCGCCCCCGCGGTCAATGGTCCCGCCTTTGCCGTGAAACAGGCCTAGTTTCACGCCGCATTTTTCCGCCACCGACGCCAATCTCTTCTGCGCGCGGAACAGCGCCCAGTTGGCGGCAACATAACCGCCGTCTTTGACCGAGTCGGAATACCCTAGCATGACTTCCTGAAAATCACCGCGGGACTTCAATATGCGCCGGTAGAGCGGGTCACGGAAAAGTTCCTGCATGATCACCGGCCCAGCTTCCAAATCGTCCAAGGTCTCAAATAGAGGAATGACGTCGAAGAATGAGTGCAACTCGCCCTTGCGGAGTGCTACCAACCCGGCTTGCTGCCCCAGCAGGAGAATATCCCAAACGTCCGCCGCACTGCCCGTCATGCTCAGGATGTAACGATGCGAAGCCGCCTCTCCGTCGCGCCTCTGGATTTCTTCGAGCGCTCGAAGCTCTTCCAAAACGCGCCGGGTAGCTTCAGAGAATGTGTGCGTCTCGAAAGGTTCCGCAGCGCGGACCTGCGTCTTCAGGATTCTCGGCTTTTCGAGAAGCCTTTTGATGGAAAGAATGCGCGCCTCGGAGGGTTCGGAAGGAAGCCCCTGTGTTTGCAAAAGTTCGGCGGCGGCGGCGCGGGTAGCATGGGAATGGGTGCGAAAATCGAGGCTCGCGCCATGGAAACCGAAAACCTGCGAGGCCACGCGCAGCCTGCGGGCGCCCAGTTTCGAGATTCGAGGACTGCCATGGCGCGCCAGGAGGCGCTCAAGTTGGCGTAGATCGCCTGTGAATTCGCCGGGAGTCCCGTAGGCGCCTCGCTCGCGATTCACGGTCTGGTCAAGCCTCCACATCATGATGCGGAGTTTGCGCCGGTAAAGTTCGCTGGGTTGATCCACTTCCCGGAAAGTGCGCGTCTCAGGAAAGCGGCGCATCAGCCGGTCGAGATCGCGCTGGATTTCCGGAACGTGACGGCACGGAAATGATGCCAGACCTAACATGCGCCGGCAACTTGCGTGGTGGTAACGCAGAATGCTTTTGCGGACATCCTCGGCGGCTTCCTTACTGGTGGCCGGCGTGACGTTGGGATTGCCGTCCCGGTCAGTTCCTACCCAGGAGCCAAAACTCAGGAAGGGCACGGGCTCAGGAAGGCGGGGATCATAACGAAAAAGCTCGTCGCAAAATCTCTCCCAAAAAGTTCCTGCCAGATCGTAGATGGTGCGCTCGAGGTAGAAGCGCGCATTCTCGCTCTCGATTTGAGGTGTAACGGCGGCCTCGCGGACCTCATCGGTGAGCCACAAAGCCTCGATGGAGGGATCAATCGCCTGCTCTTGAGCGGCGCGCGGGCTTCCCTGCAAAGCCTCGAGAGTTCGGCCGATCCGCAGAATGTGGTTGAGGACACTGCGGCGTTTGGCTTCCGTCGGGTGGGCAGTAAGCACTGGCTCGACATGCATGGCTCGAAGCAGGTGCCTGAGCTGGGCGATCGGAACTTCCTGGCGCCGTAGCTCACTGAAGGTCCGGCGCAAGGACATGGGCGCGCCCGCTTCCTGTGAGTCGTAGGCGCGCAGGCGGCGCACCCGCTCGCGCTCTTCGCAAAGGTTAACGAGATGAAAAAAGAGGCTGAAAGCGTGCGCGACCTCGGTGGCCTGGCGATTCGAAAGTTCGCGGACGGCCGATTCCTTGAGTTCGAGGAGCTTCGGATCGGGGTGCTTTCGGATCTGCTTGGCGAGGCTGCGC
Source organism: Terriglobia bacterium (assembly GCA_049508935.1). Classification (GTDB taxonomy): domain Bacteria; phylum Acidobacteriota; class Terriglobia; order UBA7540; family UBA7540; genus CAVROP01. The sequence goes on along the minus strand of JBELAJ010000363.1, from coordinate 5,679 downwards.
AGATGTTCGATCGCCTGGAACGTCTTTGCTCCACACTGCTCCTGCACAATCGCCCCCAGGCGTGTGGTGAGGAATCGTACTTCCTGGCGCAGTGCTTGGTCCATGACAGTTCAGGCGTCGGGTGCCAGGTGTTCGGCACACCCCATCACCCGACCCCGTCAGCTGACGGGCTGATGAAGGCGCCGTCACAGGCCACCCTCTCCCCCAAGGGGGCGCGGGCATTTTCATAACAAGTGGCGAGCCCTGCTGTGTCCTTCCGAGCGAAGCGAGGGATCTCGCTCCAGTTCTGAGGCACCCTCTCACTGCGAGATTCCTCGCTTCGCTCGGAAGGACACGCTTTTTACTGTCGACTGTTAACTATCGACTCTTACCAACCACCGGTTCCAGCGCCTTCCGCAACGCCTCGATATTCGGCTCGACGCGAAGTCGCTGGCGGCTTTCCTGCACATCCGAGCGGTGGCGCATGACGTACTCGGTATCCTTCAGTTGGTTGCCGGTAAGAACGCAGACAATGTCGGCGTGCCAGGGAATTTTGCCGGCGCGCACCAACTTGCGAACGCCGGCGATAGTTGCGGCAGAGGCGGGCTCACATCCGACGCCGTCTTCCGCCAGCATGGTCTTCGCCTCAAATATCTCGGTGTCGGTGACGCATTCTGTGAATCCCCCTGACCACTCGAGCACTCGTTGGGCTTTCTTCCAATTCGCAGGGTGGCCAATACGAATCGCCGTGGCCTCGGTATCGGGTTTATCTATTGGAGTCAGTTCGTTCAAGCCGCCGGCCAACATCTGATGGAAGGGACTCGCGCCCGCCGCCTGCACCACGAACAGTTGCGGCACCTTTTCGATGAATCCCATTTCTTTCAGCTCGCGCAGCCCCTTGCCGATGGCGGAGACGTTGCCAAGATTCCCGCCTGGAACCACGATATAATCGGGCGGACGCCAGGCCCGCTGTTCAAGCATCTCCGCCACGATAGTTTTCTGGCCTTCGATGCGGAAAGGGTTCACCGAGTTCACGAGGTAAAGATCCAGTTCGCAGGCGATCTCTCGCAGCAGCCTGAAGGCCTCATCGAAAGTATCCCCGACCTCCACCACCAACGAGCCAAAATCCAAGGCTTGAGCGAGCTTGGCGGCGGAGATTTGCCGGTAAGGAACAAACAGCAGCGCCTTCATGCCTGCGCGGGCCGCGTAGGCGGCCATCGAGGACGATGTATTGCCGGTCGAGGCGCATGCCACCCGGCGTATTCCGCGCGAGGCGGCGCGCGTAATGCAGGCGGTCATCCCCAGGTCCTTAAACGAGCCCGTGGGATTGTTGCCCTGGTGCTTGATGGTCAAGTGAACGGGGCCCGCCCACCAACCGGTGCGGCGCGTCCCTACGAGAGGCGTCGAGCCCTCCGAAAGCGAGATAATGCGGTCGCCCGGTTCGACGAACGGAATCAGTTCGCGAAAGCGCCAGACCCCGCTGCGGTCGATGGGCTCGCCACTCAGTCGCCGCTGATGCCATGTCCGCCGCATGCATTCGGGGTCGAAGTTTTCAAACTCGTATTTCACCTCCAGAAGCCCGCCACAGTAAGCACACGCGTGCGCATCCTTTTTCGGGTCCTGCTTGCGCCGGCAAGCGTCTTCGATGCATTGGAGGTAGGCGGACATGCGTGGTTTTCAGTTCTCAGTCGTCAGTTGTGAGTAAGAAGGGGCTAGGGGCTGGGGACTAGGGGCTAGGGAAAAGCTGCAGGCAGAGCATCCCTCAATGGTGAATTGCACTTCCCTGACACCTCACACCTGGCACCTGACACCTCTTCTGACTCCTAGAGCTTGAATTCCTCGTGAATCGTCTTCACCGCTTCCTTCACGTCGGAAGACTTCACGGCAAATGAGATACTCAGTTCGGAAGACCCCTGGGCGATGGCGATGATGTTGATGGCGCGCCGGCCCAGCGCCCCGAAGGCCCGCCCGGCCACGCCCGGCGTGCCCTTCATGTTTTCTCCGACAGCAACGACGATGGCCACATGCGGCATGACCTCTATCGACGTGGAGCGGTCGTGAATGATTTCCAGCTCGAATGCTTTCTCGAGCTTGGCCTTTGTCCGCTTAAGTTCCGCATCGTGGACGGCGAGGCAAAGCACATTCTCAGCGGACGATTGGGTCACCATGAGCGAGGTGATGCCTTCCGTGCTGAGGCAAGTGAAAACCCGGCTTGCCAACTGAGCGAAGCTCAGTCGATCTCCCCCGCTCACCATAATAAGGCTGGCTTTGCCGAGCGAGGTGATGGCCTTCACGCCCGGCGGGCCATCGGCGGCGGAAGGCACGATCCGTGTTCCGGGACAGGAGGGGTTAAAGCTGTTCTTGATCCAGACTGGGATCTTTTTCTTCATCACCGGCTGAATGGTCTTGGGGTGTAGCACCTTGGCGCCGAAGAAAGAAAGCTCGATGGCCTCCCGGTAGGAGATGCCGGGAATGATCCGCGCTTCCGGCACCAGGCGCGGGTCAGCCGTCATCACTCCGTCCACGTCGGTCCAGATCCACACTTCGTCGGCGTCCAGCGCTGCTCCGATGATTGTGCCGCTGAAGTCTGATCCGCCCCGGCCGAGCGTCGTGCACACGCCCTCGGGTGTCGCGCCCCGAAACCCGGTGATCACAGGAATCACTCCGCGCCGGCGAAGCGCCGCCAGGCGCTGGCGGGTTTTGGCGGCGGTCTCTTCGAACAGTGGAGAGGCGTTGCCGAAGTTGTCGTCAGTAACGATCAGTTCGGTGGCATCCACCGCTTCCGCCGCGATACCCAGGGAGCGAAGGATAGCCGCCATGAGGTTTGCAGACATCACTTCGCCCAGGCTCGAGAGCGTATCCATGGCGCGGGGTGTAACTTCTCGAACCAGCGAGAATCCTGAACACAGGTTCTCGAAGTTGCCCACCTGTGCGGCCAGGCGAGGCAGCACGAAAGACTGTTCCGCGGCGGAGAGGAGTTGGTCGGCGACCTCGCGATGACGGCGCGCCAACTCCCGCCGCACGTTCTTCCAGTGTTCGCCGTCACCGGCGCTGGCTTCCGCGGCGGCGCGTATCAGCATGTCCGTCACTCCGCCCATAGCCGAAACCACCACCGCCAACTCAGCGTGCTGTGCGTGCTCGGCCAACAGGTTGCCCACGTTTTGCATGCGCTCGGCGTTTCCCACCGAAGTCCCGCCGAACTTCATGACAACAAGCGGCTTCTTGGGCTTTACGGGAGGTATCACTTCCTTAACCATAGATCGTTCCTTGTTCCCCGACTCGACACAAGGGGGATAGGGCGTAGTGGCTCAGAAATGCAGCCCTGGGCTTCGAAGGTGTGCAAGAATTAGAAACAGCTCGCGCCGGGACGCGAAGTCGCCAAGAAACGCAAAGCGGAAGTGTTGATTTTTCGTTGCGGCCTTTGCGTACTTTATGCCTTGGCGTGAAACCGGCCTGGCACTTTAGCGCATCGCACTCGCGGCCGCGGGTGGAGCGGCAGATTCGGGCGTCTTAGTCGATTCGCGAACCACGTCGATGAAGACCTTTGCAGGAAGCGACAGGTACCGGTCACGGCGATACACTAAGCCGAGTTCCCGGTAGATCTTCTGGCCCTCGAGTGGAATCAGTTTCAACAGGCCGGCCTGAACCTCCGGTTGCGCGTAGGTCCTGCTGATCAAGGAAATTCCCAGACCCGCACCCACAAATTTCTTGATCGTTTCTACGCTCGCCAATTCCATGGAAATCTGGATGCGGTCGCGGTAATCGCGCAGCAGCCGGTCAATCACCACCCGCGTGTGACCGGTCTTGGGCAGAATAAGCGGGTGGTTCGCAATCTCCTCCGGCGTCACGCTCTTGTTCTTCCCCAAGGGGTGATTCCGAGGCACCACAAGCTGCACTTCGTCGCGAAAGAGTGGGATGACCTCCGTGTTATTGGCGGCATGCGGCAGAGTGACAATCCCCAGATCCAGGACCCCTTCCTGAACCTTTTGCAGAATCTTGTGGCTGAAGTTGCGATAGATGCTGATCTGCACCAAGGGATAAAGCTGCTTGAATTTGGCGAAAGTCTTGGGCAGGACGTAGAGGCAGGTGGCCTCGTTGGCCCCCATGTAGAGCTTCCCGCGAGGCGTCTGGTTCAGCTCGGCGATGGCTTGCAGGGCCTCCTTATGCAGTTCCAGCAACTTCTCCGCGTACCGCCGCAGGATCTCCCCCGCCGGGGTCAGGAGGACTTTCTTGCCGCTGCGGTCAAATAGCTTCTCCCCACACTCCTGCTCCAAAAGCCGCACTTGCGCGCTGATGGCAGGCTGCGTACGAAAGAGCTTCTCGGCCGCACGCGAGAAACTCTGCAGCTTGGAGACTTCCAGGAAGCTGGCTAGTTGATCATAGTCCATCGGGTTTTGTTTACACCTGCTCCTTACTATAACAGATTGCGCGCTTGAAGCACTACCGGTAGATTTCCTTGCGGTGCCCTACGCGGAGGACCAGCACGACCAGGCGGTCGTCTTCAATCTTCGCGATCAGACGGTAATCACCCACGCGATACCGCCAGAACTCGCCTAACCGCGATCCGTGCAGCGCTTGGCCAAGGCTCCGCAGATCCTCCACTCGGGCCAGTCGGTCATGAAGAAACCTCAGGATTCGCTTCCTGTCCTGAGGGTCCAGTTTGCCGAGTTCCCGTTCCGCGGACTCCGACAGCTCAACGTTCCAGGCCATGACGTTTCATCACGTCTCTGAGGGGGATGGCGCGCTCTTCTCCTGTGTGGATGCGTTCCAGCGCGCGTTCGGCCAGATAAAGGTCCTCGAGCTCTTCCAGGTGCTCGAGAATGGCTTCCCGGGCGTAGAAGGTCTTGGTGCGACCGGTGCGGCGCGCCAGCCTCTCCAAGCGCCTTTCGATGGAGTGCGGCAATCGAATGGCCAACATAAGCACCTCTCTCCAATGGTTCCCGGAACCGTGGTCGGGGGAACCCTTTCTTGCTATACAAGTATAGCATATCAGCCCCAACCCGCATCGCATCCTCAGAACGCTTCGCGGCAACTGGCAGTATCCCTGGCGCCGCACAATTCTGGCTCGCCTCCGCTTGCCGCCCAGCGTCCCTGACGAGTCCCACTTCCGGCTTTGAAAATCTGTGTGCCGAAGGCACCTTGGAGTGCGGCGGCTTGACGCCGCCTTGGAATTATTGCGGGAGGCAGAGTTACACGACGCACCAGTGGCGCACTTTAAGGCTCTTCTCACAAGAAACTCGGTCGGCGCAATGCAACGGCGGCGTCGAGCCGCCGCACTCCAAGGCGCTTCGCGCATTTTCATGGTTTCCGGGCGCCTGTCAGCCGACGGGCATGAGCGACTGCTCTGGAATCGGCGTTTTCACCCCTTCAACGTCTACACCGAAAAGAAGCGCCGAGAGAAACTGAACTGCAATAACCCGGTCCGGCGCGGCCTCGAGAGTTCGCCTGGGGATTGGCCGTGGTCGAGCTGGCGGTATTACTGCTTGAATGACGTGTCCGTGCTCCGCATGGATCCACTGGACTGAGCGGGCAGCACAGACCTGTCCCTTCGGAACATCGCAGACTCCAAAAGGCAGGAGTCTGATTCCATAATGTCGTCGGCTCCTTAAGAACCGGTAAACTAGGTTGTGTGACGACCAAGGCTGCCGGGAAAGGAGCCGAACATGTCGATTATAGGATGTGATTTGCACACGCGGTATC
>JBELAJ010000362.1:0-8608 GCA_049508935.1 Terriglobia bacterium | reverse complement strand
AGGAATATATTTGTGTGTATTCGTCACTATTTAGGCCTGAAAGGGAACGAGCGCTGCAAACAAAAGCATTACTCTCCGGAACTGCCCAAAAAATCCTTTGGACCGCGGAAGTTGGGCTAACCTACGGCGTGGGGCTGACTGGGCTCGGTTGGCGCCAGACGTGACTGCCGATTTCGAAAGCGTGCCGAGCTTTCGGCTCGTGCCGAAATATCGGCTACCACTCCTTCGTCAGAAACTCCCAAATCCCGACAGAATTAAATTAAGTCCTTTTACTACATATAGTTATCCGCACCGATTATTGATCGCAGCGTTTGGCCACAAGACTGCCGTACTCAATGCAAGCGAGGTGAATCGCAAACCATGCTCCGAGTTACAACTAATGTCGAAGAACGCCAAGGCAAGGTCACGCTGAAGCTCGAAGGCAAGCTCGCGGGCCCGTGGGTTGAGGAGTTCGAGCGCTGCTGGAGTTCGACCGTCGAAAAGTGGAATCACGTCATTGTGGAACTCGCCGGCGTGACCTTCATCGATTCCAAAGGAAAGTGTCTGTTAGCCAAGATCCATGGCCAAGGAGCAAAGCTGGTCGGAACGGGCCTGATGACGAGGTCCATCATCGAAGAAATCTCAAATTACGACGAGGAGCACAAGCGGAGCAGTGGAAGAGCGCAGGGGGCTAAACAAGCCCTTGTCAAGATGCTGATCGTGTTGCTCGTTCCGACGTTCATCCCCGCTGGGCGCGCGCGAGCGCAAGAGGGCAAGGCACTGAAGCTGACGCTCCAGGAGGCAGTGCAGCTTGCTTTGAAGCAGAACCCCCAGGTCCAGATTTCCAACCTGGATCTGGCCCAAAGCGTACAGGACCAGAACTTGGCGCGCGCCGGACTGCTTCCGCAGGCTGACTTTCAGACTGTGGACAGAGCCATGCGCTATAACATCTACGCTTTGTTTGGCAGCAAGTTTCCCGGCATCCCGCAGCATGGCGGGCCGTTTCAGTTTTTCCAGGCGGGTCCGAACTTTGGGATGCCGATATTCGATCTGACCCTGTGGCGCCGCTGGCAGTCGGCCCACCAGGGCATCCGGGCAAGTGAGGCCCAGGAAACAACCGTCCGGGAGCAGATCGTGCTGCTGGTGGTTTCACAGTATTTGGGAGGCATGCGGGCAGGCGCAGCGGTGGTAGCCGCGAAATCACGGGTCGATTTGGCGCAGGCCCTTTACGATCAAGCCTCCGACTTGCAGAAAAACGGTGTGGGCACCGGCCTCGACACCCTGCGCGCCAACGTCGAATTACAGAACGAAAAACAGCGCCTCATCGAAGCGCAAACGCAGGAAGAAGTCGCCCTCTACGGGCTCGTCCGGCTTCTCAATCTTGACCCACACCAGAAAGTGGAGTTGGCGGACCAACCCAGCTTCTTCCAGACTCCGGAATTTGCGGCTAACGAGAGCGTCGAACAGGCCCTGCTGACTCGCTCGGAGATGAAAGCGCTCGAAGCGCAAGAACGGATTGCACGGCTTGCAATCAAGGGGGCCAGCGAATCACGGCTCCCGAGTATCAACTTCGGGGGCGACTGGGCCTATCAAGGCTTGTCCTTGCCGGGCTCAATTCCCTCTTATACACTCCAGGTTTCTTTTGACGTGCCGATTATCACCAGCGGGAGGATCCACGCTCAGATTACACGGTCGAATCTGGAACTGAAGAAAGTCATGCAGGAAAGATCGGATCTTCGTGACCAGATCGCCTTGGAAGTGAAGACCGGCGTCGCGCAACTCGAGTCCGCGCGGCACGAAGTCGAAGTCGCCAATCTGGGTGTCAATCTGGCTAAGGAAGAAGTGGTTCAGGCGCGCGACCGTTTTCAGGCTGGCGTTGCCAACAACATCGAAGTGATCACTGCGCAGGACGCCTTGGCGCGCGCCAATGATAATCAGATTGCGGCCCTTTACGGTTACAATCAATCTCGCGCCGACCTGGCACATGCCATCGGCCAAACAGAAGGCCTTTACGCAAAGTGAGGTGGAAGCATCATGGAATCGAACGTCGCAGAACTGGAAAAAGTTATGAACCAGGAGCCGTCTGCCTCACCGCAGCGTGAGCCGGAGCGCGCGGGCGCAACCAGCCGCTGGGCCGACCCGAAGTTTCGCCGGGCCTTGCTGGGAGCTGTGGTGGTACTGGCCGTGGTAACCGTCACGCTGATCCTCTACTACCGTAATCGGGTAAGTACCGACGATGCCGAGGTGGACGGTCACATCATTCCGATCGCTGCCAAGATTTACGGTGACATCTCCGAGGTGCAGGTGCTTGACAACCAGACGGTCAAGGCAGGTCAGGTCCTGGTGCGCATCGATCCTCGTGACTACCAGGCTCGGGTGGATCAGGCCAAAGCGGCCCTGGCGCTCGCCGAGAGCCAGGCTAAGGCGGCCGAGGTGGGAGTGCCGATGACCCAGGAAACCACGCAAAGCTATACCTCTTCCGCTGATGCGCAGCTTGCCAACGCGCAGGCCGAATATGACCGAGCCAAGTCAACCTACCAAAAAGACTCGACCGCAGAACTCGAATTCGCCCGCGCCAACGTGGACGCGCGGCAGGCCGATAACGACCGCGCCCAGGCGGACCTGGCGCGCATGAAGACCCTCGTGCAAAAGGCGGAAATCTCCGAGCTGCAGTTTGATGCCTACCAGGCGGGGGCGCGCGTGGCGGAAAGCACGCTGGCAGCGGCCAAGGATCAACTGGCCGCTGCGGAGCGAGAGGCAGAAATTTCCAAGGACGCAATGCTGGCGGCCAAGGCTAAAGTGGACCAGGCGCGCGCCGGGGTCCAGCAAGCGCGTGCCAATAACCGCCAGGTTCCCATCAAGCAGGCTGACGCTGCGGCTGCGGTCGCAGCCGTGGCGCAAGCCAAAGCCAATCTCGAGGCTGCCGAACTGCAACTGAGCTACGCCACGGTGGTGGCCCCCATGGACAGCGTGGTAACCAAGAAGGCGGTAGAGGTCGGCCAGATCGTTCAACCCGGACAGAGCCTCCTGGTGTTGATTCCCCTTCAGGACGTCTGGGTGACTGCCAACTTCAAAGAGACTCAGTTGGAAAAAGTGCGTCCCGGGCAGAAGGCCGAGATTCATGTGGATATGTACGGGGAGACCTTCGCCGGGCACGTCGATTCGATTGCAGGAGCAACGGGCGCCAGGCTCAGCCTCTTGCCTCCGGAAAACGCCACGGGCAATTTTGTCAAAGTCGTGGAGCGTATTCCGGTGAAGATACTCGTCGATCCCATTTCCCCGGATAAAGCCATCCTGCGCCCCGGCATGAATGTTGATGCAACGATCATCACGAAGTGAAGGAGTCAGGAGTCAGGAGCCAGGAGTCAGAAGTCAGGAGTCAGAAGAAAGGAACCGTCATTCCCGCGAGACTTGTCCTCCGAGAAAGCGGGGGGGCGGGAATCCGCCGGAATTGGGTCCCCGCCTTCGCGGGGACGACGATGTTTGTTGTTTTCCTCTCTAAGGGCGGGGCACAGTCTTACGCCCGCTCGGAATGGCAGTGAAGACTGGTTCTTACTCCTGACTCCTGACTCCTGACTCCTGACTCCTGAATCCTGAATCCTGGTGTTTTATGTTTCGAATAGTCACGGTTGCGAGAGAATACGGCAGTGGCGGCGCCGGGATCGCACAACTTCTCGCGGATCGCTTGGATTGGAAGCTGTTGGACAGGTGTCTGGTGGAGAAGATCGCGCAACTCGCGCGCGTCGATCCCAAGCTGGCGGAACAATACGATGAGCGTCCGGATCCCTGGATGAACCGCATCGTCCGTTCGCTCTGGCAAGGCGGACTGATGCGCGGCACCATGGCCGGTCCGATGCCCGAGTTGTTCGACGCCGACGCGATGGCTTCGCTCTCCCGGCAAGTGATCGAGGAAGCGGCGGCCATCGGAAATTGCGTCATCGTCGGGCGGGCCAGCCAATGCATCCTCCAGCAGCGAAGTGACGCTTTTCATGTGTTCATTTACGCTCCGCGCGCCGAGCGCCTGAGCCGGATTCGAAGCCGTCACGCCAGCCAAGCGGAAGCTGAACTCGCTCTAGAGGCGCGCGACCAGGAGCGCGCGGCCCTCATTCGCGGGTACTTTAATCAGGACTGGGCCAACCGTCACCTGTACGACCTGATGATCTCCTCGAAACTAGGGGATGAAACGGTGCTGTCAAGCATTCTGAGTGCCATGGGCCTCGCGGCCCACGCCAGAAATGATCGGTAGGGCCACGCCATGGCGGGCCCCTAGGATTATCATCACGGGGCCTAAACTTCAGGAAGGAGGAAACTAAGACACATTGTCCGTTTTGGCGGTCTCTTGCATCAAATTCTGTGGGACTTAGTGTTTCAAATGAACTTCAAACCATCAAGGAGAGGAGATACCTATGTCCGTTTTTCAGCAAACTCCGGACCTAGGCGGTCACACCCGCCCTTCCGGTTGGACGTTCAACTTCACGATCTGCTGAAAAATCCAGCGCAGAGGCCGCTCCTTCCGCCTCTGCCTTCCGCCAAACCACTTAGCTTGCCACAGCCGGTGTTTCCGCAACACCCGGAATTGCTGACCGATGAAGAACTGGAAGCCGACGAGCATGGTTCCCCGACCGATCCTTATAAGCGTCATTGGACCGCTCCGCTCGTCTACCGGGCGATGCGCGGATGGTTATTCCCTTACGTCAAGTCTCGCCTGCTGCCGGGAGATTTCCACCCCATCATTGCCTACCTCTTTACGGAGTGGAAGTGCAACCTGGATTGCCATTACTGCTGGGCTTTAGCTCATCAAGGCAAACTACAGAGATTCTTTGGCCCCTAACAACCGGGCCTCAGAATGACAAACGCACGATGAATGAAGTAGACGCATGAGAAGTTTATTCGCTCGCGCTCGACAAGACGGAGTGACCAATCCCTGGGTGATCGCCCTGACGGTGATGCTGGCCACCTTCATGGAGGTGCTGGACACCAGTGTCGCCAACGTGGCCTTGCCGCACATCGCCGGCAACCTCTCGGCGGGCGTGGACGAGAGCACCTGGGTCCTGACCTCCTACCTCGTCTCAAACGCCATCGTTCTGCCGCTTACGGGCTGGCTCTCGTCGCTCTTCGGGCGCAAGCGGTTTTACATGACCTGCGTGGCCATCTTCACCATCAGTTCGTTCCTGTGCGGCCTGGCTCCCACGCTGCCGCTGCTGGTCTTCTTCCGCATTCTGCAAGGGGCGGGCGGAGGCGCGCTTCAACCCATATCGCAAGCCATCCTGGTGGAAAGCTTTCCAAGGCACAAGCAAGGGATGGCGATGGCCATTTACGGCATGGGCGTGGTTGTGGCGCCCATCCTTGGCCCCACGCTGGGCGGCTGGATCACCGACGATTACAGTTGGCGCTGGATATTCTTCATCAACATCCCGGTCGGAATCCTCTCCCTGATCTTCACCTACCTGCTGATCTTCGACCCTCCCTTCCTGGTCAGGAAAAACTGGCGCGAGGCGAAGATTGATTACATGGGGTTGGGTCTGCTGAGCGTGGGCCTCGGTTTCTTGCAGGTGGTTCTGGACAAGGGCGAGCGCGAGGACTGGTTCGGATCGAATTTCATCATCGGCTGCGCGGCGGTGGCGCTGGTCGGCCTGGTGGGTGCGCTGCTGTGGGAGTTATACAGCGACGACCCCATCGTGGATTTGCGCATGCTCAAAGACCGGAACTTCGCCCTCGCCACTTTCACCATGTTCATGCTGGGATTCGTGCTCTACGGAAGCACCGTGCTGCTGCCGCTGCTCCTCCAAACGCTACTAGGCTATACAGCTTTACTGAGTGGACTGGTGCTTTCGCCGGGCAGCCTGCTGGTCCTGATTGCGCTGCCCATTGTGGGCCGCCTGACCCAGGTCATCGAGGCTCGATGGCTGGTGGCCATCGGCCTCGCCATCACCGGTTTCTCGCTCCTCCACATGGCCCATTTCAACCTCCAGATTAGTTTTTCCACCGCCGTCAGCGCCTGGGCCTATTCCCGTCTGGGCATGGCTTTTCTCTTTACGCCCATCAATGTGATGGCGTTTTACTTCATTCCCAAAGAAAAGATGAATAACGCTACGGGCATCATCAATCTGGCGCGGAACATCGGCGGCAGTGTCGGAATCGCCAACGTCGCCACCCTCCTTGCCCGCCGTTCACAGGTGCATCAGTCCGTGCTGGTCAGCCACCTGACCCCACTCGACCCCGCTTACTCGGCTTCCCTTTCGGGCGCCAGCCATTTCCTGATGTTGCAGGGGTCGAATCCCGTGCAGGCGCTCAACCAGGCGCATGGCATGATCTATGGCGACTTGGTCCGGCAAGCCACCATGCTCGCTTATACCGACACGTTCTGGCTGCTCGGGCTCACCTTCCTCGCCATGATCCCGTTCATGTTTCTGATGAAGAAAATCCAGCTCCGCGCCGCCCCCACCGCACCGGTGCATTGAGGCAGTGGGCAGATGGGCATATGGGCAGATGGGCAGATAGGCAGTGGGAAGGTGGGCAGTGGGCCGATAGGCAGTCGGCAGGTGAGCAGTAAGCTCCGCTTCGAATAAACTGCCCTCTCCCTTGGGGAGAGGGTGTCCGGCGACGGCGCCTTCATCAGCCGTCGCCGGACAGGTGAGGGGTTTCTTCCATTCCCCAGCCGAGAGGTCCCGCTAAATCGTAGAATCCGGCCTCGATTGGGTGTAAGGTCTTGGCATCAAACCGTTAGTCGTTTCGACGGCCCTGTTACTTGCTCTTGCCGCAGCCGCCCCATTCTGCTGTCAGGACAATGCCAGTCTGGCTGATTTCTCGATAACTCTCAAACGAGTTGGCTGCGTCGGCTCATGTCCCGATTATGAGGTTACTATTCTTGGGAATGGGCGGGTACGATACCAGGGAAACGCGTACGTGCGTGTGGAAGGCATTCGCGAGCGCGGCATTCCGATGACTAATGTGCAAAAACTAGTGAGGCGACTTCAACACGAACACTTCTTCCAGTGGGGCGAGACGGGCGCTGTTTGCCTTGACTTTCCGGAAGTGCACATCACCGCTAGCGTCGGAGCCCGGCGCAAGCACGTGCTCGAAGGCTGTAATAAGCCCGGAAAAGTGCGAACACTAGCAAAAGAGATTGACAGAATCGCCGGGACGAATCGCTGGGTGAAGATGCCGCGATAGCGTCTCGGTCACGGCGTTCGGCGATAAAGACAGGCATGGGCGGCTTCTCGTCTCTCTTTCGCTTTACGCCGAACGTTTTTGCAATCTGATGCTACAATTCCTCAAAGGAGGATCGTTCATGTCTAAGCGGGGCGCGCAGGTTCTCGAAGAGGCCTTATCGTTGCCGCCTGCGGAGCGGGCCGAGTTCGCGGACCGCCTGCTGAGCAGCCTTGATGCTTCGCCTGTGGACCGCATCGACGCACTGTGGGCCGCAGAGGCGGAAGATCGGATTGAGGCGTTTGAGCGTGGTGAGATCAAGGCTGTTACCGCAATCATGCACCTTCATCGTGAACCCCGGAGCTGGAGGGCCAGGCTCCCCGCGGGCATGCGATAACTCGCGGTTGGAACCCTGGAGCAAAAGCGAGGTTGCGAGCCGGGTGGCCAGTCTCACGGAAATTCCTGCCGCCAATGAATCAATGGCTCAATGAACCAATGACTCAATGACTCAATTCCCCTCGGATCACCTCGGCGAGGACCGCGGCGTTGGAGCGCTCCGCGTCGCGAGAGCCAAAGACCAGCGTGAGTTGCCCCTTTCGGGCGTGCTCCACCAACTCCTCGAGGAGGACTTTGCGTGGAGGTTTCGAAAGCTCCTGGCGGTACTTCTTCCTGAAGTCCTCCCATTTCTCCGGAATGTGACAGTACGATTTCCGCAGCGACGCTGACGGCGCGATTTCCTTCATCCAAGCGTCGAGCTTCAATTCCGCCTTGGTCACACCCCTGGGCCAGAGCCCATCCAGAAGAACGCGGTGCCCGTCCTTGGGGGTGGGCGCCTCGTAAGCCCTCTTCATCTCGACTGACATGGTTAGTTCCCCCCTCGCTTCAGATTATCTCACACCCGCTTTATCATGTAGCGCAGGCGTCTCGCCTGCTGTCGCCCGGGCATCTTGCCTGCGCCTGGTCCGGGCTTCGCTCGACGCTACAGCACGCTGGAGCGAGACCCTCCCGCGACCGCGGGCGGGACGCCCGCGCCACGACAACCGCATTCCCATGCTACAATATTGTTTTCGCAAGGCTTGATTCACTTAAATGTTCTTTTGCATAACTGCCGTGCGCGCAGGGGCCTGTCTGAGGTTGTGAGGCTTTGAGGTGGTTTGCCTGGCGCGAGAATCGCGATGAAGATCATTCGGCTCATCTTGAAGAACACCGCGCGCAACCCGCGCCGCACGGTGCTCACTGTCCTGAGCATCGGTGTTTCCATCTTTCTGGTCAGCACGCTCCAGGCGGTTCTCCGCAGCCTCGATAACCTGGGCATGTCCAACAGCTCAAACCTGCGGGTGGTGGTGCACCGCGCCACAAGCATGACGGAGACGATGCCCATCGCCTACAAACAGCGCATTGCGGCGCTGCCTGGGGTGAAATACGTCGAGTGCATGGATTGGTTCGGCGGATACTACGCCGACCCGAGCAACTTCTTCGC
>JBELAJ010000361.1:0-8612 GCA_049508935.1 Terriglobia bacterium | reverse complement strand
TCCGGCCTCGTTCGTAGAGCTCCAGAATGCGCTTGCGGATCGGAATCGGTATGGCTCGCATGAACAGACTCTGCCATAAAAGTCCGCTCGCCGCAAGCTACATTATTTATGGAAATGCTCTAAAGCTCGAGACGGATTACGGAATCCGAAGAAGGTTCTCCTAAGCGTTTCTCGCCATGCCGGGTCGCTCACCTGTCGGCGCGGAAGTATACGATTCCGCACCTGGAGGTTCGGGGATCCGGCGGGCTGTTACCACTCTCCAAAAAACGATTGACGTGCCAGATAAATCGGCATATGGTTTGGGGCCGGTCGACACATAGAAATCGTGCCTGCCGGGTCAGAAGGCTGCGGGAAAACCCGGTCCCTTGTCATTCCGAGCGAAGCGAGGAATCTCGCTCTGGCTTATTTTCAAGGCAGTGCGAGATTCCTCGTCGCCTGCGGCTCCTCGGAATGACACACCAAGAGGTTTTCCCGCAGCCTGGCAAGCCAGAACCTTGTTGGGAGAATATCCATGTCGAGAGGAATTGGCCGACGCGAATTCTTTCGTAGCAGCGGCGCAGCGAAGGGTCGGCAACTGTCCCGACAGGTCGGGGCGCTACACGTAAACGCAATTTCCGCACGCAACACTAATTGAAGCTTACCTTCACATCCTCCCGGTCCGCTTCAGCCACTTGGAAGAGCACATGGGGCCGGAGGCCCATAAAGCCCGCCACCAGGCTGGCGGGGATCTGGGTGATGCGAATGTTGAAGGTGTTCACATCCTCGTTGTAAGCTCCGCGCTGCGCGGCGATCTTTGTCTCCAGGTCCGTAATTCGGCCTTGGAGTTGCATGAAGTTGGTGTTGGCTTTCAAGTCAGGGTATTTCTCAGCCACCGCAAACAGACTTTTCAGCGCCCCGCTCACCATGTTATCCGCCTGAGCTTTTTCCGCCGGAGTGTTGGCGCGCATGAAAGCGGTGCGCGCCTCAGTTACCGCCTGCAGGGTTTTCTGTTCGTATTGCATGTAACCTTTGCACGTCTCGATTAACTTGGGCAGTTCGTCGTGACGTTGCTTGAGCAGGACGTCGATATTGGAAAAAGACCGATCGATGTTGTTCTTGAAGGCCACCAGCTTGTTATAGACGCCGACAGAATACAAGATAATGGCGATGACCGTAATGATGAACACCGCCAGAATTGCCAGCACGACGAATGAGAGTACCATCTCAGGCTCCTTCCGCAGGTTCTACCCAACTTTCACTTCCACGTCTCGACGATCTTCCTCTGCTACCTTGAACAAATCCTTGTGCTGCAAGTTCAGCATGTGTGCAACGAAAACGTCCGGCAGTTGCTGGATTCGAATGTTGTAGGTGTTCACGTCATCATTAAAGAACTCACGCCGGTCGGCAATCTTCTCTTCCAGTTCGGAGATCCGGTTTTGGAGTTGCATGAAATTGTTGTCGGCCTTCAGTTCGGGATAATTCTCCGCGACCGCGAAGAGCGATTTCAATGCGCCGGAGAGAAAGTTATCGGCCTGGGCTTTCTCCGCCACAGTATTGGCTTTCATGAACGCAGTGCGGGCCTCGGTAATAAGCTGGAGAGTCTGGCGTTCGTACTGCATATAACCCTTGCATGTCTCGATCAGCTTGGGCAACTCGTCGTGACGTTGTTTGAGCAGGACGTCAATATTGGCCCAGGCCTTGTCGATGTCATTCCGCAGCCGCACCAGGCTGTTATAGATGGTGATGAAGTAAACGCAGATTCCGACCACGAATAAGATCAAAACCAACCCAATCAGGATTGCAACGCCCATCCGTGTACTCCTCTCGATAGGGACGAGTGCCAAGTGACGAGTGACGAGCAAGATCAAACGCAACAAATGGAATATCGATTTCTAAGGCTAACCACTTCGACATCCATCCCTTGCACGCCCCCCGCATGGTAGGAGGTTTTCGGCGCTTGTCACTCGTCACTGCCTTTCACAACCAACCAAACCTGAACAGCAGAACAGCCAAACACACCACCGACAGCGCCGCCCCGCCGAAAATATGAAGCGCGGCACGGTTTCGCAGCCGGTTCTTGAGTTCTTTTTCGCTTCGACAGGAAATCACAAAGGTCGGCTCGTTCTGGCCTTTCACGATCATGTTCCGGTCGTGTTCGTCGCGGGGGTCAGGGTTCTCAATGCAGGTCCCGGCCACATCGTACGATTGTTCAGGAAGGATGCAATACTCACTCAAGCGATAACGGTGAGCTGAACCCACCCCCAGCCCCAAAGAAAGTCCGCCCAGGCCTGAAAGGGGGTTCCCTCCGCCGAGCGAAAACGAGGTGTGGCCGGTTGAAATCACCGCTTCCGCATAATTGACTAAGTCTGAGTCAGAGACCCCGGAGCCTGTCGCCAGGCTCGGGTCGCGAGTCACGCCGAACAGACGGCTCAGAGATCCGCTGAACCCGCGTCCCGTCTCTCGCTTCGCAGTCTGGATCAAATCGTACTCGGCTCCATGAGCATCCACCAGGACTTTCCCCGTGGCGTCTTCGAGATAGAACCGGGTGCCTTCGGCCTGACTCGCGGCCTGGGACCAATGCCCGCCATTCTTATCCCTGACCCACCTTTCAATATCGACTTTATAGAAGAAGCAAGGAGTTTTGGTAACGGGACTCAGAACGGTCTGCTGGCCCTTGGCCTTGCCATGGATTTCCACGAGGCCCATGGCCACACTACGTATCGGGATCTCGGGTGTATCCGCTAGCACACGATATTCCCGGTAGACGCGAAACCCCTTGACGAACCAAAACAGGCCCGCGCCGAAACCCACTGCAGCCGCAACCGAAATATCCGAGCCATGAGAAGACATAGAGCTCCCTGGTTTTATCGCTCATCCTACTCAAGGGCTCGGAAAAAGTCTAGCAGGTTACTGACGCAGTCATCAGGCGGTTCAGAGCAAACCGTACTTCAACAGCAGTATGGCCACGCGCACCCGTCTTTGGCCTACCAAAGTCAACAAAGGTTGAGTATGATGTGGGACTATTCTGAGGCCAGTCTCAATCCTGACCCGGCACTGGCTGAGCAAGCAAGGATGCTGCCTTTCCGGATACTCGAACACACCGCCGACATCGGCTTCGAGGCGTTTGGCGCCACGCGCCAGGACGTGTTTCGAAATGCGGCCCGGGCCTTGACGCATTTGATGGTGGACCTGGAAGCAATCGCGCCCTGCGAGGGGAAGCCGCTGCGCGCGGAAGCTTCCGATATGCCCAGCCTGCTGGTAAACTGGTTAAGTGAAATTCTGTATCTCTTCGACGCGGAGGGCTGGCTGTTTCGCGACTTCGAATTTGACGCACTCACTGAGCGATCTCTCTCGGCCATGGCGCGAGGCGAGAAGTTCGACCGGCGAAAACATCAAGTGAAGTTGCTGGTTAAAGCGGTGACCTATCATCAACTTGATTTGATGGAGACTGCGGAAGGCTGGCGCGCGCAGGTGTATGTGGACATTTAGGAAAAGCCGAGAGCCGAACGTCGAGGAATCGGGGATGCACATCTCGAGCGCCCAGCCCTCGAAACTTTGCGGTTTTGGCCTGCTGCTTTCTGCCTTCTGCTTTCTGCCTTCCGTCCTTGGTTTCGCAACGGGCTGGCTCTACAAGGTCGAGGAAGTAAAACCGAATGCCTTCGTCTGGGTCTCGGATGATGTTCTGGACCTGGACGGAGACCCGCAATTCGCCCGTGCGGGGACGGCAGGCTTTGTGGTTACGAATGAGGGTGTGGTAGTGATCGACACCACCAATACTCCCTTTCATGCCCGCGAGCTGCTCTATGAGATCCGGCATCGCTCCGAATTGCCCGTGAAGTACGTCATCAACACCAATTCCGACGGTGAGCAGACCCTGGGCAATGAAGTCTTTACGGAACTGCAAGCCACCGTGATTTGCTCCACGAAAGTGCAGGAAGGCATTCGCCAGTATCGCCAGATGCTGATCCGCCGCTTGGACGATGACGACGGTAAACTACGCACCCGCATGCGCGGCTTCCACATTCCTGTTCCAACCCAGACATTCAGCGGAGAGATGACCTTGCGGCTGGGAGGGCAGGAGGTCAAGTTGGTCACGCTTCTTAAGAACGGGTCATCCGACGATTCGGCGGTCTACCTGCCCGCAGCTAAAGTCGTGTTCCTCGGCGAGCTATTTCAAAACAGCTATTTTCCTCGCATCGAAGCGAGGAATCTTCAGGATTGGATTGGCGCCCTGCGACAGGTCGAGACATGGGACGTAGACGTGTACGTGCCCGGACATGGCGAGCCCGGCGGAAAGAAGGAATTGGCAGAGTTCCGTCAGTTTCTCGAATGGCTGGAGAAGGAAGTCGATACACGGTCGAAGGAAGGAGAATCCTTAAGCCAGGTAAAGCGTGAGGTGGATGGCCTGGTGGAGAATTATAAATGGCACGCGCCGGAGTTGATTCCAGAAGAGGTGGAAGCCATTTACAAGCAATTGGGGAAAACGCCGCCTCCTAAAGGTGAAGCCCTGCAACCGAGCGCACAGGCTCCCTTGGCGGAACAACAGGCCCTGCGGCCTTAGCACGAACTGTTGGATTGCCTGGCTTGTATCCGAGGCATTTGTTATTCCGATAGTCACGTCATTCCCGCGAAAGCGGGAATCCATTGTGTTCCGGACCGAAAATGGACCCCCGCTTTCGCGGGGGTGACGACGTATGTGATGTTTCATTCCTCTGGGGTGGGTCGAAGACCCATGAACACTCGGAATGCCAGGGAAGGAGAAGCAAAGCGATGAGATACTCGCGCCGGGAACTCTGTTTGTTGGTCCCTGCCCTGATGGCCTCGCGAGGCCTGGCAGCGGAGGGCCCAATCCCTTCCAAGCTCCTCCGCTTCGAAGACCTGCCCGTTGAAACCGGAAACGGAAACACGCTTCGCCGCATCGTGGAGGGGAAGACCCACACCGGCTACGCCATCGAGATGCACGAAACCGACCTTGCGCCGGGCTCGATGCCCCATCCCGCGCATCACCATGCGCACGAAGAAGTCTTTCTGATCCGCGAAGGGACATTGGAAGTCACCATCGCCGGCCGCGCCGCACGCCTCGGCCCGGGCTCTGTGGCCTACGTGGCTTCCAACGAAGAGCACGGCATCAAGAACGCCGGCTCGACGCACGCGCAATATTTCGTCATCGCCCTGGGCGGCGAGTGACCTGCGACACCCCACCCCTTGCTCCCCTCCCCAACTGGGGAGGGGAATAAGGGGTGGGGGAAAGCCGTCGAATCGACTCGTGCCCGCCATGCGGCCCTGCTGCCAGCTCATTTGAGCTTGTCGTACTCTTCCTTGGCTTGTTTCAACACGGGGATATCAGGGTCGGCGTCTTTCCAGAAAGCCAGAAAATCCTGATAGGTGGTGCGGGCTTTCGCCGTTTGGCCCTCCAGCGCCAAGGCGCGTCCCAGCCCCAGGCGCGCGAGAGCATAGGCTACGTCGAGTGGGCTTACACTTCGATGGTCGAGGATCTTCTGAAACTCGGCGGCGGCGCTGGCTCCGTCATGCGCCTGCAAATAGGCTTCGCCGCGAACGTAGATGGACCCGAAGTCGGAGACTCCGTAAGGCTTGGCTGATTCCAGCAGAGCAATTGCCCGGGTTGGGTTCTTGCGTTGCAACTCGAGGATGGCCCGCACTGTGGGAAGCACGAGATTGTTGAGCAGCGAATCCTGAGGAAAATTCTTCGCCATATCATCGACCAGCTTCTCAGCCCGGCTCGTGTCTCCGGCCATCGCCAGCGCGACTGCTGCTGACGTCTTTGTATCCCGGTCGGGGGAGGAGGCGAGGGCTTGCTCGGCCCCGCTGCGCGCTTCTTGAGTATTACCGATCGCGGCCTCCTCAACGCTCATCTCGGCACGAAGATCAGCCGCCACGGCCTTGAGGCCACGCTGCTCGGCCAGAGGGGTGGCGCGCGCCAGGGTCTCGCGCGCCCTATGCACTCTGCCCATCGCGTATTCAGCCATGGCCTGAACAAAGAGCATTTCCATATCCTCCTGCTTTCCGGCCGCCCAGGCGATTTGGCGTTGCATGCCGGCGTCATCCCCGCGAATGAAGGCGATCTCATAGAGCGATTCATGGATCCCCATAGAGTCCGCATTCTGTGCGATGGCCTGTTCCGCAACCGCCTTCGCCTCGTCGTAGCGATCGAGCTTCTCGTAGGCGCCTGCGGCGTTCATGTAGGCGAAAACGTCTTTCGGGTTGAGCCGCAAAGATTCGTTGGCGTTGCTCAGGGCTTTCTCAAATTGTCCCAATTCGGTGTAGCGGTTCGACAAGTTTTCGCGCGGCGTGCAATCGCGAGGGTAGGTCTCTTTCCACGACTCATAGACTTCGATGGCACGCTGCTGCTCCCCAGTTACCATCTCGTAGTAATGCGCGGTGATGTATAACTTCTCCCGCTCGCTCGCCCGGTCTTTCAACTCGAAAGCTTTCTTCAAGTACTCCGAAGCTTTGGCCATTTCAGCTTGGTTGCTGTAGGCCACGCCCAGCGTGGCATAAGCCATGGCAAAATTGGGGTCCAGTTCGACGGCGCGTTTCAAATGTGGAATGGCTTTTTCCTCATCGATTTTCTGGTGCTCGGCCTGTCCCTGACTGAAGGCTTGCAATGCCTCGAGGGAGGAAGTCGTAGCTTGTTCGAGAGGCATGGCGAATTTCTCAACCGAGCCCAATGACTCGCCGAGCTTGCGCCGCAGGCTGGATGCGGCGCCGTCCAACGACTTGAGCACTTGCTCTTTGCTTCCGGCCTCCGTTTGTTCGCGGGCCAGCGAGTCGCCGGTTTGCGCGTTGACGACTTTGAGGTCGATTACATAATGGCTGCCCAGACTCGAAATCGAGCCTGTCAGCATCGCCTTGGCTCCCTCGCGCAGGCAGATCTCGCGGGCCACCTCGGTAGAGATTCGCTCGTCGGGAGAGCGCCCCATAAAGCGCAACGCCTCACGCACCCGTGATTCCGGCAGGACGTTCAGATAAGGGGATTGCTCAAGCTGGACGGTGAGAGCCTCTTTCAGCGTCCCGTCGAAGACAGACTCGCCGGTGGTATTGACAAATTCCGCCACCACGATGGAGTCCCGCTCGGTCAATGCCGGCGTTCGACGGAAATGGAACAGGGCTCCTGCCAAAGCTATCAGCACAAGCGCCCCGCCAATCACCCAGCTTCGACGCAACCTGCCGGCGCTCGCCCGGGCTGCCGTTTCAGGTTGAACCGGGGCGGGCGGCCCTGGGGCGACAGTTGTCTTAAGGCTGCTCGCTTCCTCGGCGGGTGTTATCATCGCTGCGGCAACCGTCATCGAGCGGCCTGAATCGGTATCGCGCCGCAGACGCTTCAGGTCGGTGCGCATCTCGGAGGCGCTTTGATAGCGCATCTCGCGGTCTTTCTCGAGGGCCTTAGCGACTATCCGTTCCAACTCAATGGGAAGCTCGTGTCTCAGGCTCTGTAGCGAGAGGGGCGCCTTGTGGAGGATGCTGTCGAAAATGGCTGCCGAGGTGTTTCCGGGAAACGCCGGACGGCCGCTCGCCATCTCGTAAAGAACCAGCCCAAACGAGAAGAGGTCGGTCCGCGAGTCGAGTTCCTCGCCCAGCGCCTGCTCCGGTGACATGTAGGCCACGGTACCGAGCGCCGTCCCCGGGCTGGTTAAATTATCAGGACTGATCGAGACGGTCGGCGTGTCTTCGAGGGGCGGGCCTTGTGCACGCCCGAGGGCGCCCCGAAGGGGTGCTCCTACGATGACTTTGGCGAGACCGAAGTCGAGTATCCTCGCCTGCCCGCGTTCGGTGACGAAGATGTTGGCAGGCTTGATGTCCCGATGCACAATCCCTTTCGAATGCGCCGCGTCGAGTGCGTCGGCGATCTGGACCCCAAGATCCAGGAGTTCCTCCAATTTGAAAGGCTTGGCCGCAATGCGATGCTTCAGAGTCTGGCCTTCCAGGAGCTGCATTACCATGAAAGGCTCGCCTTCGTGTTCACCGATGTCATAAATGGCGCAGATGTGCGGGTGGTCGAGAGCCGACGCCGCACGAGCTTCCCGCTGAAAGCGTTCCAGAGCTTGAGGATCCTTGGCAAGCTCCTGCGGCAAGAACTTGAGGGCTACGAAACGGCCCAGACGGGTGTCTTCAGCCTTGTACACGACTCCCATCCCGCCCCAGCCCAGCTTCTCTACGACGCGATAGTGCCCAAAAGTCTTTCCCACCACAGGAAGAGCCCTAGCCTCCGATAGATTAATGAAATGTCCTTGGCAAATTCCTAATAATCATGTTATTGCGCCGCTGCGGGCAAGTCAAGTTGACGACGGCAAGCCTGCGGAAGATGCGAACAATGTTGACGTGCGGGCGATTCATTTGGGACAATGTGTAGAGATTCCCGAACCTGGAGAGGGGCCTGTGGCAGAGTATTACATTCCGGTGGGCGAAGTAGTGAAGCTGGAGCCGAAGTCGGAAGGCATTGACACTCCACGCAAAAAGCGACCCAAAGAGTTAGCGGTCATCACCGAGTGCTGCACCGGCTGCGCCGGTTCGCCGGCCTGTGTTCCTTACTGCCCCGTCGCCGACTGCATGTATTGGGTGGAGGACGAGGACCACCCTCCCTTCGGACGTATCGAAGTCGATCCTCAACTCTG
>JBELAJ010000360.1:0-9013 GCA_049508935.1 Terriglobia bacterium | reverse complement strand
GGCTGAGGCGGCGCAGGCTGCGTTTCTGAAAATTGATCGACTGCTGCAAACATTTTGAGTACAAATGCCCGTTTTCGGCCTAATTTGAAGAGAAACACTGAAATTCACGCCGGATTCAAGTGACACAGAGGATTCGGTTACGAATTCTGACTTCCGGGGCGACGACCTGTATTTGATCACTCACAAAGATGCTCCACGTTTCAAGGTAGTTCGAACCAGTCTCTCCCATCCCGATTTGGCGGGGGCGCAAGTCGTGATTCCGGCGAGTGAGGCTGTCATCACAAACATCACAGCGGCTCCAGACGCGCTCTATGTTCAGGAACTCGATGGCGGCAACGGAAGATTGCTTCGGGCGCCCTATGGCGGCACTCCTGAGCTGGTTCCATTGCCTATTAATGGGAGTCTCGGGCTCTTTGGCGGAGATCCACGCCTGCCAGGCTTCCTGCTGAGCCTCACCTCGTGGGCTAAGGCGTACCGCATATACATCTATGACCCCGCTGCGAAGCGCGTTGCAGATACCGGCCTGCAGCCGGCGGGACCGTTCGATAATCCGGGTGATATCGAAGCGGCTGAGGTCAAGGTCCGCAGCTACGATGGAACGCTGGTTCCGCTTTCCATCGTCTATCGGAAGGGCCTGCGACTGGACGGCTCCCATCCTACGCTGCTTTCCGGCTACGGCGCTTACGGGATTAACGAAGACCCTTATTTTAGTCCGAGATCGCTGGCATGGCTCGAGCGTGGCGGCGTGCGGGCGGTGGCGCATGTGCGAGGAGGCGGCGAGTACGGCGAAGAGTGGCATCAGGGGGGCATGAAGGAGAACAAGGCAAACACATGGCGTGACTTCATCGCTTGTGCAGAATACCTGATTCAGCATGGATACACCTCGCCTGGAAGACTCGCGGGGGAGGGCGGCAGCGCCGGCGGCATCCTGATCGGACGGGCCTTCACCGAGCGCCCAGATCTATTCGCGGCGGTGCTGGATGACGTTGGGCTTTCTGACATGATCCGGGACATGTTCTCCCCCGACGGGCCCTTGAATGTTCCCGAGTATGGCGACCTTAAAACGGAGGTTGGCTTTAAGAACTTATTCGAGATCAGCGCCTACTACCACGTGACAGACGGCAAACGTTATCCCGCCGTGATGCTCACCACGGGCATGAACGATCCGCGCGTAGTTTCCTGGGAACCAGGCAAGATGGCGGCGCGGCTTCAGGCGGCGGCAGGCGGCGGCAAACCGGTGCTGTTGCGAGTCGACTATCAGGGCGGGCACGGCGCAATTGGGGGGGCTAGATCCCAAATCGAAGAACTTATCGCCGACGAGTGGAGCTTTTTGCTGTGGCAGTTCGGCGTGCCGGAATTCCAGCGGAAGCCGTAAGCGCGGCCTCTACGCTCCACCACCCTCAGCCCTTCAGTAGCCCTCTTCCGTGGTCGCAAGAGAGCTGGCTCAATCTCAGTAGAACTACCACGCCCAGCTCGATTCGTCGCAAGTTGCTGCTGGCAAGCCAGTTATGATCTGCCGCTAAGATTCCGCCCGTGAAGTCGGCTTCCCGTCAAATGAGCACCGCACCTTGCATGAACTGCCAACTACAATCCCTGGTCCTTCCGAAACCCTCTTCGAGGAAGTTTGTGGTGGCATAGCAATTGCCGGGATAGATCGCGAACGCCGCAGGGTAGCGGGGCTGTTTTTCGGGCCTTGGCAGGCCGCGCACGGCGAACGCGTACAGCAGGGCACGCTTCGGGCCTGGGGGAAGCAGGGTGGGCGGCCTGGGAAGCCGGACCGCAAAGCTCGTGCGCGGCTGCGGAAATTGCTGGCCAGTGGGAAAAGTCAGACCGAGTGCGCGGCGATTTTGGGCGTTTCCGTCCGCACCGTCGGGCGAGTCGTCGCGCGGTTCAAAGCGAGTGACGACCAGTTCTAATCCGAGTGACTTGTTTTCGCCGCCCCTCCGACTTCCCAGAACCCCGTTTCTCGGGAGTTTGGATAGTTACTGGTGGGAAGGGCTGTTCCAACAGTTATCGAGGGCTACATTTCGAAGGCCTCGGTCTGCGACATGGCGACTTGCGAGGCGGAACGGCAACAACCGTCCCGCAGGCAGCAAGTCCATGGAGATTCCCTTCAGCCGAGAATCTCTACCAGAAGTTCCGGCCAAGGGTCAGCCGTAGTTCCCTGTAGCCCACCCACCGACCCACGTAGCGAATTCGGGCAGCGACAATCTGTCCCCCGTCAAGTGTACGCAAGGCGGGGGCAACCACCCGGTTCTTTCGGGAATCACAGCTTGCAGTCGAGTACCTGTTAATCGGTATTCAGAGTAGCTCCATTTGGCTTGGCGCCAAGAGGTACGATCGGTGCGACTCTCACTGTTCCTGAAATCTAGAGCTGTTGCAGCCGCACTTGCAGTTCTGGCATTGAGCTATCCCGCCCCGGCGCAAATCCACGATGAGCTGTCCATGGATGTGACGGACGTGAGTGATCCCGACGCACCCATCAAGGTCTCCGCTGGGAAAATCGCGTTCAAGCAGGATGTTTTTGCCGACTACGTGAAAGCAGCTTGCACCGCACACATTGAGCTAACGAATGTCTCTTGGAGAACCGTTTTGGCTTACGAGGTCTTAGTCCGCGCCACGCCGCATTATCAGGGAGGGGTAAATCGAACTGACCGCAACGATGGCTTCTTTTCCGCAAACGCGACATTCGTGGCGGGTTCCCAGGAGGTCCTGAATTATGATTGTTCAAGCAAAACTGCCATAAGCAATAAAGATGGCCCTCTAACCCCCCATAGACATACAGAGGCACCGGAGGCAACCTTCAAGGTGTTATTTGTGGAATTCGTGGACGGAGCCACATATGGGAGCAGCGAATGGGGTGACCGTCTCCATGAAGGTCGAGCCGCCACAATCGAGAGCATGAAAGGATTATTGCAAGCCTATCAGCGAGGGGGAGAAAAATCCTTGCGGAGCACTCTGGCCGCAGCACTGGCGCGCTCTGATGACCCACCTTACGCTCAAGATGCACTCCGCATATTGCAAGAAAAACTGGACAGTGACGGAATCAATGCGTTGATTACTACTCTAGAAGCTCGTTTGAAAGCGGCCGAAATGCACACGAAGATGATGTAGCGCGACACCGCCAGAGTCTGCAGAAGGTACGCCCGGAATCTCGCCACAACACCTCAACGGGATCTTCCTCCCAGCCTGCACCGAACAAGACGGATGCTTTCATCTGTTCCGTCTCCTATTGCCTCACTCAAATTTGCGTTAGGGGATAGGTGCTCAACGCCACCAAATCGTTGCGTGAGAGGGTCCGGAAGTGACGCGCCGCGACACGCGAGTGAACTTGATTCGACCGTTAAAGGAGCGCATCGTGCGGGAAGTGGGCCATGGACTGTCGCTGGAAGGCGCGTCAGCGGCGGATATAGTGAAGTCAATGCAGGCTAGGAGGGAACCTGTCGCTCAGAGAGCAAAATCTGTCTAAAGCATGGAGGTGAGTGATGCCTGATTTCGAATCCTACGACATACTCGTTATCGGAAGTGGAGAAGCCGGAAAGCACCTGACCTGGAATATGGCGCAAGCGGGCCGCCGCACGGCCGTGGTGGAGCGGAAGTACATGGGCGGATCGTGTCCGAACATTGCCTGCTTGCCCAGCAAGAACGTAATTCGCAGCGCCAAGGCCCACTGGTTCGCCCGGCACGGCGCGGAATACGGGATCCAGACAGGTCCGGTGTCCACGGACATGAAGGGCGTTTTGGCGCGCAAACGAAAGATGGCGGAAGGCCAGGTGCAGTTTCATCTCGATCGCTTCGACGCCACGGGAGCCGAACTGATTCGGGGAGAAGCCCGGTTCGTGGCTCCGAAGAAAGTTGAGGTGCAGCTTAACGACGGGGGTCGGCGGACGATCTCGGGCGAGCGGGTGTTTCTTGACCTGGGATCGCGCGCCGCCATGCCGGAGATTCCGGGCCTTTCGGACGCCAAGCCGATGACTCACGTGGAAGCGCTCGACCTTGACCGATTGCCGGAACACGTGATCGTTCTAGGTGGAGGGTATGTTGGCCCGGAGCTCGCGCAGGCCCTGCGCCGCTTTGGATCGGCTGTAACCGTGATCGAGCACGGCAAGCAAATTGCCAGCAAGGAAGATCCCGACGTCGCGCAGGCACTTTTGGAGAACTTCGCGAGTGAGGGAATCAATGTGCTGCTGGAGACACAGGTGCGCGCAGTCGAGGGACTCTCCGGCAAGCAGATTCGCATCCGCGTTGAAGACCGTCACGGAGATCAGACAATCGAGGGAAGCGATCTGCTGGTGGCTGCCGGACGAGCGCCCAACACACGGGGAATCGGCCTGGAAGCGGCGGGAGTTGAACTGGACGAGCGAGGGTACATCAAAGTCAACGAGCGATTGGAGACCACCGCAGAGGGAGTGTGGGCGATGGACGATTGCGCGGGCAGCCCGCAGTTCACGCACGTCGCCTTCGACGATTTCCGGGTGGTGCGCGACAACCTGACCGGAGGCAACCGTACCACGCGCGACCGGCTAATACCGTTCTGCATGTTCACGGATCCCGAACTCGCACGGGTAGGGTTGAACGAATCGGAGGCCAAAAAGCGGGGTATCGGATATCGCCTGGCGAAGATACCCATGGCCGATGTGCTGCGCGCCGTCACTCTTTCCGAAACCCGTGGTTTTGTGAAAATCCTCATTGACGCGCGGAGCGACCGCATCCTGGGATTTACGGCGCTAGGCGTTGAAGCGGGCGAAATGATGGCAGCCGTTCAGACCGCAATGCTCGGCGGGTTTCCGTACACGGTGTTGCGCGATGCGATTTTCACGCATCCCACGGTGGCGGAAGGCTTGGTCTTCTTGCTGGCGAGTGTCCCCACAAGAGCCATGCAAGAGTCAGCCTAAGCTCCCAGGAACAACTGTCCTGAACAGCAGAGGGTAGAGTCATTGATGGGCGTAGTTGTCTCGCCGACTTGATCGGTACCGGCCGATTCGTTGCCTGTACTAGCTTCAATTGGGTCCAATCGCCTCCTCCTCAATACTTCTCGCTTTGGCTGTCCCACTCGGGCAAAGTGCTTCCGGGGCCGCCATGCCCACTTTCACTTTCGATGACTGGCTTCTCTGGTCGGAAACCCCCTCGGATTCCGTTGGGTACGCCGGGGGAATGGGAGATTCAAGATTCAAGAGACGTGCTAAGGAAGGTCGGTTGGTTTGAAGACCGTGATATCACGCACTCGTTCGAAGTCCGCATCGTTGCTGGCCAGGAAGGAGAGGCCGTACTCACGCATATCGTGCTCCTTCTTCGCCCCTCCCGTGCTAAGCGGCTGCGAGCCCGTGACGGCGCGTGGGTAGGAAGTGCCGTCAACCCTACAACGGCAGACGGTGCAGTTTACGGCAAGTCTACGGCAAGAGTTCGTCCCGAAAGGGCCCTAAATCAGCCTAAACCGGGAAAGCGTGTCTGGTCACGGTGCCCGGATTTAGATTGGATTTGGTCTTTAACTTCAAGTACTTGAAAGACTGGCGGAGAGGCAGGGATTCGAACCCTGGGTGCAGCTTTTGACCGTACAACGGTTTAGCAAGTCGTCATCAGCGCCTCCTGCTTGAAACCCTTCGGGCTCCAACTGAAGGGGTCAAGTCCATGTAATGCTGCCCCCAGATGCGGGGATGGGGTGCCCCGAGTCAAAACGTGAAAGCGCCTCAAGCAGGCAATAAGGTCGCAGGGCACATTTAAGTGCGCCACGGTTATAAAAGGTCTCGCAGCTCAAGGAGTCGGGCCTGGACCTCGGCCCACGAGGGATACGGGCCATAGCAAAGCATCCGGCATTGTGCGTCATACTCGGCACTGATAATATCCACCAAGTTTGCGGGCGGAAATAGCGCATCGCTCTTGGCAAATCGCATGTCGTCGGGATGGAAATAACTCCTGGGAAAATGCGCACGGCTGATCTGGTCGTAATCCACCTTGATGTTCGTATACTCCGCAGACTTCAGCATGGCGACCACTTCTGGCTGCGCCGCCAGTTGAAACAGGTCGTAGTAGTGCCTTGCGTACGTCCCGAGCGCCTGTCCGTCGCGTGTGAGCAACTCCACCTTGCTGTGGATGGCGAACATCTTTTCCACGAAGGTTCGCCGGAAGTGGAGCAGGCGCATGGGAAACGATCCTTCGTCCTCTGCGCCCACTGAGAGGCCATTGTCCTGCAGGGACTGACTGAGGTAGGACCGCAGCGTGATGACGGCGGTGGGTTCGCGACCGCTGGCGGTCCCGGCTTCAAGCAGAACCCGGGGAGCGACTTCGCCGGGCCCGCCGAAACGTTGAGTGTAGGAGAATCGGTCGCTGCGCCCGAATCCGCCGATGGTCTGGCTCTCGCTAGCAACATACGTCAGGGCAGGGTGGGCGCCGACGCTGTCACGGAGTTTCTTGAGTTCGCGATCAATGGCTCTCTTCCTCAGTTCTGGCCGGAATGCCATTGGATCGAGGAAGATGTCGATGTCTTCTGAAAACCGCCGGATCAGGTTCCAACCCTTCGCCAGGCTGGTGCCGCCTTTGAAGATCACCTTGTCGCCGGCGCTGGCGGCGATGACTCGCAGGGCTTCCGTAACGTAGTAGTCCTTCTCGATGATGGCTGGGCGCAATCCTTGCTCACGAAAATGCTCTGACGCCCGCAGTATCGCCTGATCGAAATCGGGATGTTCATACAGTTTCACGTGAGCGGTGCTCCTTCGCCTGCCAAGTCCGGGCGTGCGGCAGCCCAGCTAGTAGCCCGAAGTCGAATCGGGAAAACGGATTCAGCGAAGCCCGTAAGCGCTGAAGCACAGGTGCGGTCTTTCCAAGTTCCTCACCCAAGGCGCCAAGCATCGCGCGCACTCGCGGAGGCTCGGAGGCGGCAACCTTGAAGAGTCGCTCAAAACGGCCCTCTTCGGACAGTAGCATCAGCGTTCGACGGATGGTTTCTTCTGGTGGTAACTCGCTCGTCGTACCCCCTCGTCTCAGGAAGTCGAGTAGGGCCGCATCGGCCTCGGAAAGATTCGCCCATGCCTCCGGCCTGCGTGTGTGGATGACTGTGCCGCTGCCAACGAGCTTGCGGGGGAGGCTTAAGGCGCTGGTGGCAACCTCGTTGTGACTTGTGGTCTGCGTCGTGAATCCCAGTAGATTGGCAGCGGCAATGCCTGATGGGAACACGGTTTTGCGGTGGGAGGCGAGCCTCTGGATTGCAGAGGGGTTTGGCCGACTTTTGCCAAAGGCAGTCTCACGGGTGTGGTAGTAGATTCCCTTGCTCAGACGTTCGAGTTTCCCCATGCGCGTAAGGCGCGAGAGGACCTGAGCCACGGCGGTAAAGGGAAGGTCTCGGAAGTCTTCGAGCCGCCACAGCCGTTCGCCGCTGCGTGCAATGCGTTGGCGGACCAAGCTGGTGATGGCGCGTGAGCTAGCCTTGGATGAGGCAACGGTTTTCATGGTCTCAATATAGGGCTCTGGGGGTGTATTCGTCAAGTTTTGTTGCAATAAAACTTGACATATCGAAGCGAACACACCGAGATCTTAGGGAAGATTCCAACCCACAACCCAACCCACAAAAATCGATGTCTTGTACGACTTCCGCGAACTCTGGCAGTCCCCGCGGTATTGTAAGTTGTTGTAAAACCTAAGACCGATAGATTGACACGGTAGAGTTCAAATGCAGCTGTAACTCGACGTAAACCCAGCAGAAGCCCTTCCTATTGCAGGGAGATCAAAGCTAGCGAGCTCAACGCCGCCGTCCTGGCTACCACAATTCAAAGTGCGGAGCCAATGCTGAGGCACACATTACGCACAGAGGTCCGGTTTGCTTTCCCTGTAAACGACACAAAAACAGGAGATCGCTGGCGCGGTAGCCGCCGATGCGGCGAATCATTGGCACCACTCCAAAACGACATCACCGTCTTTCTCTCCACCGCAGATCTGTGCCAACCTCGGTGTCACGAGAGCGGTATGTCTGGGAAGTTTTCCAGGCAAGTCACGCATCGTTTCATCACACCCATTGGCCCTTAGATCGCTGGACCACGGGACAGCGGCCCGGCCATTGGAATACTATATTCTCACGGCGGCCCCAAATTGCCTGATTGGGAGTGGGAGCGAGAAAGCCCTTTTTAGGATGGGATAGGTAAAGTGGGCCGCCAAAGGCTGGAATCGTTCGCAGCGGTAGAAGCAAAATTCATGGTCCAGTCATGGTCCATTTACGGTGCACTTACCGTTCCTGATGCTTACTGAAACTGCCTTCGGTAGCCATCCGTGTCGCGTGGTTTCAGTAAGTTACGTCAGGGTAGCGCCCTTTCACGGCGGTAACGCGGGTTCAAATCCCGCCGGGGACGCCATTTATATCCGGCAACTTACGGGCAGATGCGCTATTTCACGCAGGCACAAAGAGGAACAACTTCCGCCGGGTTTGGCGGGGTTACTGGTTTCGAAACGCCTGGCGTTGATTGGCATTCCGGTCCCTTTTGAAAAAGACCAACGACAGCACTTTGTGCTTGCCGCTTCGCCGAAGTCACCGCTTGCGTGTAGACTCGAAGCGTGCCGAAGGAGTTCCTGCATGACTTTGATGTCAGCCCCGACGGCTTTCAGAAAAGTGCAATAGGTGTGTCGAAACGTGTGCCACCCAATTCGTTTGTTGATACCGACGCCTCGGGCGGTTGGAATTATGTATTTGCGCATCAACGTTTCCGCTCGATAGGGCTGCCTGCCCTTATTTATCCTGCTCGCGAATATCCAGTCTTCTGGCTCACGCCATTTAGCTTGTTGGCGCCACGTCAACAGGGCCTCCAGCAAGGCGGCGTCAAGCGGAACCGCTTTTTGTGACGCTTCAGTTTTGCACGGGCCAACGACCTGGTTGACGATCGATCGAGTTACACTGAGCTGCTTCGCTTCGAAATCGACATCCTTCCATTTGAGCCCGAACAGCTCTCCCCTCCGCAAACCCGTTCCCAGATCCAAAAACACGAGCGTCCGTTCCCTCCCTGTCAACGCGGCGAGAAGTTGCTGAACTTCG
>JBELAJ010000036.1:0-25901 GCA_049508935.1 Terriglobia bacterium | reverse complement strand
GTGCAGCCTGGAATCAGTACGATGGACCTGGAGAAATACATCGACAAGCGTATTACCCAATTAGGCGCGCGGCCGGCGTTCAAGGGCCACAGAGGCTACCCGTGCTGTTTGTGCGCTTCTGTGAACAGCGAGGTCATCCACGGGATTCCCTCGGAGCGTCCTCTCAAGAGAGGCGACATTCTCAGCTTGGACTTGGGCGTGATCGTCGACGGCTTCTACGGGGACTCAGCGATCACGGTCCCCGTGGGCGAAATCCCGGCGTCAACGCAAAGGCTGCTGCGAGTTACCCAGGAAGCGTTGCAGCTTGCCATTGAGCAGGTCCGGCTGGGAAACCGCCTGGGCGATGTTTCCGCAACCGTGCAGCAGCACGTGGAAGAAAACGGCTACTCGGTAGTGCGGGAGTTTGTCGGTCATGGGATCGGGAGAGAGCTCCACGAGGAGCCGCAGGTCCCCAATTTCGGACCGCCCGGACGCGGACCAGTGCTCAAGCAAGGGATGGTTCTGGCGATCGAGCCTATGGTAAACGAAGGTGGGCCCGGGGTTCGAGTCCTGGACGATAGCTGGACTGCGGTGACGGCGGACGGGACTTTGTCCGCCCACTTCGAGCATATGGTGGCGGTCACCCGTAACGGGCCGGATGTGTTGACGCAGGCGTTTTAGGGGCGGCCCTTGTGGCCGCCCTGGGCAGGCACAAGGCCTGCCCCTACTGGATTGCACTTATGGCGAAGGAAGACGCAATCGAAGTTGTGGCGACAGTGCTGGAAGCTCTGCCCAATGCGATGTTCCGAGTGGAGTTGGACAATAAGCACCAGGTGCTGGCGCACATCTCGGGCAAGATGCGGAAGAACTTCATCCGAATTCTTCCCGGGGACAAGGTCGCCGTCGAGCTTTCTCCGTACGACCTGACGCGCGGCCGGATCGTGTTTCGGTACAAGTGAGGGGAAATGAAAGTCCGTTCGTCGGTGAAGAAGATCTGTTCGAAGTGCAAGATCGTACGCCGTGGCGGGGTGGTGAGGGTGATCTGCGAGAACCCGAAGCACAAGCAGCGGCAAGGATGATCTTGAACATCGAAATTTGAAAATCGAAATTCGACAATCGAAAATCGAAAATCGAAATCCGAAAGTCGAAAATCGAAATTCGAGACGCGAGAAATACAGGCTTGAATTTGAGCTCTGAAATTTGGAATCTGAAATTTGGCATTGTGCGCGAGTGAGGGCATGGTTTCGAAATCGGATTTCGAATTTCGGTTCGTGGTTGAGGTGATCAATGGCTCGTATATCAGGGATTGACCTGCCGCCGAAGAAGCGTGCGGAAATTGGGTTGACCTATATTTACG
Organism: Terriglobia bacterium; assembly: GCA_049508935.1. Classification (GTDB taxonomy): domain Bacteria; phylum Acidobacteriota; class Terriglobia; order UBA7540; family UBA7540; genus CAVROP01. Next base: position 24,565 of record JBELAJ010000036.1, on the reverse strand, counting down.
GAATCGGCCGGGCGCGCTCCATGTCCATTCTGGTGCGGGCCGGAGTGGATCCCGATAAGAAGGTCAAAGACCTGACGGAGGACGAGGTTACGCGCATCCGCCAGATCATCGAAGAAGAGGGAGGAGTGGAAGGCGACCTGCGCAAAGAGTTGGCGATGAATGTCCGCAGGTTGATCGAAATCGGCTCCTACCGCGGGATGCGGCATCGGCGCAGTCTTCCGGTGCGCGGACAGCGCACCCATACCAACGCGCGAACTCGCAAGGGTCCGCGAAAAGGCACGATCGCGAACAAGAAGCGCGCGACGGCTAAGACGTAGGCCTCTGTGGCCGGCACGGCTGCAACGAAAACGAATTTCTCCGCGTTCTTTGTGCCTCGAAAAGATTAACACAGAGACCGCGGAGGGTCTCAGTGAGTTCTGTGTTAAGTCTTTTGGCAGCCACGGAGGACACGGAGAAGCAGAACGATCGCGACACAACAACGTCGCGTGCGTAGCGGCAACTACGCAAGTGAGGATACATGGCGAAAGCGGCAGCAAAGCCTGGCAAGAAGAAGGTTTTCAAAAAGAAGGAAAAAAGAATTGTCCCGACGGGAATCGTTCACGTGCAGGCGTCGTTCAACAATACCCTGGTGAGCATCACGGACGGCGATGGCAAACTGGTTTGCTGGTCCAGCGCGGGTTCGCTGGGGTTCAAGGGTTCCCGTAAAGGGACGCCATTCGCCGCGCAGCAAGCGGCGTTGCGCGTAGCCAACGCGGCGCGCGATCACGGAATGCGAAGCGTGGAAGTGCGGGTGAAAGGGCCTGGAGCCGGCCGGGAATCGGCCATTCGCGCTCTGGCGACCGCGGGACTGGAAGTTCGCAACATCAAGGATGTAACACCCATACCCCACAACGGGTGCCGGCCACCCAAGCGGCGGCGGGTGTAACGGGAGGTTAGATTGGCGAGGTACAGAGAAGCAGTTTGCAGGCTTTGTCGGCGAGAGGGGACGAAGCTTTTCCTCAAAGGGCGGCGCTGCCTGACCGACAAGTGCGCCATTGAGAAGCGCAACTTTGCGCCGGGCCAGCACGGCAAATCGCGCCGGCCCAAATTGTTAGGCTATGGACTCCAACTCCGCGAGAAGCAGAAGGTGCGCCGCCTTTATGGCATTCTCGAAGATCAGTTCCGCTCCTACTTTGAGAAGGCGGCGGCCATGAGAGGCGTGACGGGCGAGACCTTACTGCTCATGCTGGAGCGGCGCCTGGACAACGTCGCCTATCGCCTGGGCCTTGCCACCTCGCGCGCGCAGGCCCGGCAACTGGTTCGGCATGGCCACATCGAAGTCGGAGGGCGCAAAGTAAACATTCCGGCCTTTGAGGTCGTGCCCGGCCAGGAGATCGCGGTCCGCGAAAAGAGCCGTCAACTGCCCGCCATATTGGCAGCGCTTGAATTGACCGGCAACAAGGCGGTTCCCCCTTGGCTGGAGTTCAACCGGGAAGCGCTGCGGGGAAGGGTGATCTCTATGCCCAAGCGGGAAGATGTGAACTTCCCCATCCAGGAACAGATGATTGTGGAACTCTATTCGAAGTGATGATAGTAGTTCCTCGGTAGGGGCGACCCTTGTGGTCGCCCGGGCGGTCACAAGGGCCGCCCGCAACGTAGATCCGAGATGTCAGCAGCAGGAGGCCCTGGCAGATGTGGGCCTCCGGGAGGTACGAACGCGATGCTTTGGAAAGGTTTTCAGAAGCCCAAGCGGTTGGTTTGCAACACGGATACGCTGACCGACAAGTACGGTCAGTTCTCAGCCCAGCCCTTTGAGCGTGGGTTTGGGACCACCATTGGAAACGCCCTTCGGCGCGTGCTGCTTTCTTCCATCGAGGGAGGCGCCATCACCGCCGTGAAGATCGAGGGCGTCATGCACGAGTTTTCTTCCATCCCGGGTGTGGTGGAAGACGCGACGGACATCATCCTGAATCTCAAGCAGATCCCACTGAAGATGCACGTGGAAGGCCCCAAGACGTTGTATCTGAATGTGGACAAGCAAGGGGAAGTAACCTCGCGGATGATTCAGGAAGACGCGGACGTGGAGATTCTCGATAAGGACGTTTATATCGCCACCATCAGCGAAGGCGGCAGCCTGCACATCGAGATGCGAGTGAAGATCGGCCGGGGGTATGTGTCCGCGGAAAAGAATTTCGACGAAGACCTCCCCATCGGGTACATCCCTGTGGACTCAGTCCACTCACCCATCCGCAAGGTGAACTACACTGTGGAGGCCGCTCGACTGGGGCAGATGACCGATTTCGATAAGCTGACCCTGGATGTCTGGTCGAACGGCGCGGTCACGCCGCAAGATGCGATTGGGTTGGCTGCCAAGTTGCTCAAAGACCACATGACCACTTTCATCAACATCGAGGAAGAGCCGGAACTGGAACAGGCTCCCGCGGAGAAGCCGGCCCCGGTCTACAACGAGAACCTGGATCGCTCGGTGGAGGAGTTGGAGCTTTCGGTGCGGTCGTACAATTGCCTTAAGAACGCCAACATCACGACCATCCGCGAACTGGTCCAGAAATCTGAGCAGGAGATGCTGAAGACGAAGAACTTCGGGCGGAAATCCTTGAACGAGATCAAGGAGATCCTCAGCGCCATGGGCCTGAGCCTGGGCATGAAGACGGACGAGAAAGGTAACCCGCTGGTGCCGCCCGCTCAGCCTCCGGCGCAACAACCGCCGCAGCCGGCCAAGGGACAGGACTGGGAAGATGCGACATCGTAACTACGGAAGAAAACTAAGCCGGAAGACCGAGCACCGCAGGGCGCTGTTGCGCAATCTGGTCACCTCGTTGATTCTCACTGAGCGGATCGAGACGACGGTGGCGAAGGCCAAGGCGGCGCGCCCCGTCGTCGAGCACATGATCGCTTTGGGTAAACAGGGTGATCTGCATTCTCGCCGGCTGGCAGCGAGCTACCTGCTCAACCCTGCGGCACTCAAGCTGCTCTTCGGGGATTTTGCCCAGCGTTATGCCGACCGCAAGGGCGGCTTCACCCGAATTGTGCGTACCGGCTGGCGAAAGGGCGACGGCGCCGACTTGGCCGTGCTGGAACTCGTCGGCTCCGAGGTCCTCCAGAAATTGGCCGAGAAGCGCGCCAAGCGTGCGGAAGCTAAACAAAAGGCCGCCGAGAAGGCTAAGGCCGAGGAAGAAAAGCAAGCACCACCTCCCGAAGGGGACGAGGACGAGAAGAAATAGCGCGGCCGAACGTGGATTGTCGATTGTCGATTGTTGATGGCCGCGGCCCCACGTGAATCGTAGCCCTCTCCCGTGGGGAGAGGGTGTCGCGCTCCGGCGGTGTCATCAGCCGGAGCGTGACGGGTGAGGGGTTTGTTCCACTCGCCTATCGAAGCGAGGACCCCGCTCCTCAGATTCGCGGTTTTTGTCTCGTAGCAAGAAGCTGATGATACTCCAACGCACAATCAAAGCTGTCATCCGCCCAGGCGAACAATCCGGCTACATCGCGGAGTGCTTCGAGATTCCAGTCGTGACGCATGGCCGAACCCTCGATGAAGTAGCCCGGAATTTGCGCGAGGCCGTGGAATTGCATCTGGAGGGCGAGAACCTGGCCGAATTGGGACTGGCGCCCTCGCCCGGAATTCTCGTGACATTTGAATTGGAGGCGCAACCTGCCACGGCTCAGACGGCTCTCCGGGCATGAGCTGGTAGGGATTCTGCGCAGGTTTGGCTTTGAGGTCGTTTCGCAGCGTGGAAGTCACATATAAGTTACGCCGTATTGGACCTCGCGGCGAGCGAGAGTCGTTGACCGTCCCCAATCACTCCGAGCTTGACACCGGAACCTGCCGGGCTATACTTCGTCAAGCTTCGCACTTTATACCTAACACAGAACTCGAACCGTTTTTCTATGCGGAATGACCGGCCCGGCACCGTGTGGGGTCTTTGAGGCCGCCCTACCCGCGACTCGAACTGACATGCCCGAAAACAGAAAAAATCATGCCGGTCGATTGCCCCGCAACGTCTGGGCGCTTTCCTGGGTGTCGTTCTTCAACGACACATCCACGGAAATGAGCTACTGGCTGCTGCCCCAATTCCTCGTCGGCGTTCTCGGCGCGGGGCCGATGGTCTTCGGGCTGATCGAAGGCTCTGCCGAGACGGTCTCCAGTTTTGCGCGACTGCTGTCGGGTTGGCTTTCAGACCGCCTTCGCGCCCGAAAGCCGCTGGTTGCCGCCGGCTATACGGCGGCGAATGTCGTAAAGCCTTTCCTGGCGGTAGCGACTTCCTGGGGGCAGGTATTCTGCATTCGGTTCACGGACCGGGCTGCCAAAGGTTTTCGGGGAGCGCCCCGCGACGCGCTGCTGGCCGATTCGGTAGGGCAAGCGAACCGCGGTGCGGCATTCGGTCTGCGCCAAGCTATGGACACCGCAGGGGCATTGTTGGGCCCGCTGGCGGCGCTCGCTCTGCTGCCGGTGTTTTCCGGCAAAGTGCGTACGGTGTTTTGGCTGGCAGCGATTCCCGGGGCGGTGGCGATTCTGCTGGTGTGGCTCGGGGTTTCGGAGGTCCGGCCATCGGCGTTAGGGGCGGCTCGCGAGCCGCCCCTAAAGGTTGAGCAGAGCGTGGTGGGGGCGGTTCACGAACCGCCCCTACAGGACGTCTGGAACAAACATCTGATCGTGATGCTGGCCGCCGTCAGCTTGTTCTCACTTGGCAACTCCTCGGACTTGTTTCTGATCCTCCGGGCCCAGAACCTGGGAATTCGCGCGGCGCTCACGCCCGCCCTGGGATTGTTATTCAACCTGGTGTACACGTCGCTAAGCTGGCCGGGGGGCAAACTCTCCGATCGCGTGCCTCGTCGCATTCTGGTAGCGCTTGGTTACTTCATTTACGCGGCGGTGTACCTGGGGTTTTCTCTATCCAGGGGTCCGCGGTGGGTGTGGATTCTGTTTGCAGTCTATGGAACGTACTACGCGCTGACGGAAGGCGTGCTGCGCGCCTGGATTGCCGACCTTGTGCCCAGTGCCTCTCGAGGGTCAGTGTACGGAGTTTTCAATTGGCTGGCGGGCGTAGCGGCATTTCCGGCCAGCCTAGCGGCAGGATGGCTGTGGCGGTACTTTTCTCCCTCGACGCCGTTTTTCATTTCCGCGGTGCTTTCTTCCGCAGCCGCGTTCTTACTCTTGCTAGCCTGACCAACTCTGCGGCGTAAGGCCAACCCTTGTGGTTGCCCTCGGGCGGCCGCAAGGGCCGCCCTTACGACGAGTCGGGGTTTACGCGGAGATTCTGAATGCACCTGCTGGCATAAAGCAGAAGCATCCCCGCCAGCGCTCCGAAGGTGTCGATGCCGCAGTCCACAATAGAAGCGGTCCTGCCGGGCACGAAACTCTGGTGATATTCATCGGTCAAGGAAAACAGCCCGGCAACGACCACCGCGCTGACGGCGCTGCGGGTGTTCCAACTCTCAGGCTGACGGAAAGTGAAGGAATGATAGAGAAACAGTCCGAACATGCCGTATTCGGTACAATGGGCAAGCTTGCGAATCAAAAAGTGGACGATCAGGAAAGTCGGGTGCGCCAGGTGAATGTGCAGTGAAGAGAGCAACTCCTCGAGGAGCCAACCCGTGACCGAGGCGCCGTAAGAACCCGTGGAAAGAAAGCTGATTGTGCCCGCCCAGGCGAGAGTGATAGCCCAGACAACAATCACCCGGGGCTGCAAATAGACCGGAGGCTGCCGCTTTGGAACCTCAGTCGAGCCAGTAGTTGGGGGCTTCTTTGGTAATGATGACATCGTGAACGTGGCTCTCTCTCAGGCCGGCGGCAGTGATCCGTATGAAGCGCCCCTTACTCTGGAGTTCTTCGATGGTCGCGCACCCGCAGTAGCCCATGCCGGAGCGCAGTCCTCCCACAAGTTGGGCCACCAAGTCTGCCAGGAGACCTTTATACGGCACGCGGCCTTCGATTCCTTCCGGCACAAGCTTGGTCACTTCACCACGTGCTACGGTCGTTTCCTGTGCGTAACGATCCCCGGAGCCGGCCGCCATGGCCGCGATAGAACCCATGCCGCGGTACGATTTGAAGCTACGCCCCTGGTAAAGGATACTCTCTCCCGGGCTCTCCTCAGTTCCGGCAAAGAGGCTGCCGATCATCACGCAACTGGCGCCCGCGGCGATGGCCTTCGAGACATCGCCGGAATACTTGATGCCGCCGTCCGCAATGATGGGCACTCCGTATTCCCACGCGGCGCGAGCGCATTCCGCTATGGCTGTAATCTGCGGCACTCCTGCGCCGGTCACCACGCGCGTGGTGCAGATGGACCCGGGTCCGATGCCCACCTTCACCCCATCTACTCCCAAATGGATCAGATCGGCCGCGCCCTGGAAAGTCGCGACGTTGCCCGCGATGAGGTCGATCTCGGGGAAACTCTGCTTGACGCGGCGGACCGCCTCCATCACCCGGGCCGTATGACCGTGAGCGGTATCGATCGCCAACACATCAACCTTGGCCTTCACCAGTTCTGCCGCGCGCTCGAGAAAATCCCCCGTAGCGCCGAGCCCCGCGCCGACTCGCAAGCGGCCGTGTGAGTCCTTGCAGGCATTCGGGTATTTCAATCGCTTCTGGATGTCTTTTACAGTGATCAAGCCCTTGAGAATGAATTTCTCATCCACCACCAGGAGTTTCTCAATACGATGCTTATGGAGAATCGCCTCCGCATCCTCGAGCGTCGTGCCTTCCGGGACGGTGATGAGGTTTTCTTTCGTCATCACCTGCTCGACGGGCAGGTCGAACCGGGTTTCAAACCGCAGGTCGCGGTTGGTGAGGATGCCCATCAGCTTGCCGTGGCGCGTCACGGGAACGCCTGAAATCTTGTACTTCTGCATGATTTCCTGAGCCTCGAAGATCTTGCTTTCGGGACTCACCGTGACCGGATCAACAATCATGCCGCTCTCAGAGCGTTTCACTTTGTCTACTTCCAGTGCTTGATGATCCACCGGCATGCTGCGGTGAATAATGCCGAGGCCGCCCTGCTGAGCCAATGCAATGGCGAGTCGTGATTCCGTGACAGTGTCCATCGCGGCGCTCACGATCGGCAGGTTCAAAGCGATGTTCCGAGTCAGCTTGGTCTGTGTGTCCACTTCTGTGGGCAACACGGATGATAGGGCGGGCAGGAGTAAAACGTCATCGAAAGTAAGCCCGTCCGGGATAGGTCCGTCAAGCATAAGGCCCCCTTCTCGCTTCCGCGCTCAAAGATTAAATGAGTTATTTTAGCGGCCACGGCAGCTAGTGGTCAAGCAAGGCAGATTAGGAATCGGTTGGTCTGGTGATCGGGAGACCGGGAGAACCATCTGATCGGGTGATCCGGTGATCGGGAGATCAGGTGAACAAAGAACTGAGGCCGGTTATGAAGGGATCGGGGAAATCACCAGATCACCCGATTTACCAGACGGCACTCCAGATCTTGCTGGCCGCCGTTTTCGTTTCCCGAACCGCGGCGCCGGGCGCCGAGACTACGTCGTTCCGAGCTACGCTCGTTCCATTCTTCAAGGCCGTGCGCGCTGTCCTGCTGGCATCTTCGACGCTTCCCACAGCTGTCCCGGTAGCATCGGAGGTCTTTTGAACTGCCGTTATAGAGCCTTTGTGGAGTTGTTTCGCGGCGAATCGTATGGCCCCCGCGTGCGCGCTCTGAACGAACGCGGCCATCGCAATTATAGCCGCCAAAATCGATAGAGTTCTAAAGCGCAATGCGAACCTCCTCGTCGGGCCCTCCAGGCACGCCGACACGTAACGCTTCCGGTCCCGGCACATGCCGGCCTCAATCACCCCTTCGTTTGTTTGACGCAGAAACTTAAATCGGGGTTGGGTTTGCCCGACGACGTTTTGCGGTGAAGGATTTGTTTCTCCGTGTTCTCTGTGGCCGCGAAAATGCGAAACGCAGAGGTCACTGAGACCCTCAGTGTGCTCTGCGTTGAGGTTTTGGAGGCGAGAGGACACGGAAAGTTTCGTTGGGACGGCGCCGGGTGGGTTGCGCTGTAATGCAGCGACATCGCCTGAAAATTGACACACCTAGGTGCGTATGTTAGGTTGAAGATTGAGTCACTCTTTGGCGCCGCGGTAATACGAGTTAGGTTTTATCTCGGCGCAAATGACGCCACTAGGGTTTGGCGCTGCAACGCAACATGGCGAATATTGAGCGCTTTTTTTTCGAGCACTACGGGCTGACGGAAGCAGGCCTCTCACGCTATCTCGAGGCGGCGCTTTCGGAGGGCGGAGACTACGCCGACCTCTATTTCGAGCACACCACGACCTCCTCAATCCTTCTCGACGAATCGCTGGTGAAGACCGCCACCGAAGGAATCTCCATGGGGTGTGGCATCCGCGTGCTGTCCGGCGAGCAGACGGGCTACGGCTACACGGATGACCTCGAACCGGAGCGCATTCTGAAGGCGGCAAAAATCGCGGCGCGCATTGCCAGCGGACCGGCGCAGCTTTCCAGCGTGGGGCTGAGTGCGATTGCGAACACTCACGATTTCTATCCGGTCGCGTCGCCGGCGACCGAGCGCGAACTTACTGAAAAACTGGAACTGGTTTTCAGGGCGGACCGCGCGGCGCGCGCCTACGACGCGCGAATCAAACAAGTCCGCGTCAGTTTTGGCGACCAGATTCGCCACGTGCTGATCGCCGGCTCGGATGGCCGCGTGGTGACCGATTTTCAGCCCCTGGCGCGGCTGGGCGTTTTCACCATTGCAAAAGATGACGGTAAGCTGCAATCCGGGACGAGTGGCGGCGGAGGTCGAGTGGGCCTGGAGTTTTTCGAGAATGACCATTCGCCGGAATACTTCGCCGGCGAGGCTGCGCGGCAGGCCATCGTTCAGCTCGAGGCCCTCGACGCTCCTGCGGGTGAAATGGAGGTTGTGCTGGGGCCCGGCTGGCCGGGCATCCTGTTGCACGAGGCCGTTGGGCACGGCCTCGAAGCGGACTTCAATCGCAAAGGGATTTCTGCCTTCAGCGGCCGCTTGGGGCAGCGCGTTGCTTCCGAGCTTTGCACCGTGGTCGATGACGGAACCATTCCCGGCCGGCGCGGCTCCCTGAACGTGGACGACGAGGGCGAGCCCACACAGAAGACCGTGCTGATTGAAAACGGAATTCTGCGCTGCTACCTCGAAGATAAACTGAGCGCCGGAATTTTGAAAACCACGAGGACGGGCAACGGCCGGCGCGAAAGCTACGAGCACATACCCATGCCGCGCATGACCAATACCTACATGCTGGCCGGAAACGACGCTCCCGAGGATATCCTCCGGTCGGTGAAACGTGGCCTCTACGCGGTGTCGTTCGGCGGGGGGCAAGTTGACATTACCAACGGGAAATTCGTCTTCTCCGCTTCGGAAGCGTACCTGATTGAAGATGGCAAGGTGTCGGCCCCGGTGAAGGGAGCAACGTTGATTGGCGACGGGCCGACAGTCCTCACTCGGGTGACCGCGGTCGGGAACGACCTTAAGCTCGATCCCGGCATCGGCACCTGCGGGAAGGACGGCCAGAGCGTCCCTGTGGGGGTTGGGATTCCCACTATCAAAGTGAGCCGGCTGACCGTGGGTGGAACGTCCGTTGGGCGGCTGCATTCCTTTCAATAATGAGCAGTGGTGTGAAGAATTATAAATTATAAATTGCAAATTCTAAACTGTGAACCTCCGTCTCGGCGTAAACGGAGTACGAGTAACAATTCATAATTTATAATTTACAATTTAGCATTTGCGATTCTTATGAACGAACTTGAACAAATTGCAGCCGATCTGGTCGACCGGGCGAGGCGCGCGGGAGCCAGCGCCGCTGATGTTGTGGTGAGGGATGCGGATGAGTTCTCCGCCAACTTGCGAACGGGGAAGATCGAGAGCTTAAAGGAGGCCGCCTCGAAGGCCCTGGGATTGCGGGTGCTGCTCGGAATCCGGAGCGCCACTTCTTTTTCAAGCGATTTCTCGGAGCAGTCTCTGGCGCGGCTGGTGGACAGGACCGTGGCCATGGCCAGGGTCACTTCCGAGGATCCGGCCAGCGGTCTTCCGGAACCGGGCCAGCTAGGACGCCATGAGGGGGATCTGGACCTCTATTCGAGCGATGTCGAGTCGCTTTCGACGGCAGACCGGATCCAATTGGCGCGGCGGGCTGAAGCGGCGGCGTTAGGCACTGACCCGAGGATTCAAAACTCCGAGGGGGCAGGATTTGAGGCGAGTCAGGGGACGACGGCCTACGCCAACTCCCTGGGGTTCGCGGGGAATTACCGCTCGTCATATTGCGCTCTGTTTGTGTCGCCGATCGCCCAGCAGAACGGCAGCATGCAGCGAGACTACTGGTATACCGTAGCGCGGCGGGCGGCGTCGCTTGAAGCCCCGGAAGCGGTGGGGCAAAAGGCCGCGCAGCGCGCTTTGCGCAAGCTCGGGGCGCGCAAAGTCTCAACCTGCCGGGTGCCGATTGTCTTTGAGCCGGAGACGGCCCGCTCCCTGCTCGGCCACATTTTCGAGGCGGTTCGCGGAGACGCGATATATCGCAGCGCGTCATTCCTGGCCGGTAAGCTGCATCAGAAGATTGCGAACGACAATGTCACGATCCTCGATGATGGGCTGCGCCCAGGCGGTTTCGGTTCGCGTCCGTTTGACGGTGAGGGAGTGCCTTCTTCGATCACCCAGGTTATCGAAAAAGGCGTCCTTCAGAATTACCTGCTGAATTGTTATACGGCCAGGAAATTAGGTTTGCAGACTACCGGCAATGCGGCGCGCGGGATCACGGGGCCGCCGGGTGTCGGACCCAAGAATTTCTACCTGCCGCCCGGCGCATTTTCGCCGGAAGAAATAGTGCGGTCTGTGCAGAACGGGTTTTACGTCACCGAGTTGATTGGCTTCGGCGTGAACACCGTCACCGGCGATTATTCGCGTGGCGCCGGCGGGCTGTGGATCGAAAAAGGAGAACTGACATATCCGGTGGAAGAGGTTACCATTGCGGGCAACCTCGCCGAGATGCTGCAGCATGTCGAAATGGTGGGTTCCGACCTGGAGTTCCGCAGCGCACTGGCCTCGCCGACTTTGCTGATTTCCGGGATGACGGTGGCGGGGACGTAAAGCAGTCGAGAGTCAAGAGTCGAGAGTTGAGAGCTAGCGCTGACCTTCAGAGCTTGCCCTGAGCGGAGCGAAGGGTCGGCAACTGCGTGCCTTTACAGGCTGCGGAAAAACCCGTCCCCATGTCATTCCGAGCGCAGCGAGGAATCTCGCTCTGGTTTGTTTTCAAGGCAGTGCGAGATTCCTCGTCGCCTGCGGCTCCTCGGAATGACATGCCAGGAGATTTTCGGCAGCCTGCGCAGGCTGGCGCTACGAGTCAAATCGAGACGCCGCCGTAGGGTGGCGCAGCTTGACTCCTTGACTTCTCGCCTTTTCGTACGCACAATTCTGCCATGCAACCCAATGACAGAGGCATTTCAACCCTTCATACCATCCTGATTGTCGCGGCTGGAATGGCGGTGGTTCTTGGCGTTCTGGTGTTTTTCTGGCACTCCCACGGAGTTGCCGGACAGTCCGCCGGCGCCGGCACGATCCTCACCGAAGAGGAAAAGGCGTACCTACCTCAACTCGAATTCACGGACGCGCACATGAGCGCTGCGCAGAATTTCCTCGGGGACAGCGTGACTTACCTGGATGCGCGTGTGACCAATAAGGGTACGAAGACGGTGCGCAGGCTGGACGTGGATCTGACCTTCGTTGACACGCTCAACCAAGTGGTGTTGCGCGAGCGGGCGCATCCTGTAAGCCCGCGCACGCAGGCCTTGAAGCCTGGCGAAAGCAAGGTCTTCCGCATCAGCTTCGAGCATATGCCGGTGGACTGGAACCAGGCGGCCCCCAGCGTGGTGCCGGTCTATGTGGAATTCTAGTTAAGAGTCGAGAGTCTAGAGTCGAGAGTAAAGAGCTAGCCCTGAGGGATTGGCCTCGCGAGTCTTGATCCTTGACTCTCGACTATTGACTCTCGACTTCTCGACTGCTCTTCTTACCGGCCGTGCTCCAGCCGCTGGATGAGCAACTGAGGTAAGCCTGCCTTGCGCATTTTCTCTTGGGTTCGCTGCAGGTTATAGGACGTGCGGAAATACTCGACCGCACGCTGGTTGGTGTCAATGACAGCGAAGGCTGCGCGGGAATCGCCATCGCGGGGCTGCCCGACCGATCCTGGATTGATCAGATAGCGGCCCTGGTCCTCCAACGGGAGGGTGAGAATCACTCCGTCCTTCTTCATGGGCGGGTGAATCGATTGATAGCGACCCTGGGGTGAAATCATGAAGCCGCCCTGGTGGTGGGTGTGTCCAAAGCAAACGATCTGCGTTTCCGGGTTTCGAAGCAGAGGGTATGCCTGACCCGGCCCCAGGATGTAGTCATCTTCGTCGAGGGGCGAGCCGTGAACGACCTGGAAGCCAGCCAGTTGTACAGGGCCCGCGGGAAGGGAACTGAGAAATCCGAAATGCTCGGGAGTGAGCTCATCGCGAGTCCACTCGGTCGCCTGACGTGCGAGGGGATTGAATTCTGCGGCCACCGGGTCGCCGGTACAAGCCTTGTCGTGATTGCCACGAATAATGACTGAAGCCAGGGGTTTGATCTTCTCGATGACGGCATTCGGGTCAGGTCCGTAGCCGACCAGGTCCCCAAGACAAATAGCCTGCTCATACTTCCCCTGAGCCCGATCCAGGCAGGACTCCAGCGCTTCCAGGTTCGAGTGTATGTCGCTGAGGAGAAGATAGCGCAAGCCGGATTCCTAAGTAATTTCTATTATAATCCCGCAGGGGGCTGGAGACAATTTTCAAAGCGCCCCGATAATTAATGCGAGAATTCGAAACCGCAAAGGCAAAGATGAACTAAAGAGGCGCCCGAGAGTTCTGACATCTGGAAAGTAGCGCCGCCAAGGGTTGGGCGCGACGAGTGAACCTCAGCGGTGTTATAATAACTCAGTATAGAAGCTACAGGGGTAGCAGGGCTGAGCTAATCGCATTTTGAGATCCAACTGATCGCGCGTGGCGGGAGCGCGCGGCAGCGGGCCGTTGATCCTAAGCTTTGAAGGGTGATACTCGATCTTTGGGAATCATTCCTGCTATCTTGGCGCAACGGTGCAGGGGCGAGGCTTGTGGTCGCACGAGGCCGGAGGCATGGGCCATCCCTGCAATTCGAGGGGGTTGCACGTTCGCCAGGTCGCGACACGTGAGTTGCCAATAAACTCTCAGGGAGGCGCGAAGATGAGCAGAGTCAGAGTGTTGGTCGGGACGCGAAAGGGAGCATTTATTCTGGAGTCGGACGGTACGCGCAAAGATTGGGATGTCGCGGGACCCCATTTCGCAGGATGGGAGGTCTACCACTTGAAGGGGTCACCCGCGGACTCGAACCGGCTTTATGCATCGCAAACGAGTTCGTGGTCCGGTCAGGTCTTGCAGCGCTCTGACGACGGCGGCAAGACTTGGGAAGCCCCGGGGGGAGGCGTAACGAAGTCACCGCAGGGCTGGCCGATGGGCGAAAGCAATCGATTCGTCTATGACACTTCGCCGGAAACCGGCAAGCCGCTCACCACTCATCAGTTTTATGACGGCACACAACACCCCTGGGAGTTCAAGCGCGTCTGGCATCTCGAGCCGTCGCTGACCGATCCGGACACGGTCTACGCCGGAATCGAGGACGCGGCCATCTTTCGTTCCACCGACGCCGCGCGGAGTTGGCACGAACTCTCCGGACTGCGCGGTCATGGTACCGGCCCCAAATGGCAGCCGGGCGCCGGCGGAATGTGCCTGCATACGATCATCCTTGATACGAAAGACCCAGGCCGCATCTATATCGCCATTTCGGCGGCGGGCGCCTTCCGCACCGACGACGGCGGCACGACCTGGAAACCGATCAACCGTGGGCTGAGGTCGCAATTTCTTCCCGACCAGGATGCCGAGGTGGGCCATTGCGTTCACCACATCGCCATGAATGCTCAGCGCCCGGGCGTGCTCTTTATGCAGAAGCACTGGGATGTGATGCGCAGCGACGATGCGGGTGATTCCTGGAACGAGGTCAGCGGGAATTTGCCGACCGATTTCGGATTCGCCATTGACGTTCATGCGCATGAGCCGGAGACCGTCTACGTGGTCCCCATCAAGAGCGATTCGGAGCATTATCCGCTGGACGGAAAGCTGCGGGTTTATCGCAGCCGGACGGGCGGCAACGAGTGGGAGGAACTCGCTAATGGGCTACCGGAACGCAACTGCTACGTGAACGTCTTGCGGGATGCGATGGCGGTTGACTCACTCGACGATTGTGGAATCTACTTTGGCACCACCGGCGGGCAGGTGTATGTTTCGCCGGACGCCGGAGATCATTGGGCGCCCATCGTTCGAGACCTTCCGCCGGTGCTTTCGGTCGAAGTTCAGACACTGGCATGAATACGGTACGGGCGCGTCGCCAGCGCTCCTGCGGCCAACCGAGGGGAGTCAAGGAGAAACAAAATGATCAACGGAATCACGGGCGCGCATTGGCTGATGTACAGCAACGACCCGGAGGCGGATCGGGCGTTCTTTAAGGATGTGATCGGCTTTCGGGCCGTGGATGCGGGAGAGGGATGGCTGATTTTCGCCCTTCCGCCCTCGGAACTGGCCGTACATCCCGGGGATGGTAAGTTTGTGCAGCAGCACGCCGAACACGGGCTAACCGGCGCAGTGCTTTACCTGATGTGCGAGGATATCCGGGCGGCAGTGGAATCGCTGGATGCTCGCAAGATTTCACACGCGCCGATCGGCGAAGCGGGGTGGGGGCGGTTCACAACTCTGCAACTGCCGAGCGGGGCCGGAATCGGGCTGTATCAGCCTGCGCACCTGCGGGCCGTCTGAAGGTGATCTTCTCCTCGGCGAGAGTAGTGGTGCAGCGGAAAGAGGCATTTTATGGTTCGCGTAGTTCTTCCCTTTCATTTACGGACTCTGGCCCACTTTGACAGCGAGGTGGAACTGGAAGTCGAAGGTGTGGCCACTCAGCGCTCGGTGCTCGACGCGCTCGAGGCTCGCTATCCCGTCTTGCGCGGGACGATCCGTGACCACGACACGCGCCAGCGGAGGCCCTTCATCCGCTTCTTCGCCTGCGAGCAGGACCTCTCGCATGAATCGCCGGACTCGCCACTTCCTGCGCAAGTCGCGGAGGGGACTGAGCCCTTTCTCGTGGTGGGTGCAATTGCTGGCGGGTAGACCGGGTTTCTCGCCTTGGCGATGGGGTGGATTTCGAAGCCGTTACTTTCTCCAGAAGAGTCACTTTTCACTCACATCCTTACCTGAGAATCGCGGGCGGAAGCGGCGGGGAACGCCGCCCTGCTCTGGAAATGCTTGTGCCGACGGCACCGTGGAGTGCGGTAGCGCCAGCTACCGCCGTTTCCGCGGAATTCCAGGGCGGCAGCTTCGCTGCCGCACTCCATGGTTTGTTGACAGTTCCGGGCACGGCGGTTAGAATAGATAGTGGAGGACCGTAGGCTCTAAAAAGTTGAGGCCCGGTGACTCAGGTTGGAAATGCGAGATCGAGAGGAGCTTCCAAGTCGCGAGCGAGAAATCCTGGTTGCCCTGGTGCGCCAGTTTATTGAGACCGGCGCCGCGGTGGGCTCCAAGACCTTGGCGGAGAAGCTGGCGGAAGCCCCCAGCTCCGCGACAATCCGCAACGTGATGGTCAACCTGGAATCTTTGGGATACCTGTCCCAGCCGCACATCTCCGCCGGCCGCATTCCGACCGAAAGGGCCTATCGGTATTACGTGGACCGTATGGTGAGCACTTCCCGGCTGGCTCCCGCCACCCAGGCTTACATCCACCAGCGATTGCCAGCGGAGGGTGGCGCCTTGGAGCACATGATGTCCAGCGCCTCACGGGTTCTTTCCGAGGTGTCGCACAATGTAGGGCTGGCGCTGGCCCCGGCGTTCGAAGAGAAGGTGCTCGAGTATATTAAGTTCGTTCTCCTCCCGGACCGCCGCATCCTGGTGGTGATTGCCTCGAAGCCGGATTTGGTGGAAAGCAAGGTCGTCCACTTGGAGGAAGGCCTGTCCCAACAGGAGCTCGAGCGGACGGCGGAGTTCCTTAACGCCGAATTCCGCGGCTGGTCGTTGGGGGCCATTCGGCTGGAAGTGTTCAAGCGGATGGAGGAGGAGAAGATCCTTGCCGACCGCCTGCTCAGTAACGTCGCGACGCTCTTCATGTGGGGTGCCTCGGTCCCCGAGGCGCCGGGGTCTTTGTTCGTGGACGGAACAGCGAAGATTCTTGATCATGTGGAGTTTGACGATATACGCAAGATCAAGGCGCTGCTCGAGACCTTTGAAGAGAAGGCCAAGCTGGTGAGGATTCTGACCGCGTGCCTGAAGACAAGAGAGACGGGGGTACGCATCCTGATCGGGCGCGAGAATTTGGAAGGCGGCATGCACAATTGTACTGTGGTGGTGGCGCCTTTGCATTACCGGGATCGTACTGTAGGAGCGTTAGGAGTCGTCGGTCCGATGCGCATGGAGTACGACCGCGCCATCAGCACCGTCGACTATATTGCGCACGTTTGCAGCCGGCTCCTCAGCTCCAACTGATCGGTGAAAGGGTTGGAATCTCAAAAGGACAGAGTTGGTATCCGTGATGGTATTGAGTGGTAGCCTCAGTGCACCCACCAACAGAAGGTATAATATCGAAAGGTTATGGAGAACGAAAAAGAACAGCTCGCTAAACCTTTGCGGGAAGCTCGAGGGCAATCCAGCACAAATGATCCGAGGGAGAATGCTGCACCTGTAAGCGAAGACGCAGGAGCAGACGCGGCCGGCTCGATTGGCATTGAAGCACCGGCCAAGGTCGACAAACTGAAAGAGGAGATGGAGGCTCTCTACGACCGTCTGCTCCGCAAGCAGGCGGAGTTGGATAATTTCCGCAAGCGTACTCAACGGGAAAGGGAAGAGTTTCGGCAGATTGCCAACGAGAGTCTAATCCGCGAGTTGCTGCCGGTTCTGGACGGCTTCGAGCGTGCCTTGAAACAGCGCGACCCAGCGGTTCCCGAGAGTTTCTACGACGGAATGGAATTGATCCATCGGCAGTTGAATGACGTTTTGGGACGGGCCGGTCTGGAGGCGACGGAGACTGCCGGCCAGTTGTTCGACCCGCACTACCACCAGGCGGTAGAGACCGTAAAGGACCCGCGGCGGCGGGACCAGGAGATCGTGGAAGAGTTGCAGCGCGGCTACATGTTCAATCGCCGCCTGCTTCGTCCTGCGATTGTCAGAGTGGCAGTCAACCCCAAGGGGGCGCTGCCGTCGGGGGAAGACGACATCGAGGGTTGAGGAAGGGTGTTCATTAAACTGTCTGTCATTCTGAGCGGAGCGAAGAAACTCGGCAGTAACCCTTTGCTGAGGTTATTGCCTGTGGAGTGCGGGGATTCTTCGCATCGCGCAGAGTGACAAGCTAGGGGTTTGTTAGACGGATCTGGACTCGGGATGATCTGGATGGGTTGGGGAGGACTGGGGCTAGACGTTCGGTGAGGTTGATCGTTGAACAATAATAAGCGAGATTATTACGAGGTCCTGGGTGTTGAGCGCCAGGCGTCCGAGCAAACCATCAAGAGCGCTTACCGTAAGCTCGCCATGCAGCACCACCCTGACCGCAATCCCGAAAACAAAGAAGAGTCAGAAGAAAAATTCAAGGAGATCACCGAAGCCTACAGCGTACTCGCGGACGCACAAAAACGAGCGGCCTACGACCAGTTCGGCCACGCCGGAGTTGGCTCATCGGGCGGCTGGACGCCTGACTTCTCTTCCACGATTTTCTCGGACTTTGAAGATCTATTCGGCGACTTTTTCGGGTTCGGGGGATTTGGACGAGGGCCTCGCGGGCGCCGTCGTGCCGCCCGCGGTGCGGACCTTCGCTACGACTTGGAGATCACTCTCGACGAAGCAGCTCAGGGCCTCGAGACCAAAATCAAGATTCCCCGGTCGGAAACCTGCACCGAGTGCCACGGCAGCGGCGCAAAGAAAGGCAGTGAGCCGACCGCTTGCCCGGCCTGCGGCGGGCGCGGGCAAATCCGGCATCAACAGGGCTTCTTCTCGGTTTCACGAACTTGCCCGCATTGCCAGGGGATTGGGCAGGTGATCCGCGACGCGTGCCCGGTTTGCATCGGGAAGGGACGCGTTCAGGAGGAGAAGGTTCTGGGCCTCAAAATTCCGGCGGGCGTCGAAGAGGGAACACGCCTGCGCGTCAGCGGCGAGGGTGAAGCGGGCGAGATGGGGGGCTCGCACGGCGATCTCTATGTTGTCCTGCGAGTTCGAGAGCACGCCTATTTCGATCGCCAGGGGAACGACCTCTACTATACGATTCCCGTCTCCATCAGCCAGGCGACTTTGGGAGCGGAAATCAAGGTCCCAACCCTAAAGGGTCAGGAGAGGCTTCGAATCCCGGAAGGAACTCAAAACGGAACGGTCTTTCGCTTGCGCGGCCACGGAATGCCTAGCGTCGACGGGCGTAGGCAGGGAGATTTGTATGTCTCGGTCTACGTCGTCACCCCCACACGGCTGTCGCGTGAACAGCGGCGCGTATTCGAAATGCTGAACTCGGCAGTGCGGGTGAACAACCAACCCCTGGAGCGCCGCTCGTCCGAGAGAGCCAGGGACGTGTTCCGGTAGAACCGTTGGCAGTGGGCGCAAGGCGGTGAGCGGCCGTTGAATGCGTATTCCGGAATTTGAGACCTCCAATTCAAAATCCCAAATCTAAAACCAAAATTGCCCGCCGTCGCTCATGTGGTATAAAATCGTAGAGACGACGATGCAGCGACACGAGCCATCTCCAGCGGGAGTGAACGACGAACGGGACAACCAACGAGGCCCGCGACGCAGGTTCTTTGAGACTCGTTACTGGTTGCGGGACCTCATCCTTTCCATTCTGCTGGCCTTCATCGTTATTGTTTTCCTCTACCAGCCCGTGCAGGTGGAAGGGACCAGCATGATGCCGCGGCTGGAGAACCACGAGCGAATTTTCATTAACAAGTTTGTTTATCGGTTCGAACCCATCCAAAGGGGCGACATCGTGGTTTTCTGGTACCCCCGCGACCCGTCGAAGTCCTACATCAAACGCGTCGTCGGACTGCCGGGTGAGTGGGTGAGCATCGACGAAGGCCGGGCGATGGTGAATGGCGCCGCTCTGGCGGAGCCC
The DNA here is from genome assembly GCA_049508935.1 of Terriglobia bacterium. Classification (GTDB taxonomy): domain Bacteria; phylum Acidobacteriota; class Terriglobia; order UBA7540; family UBA7540; genus CAVROP01. The sequence continues at coordinate 5,404 of JBELAJ010000036.1, read as the reverse complement.
TACCTCCCTTCTTATTATCTCGATCACCAAAGCTGCCCGCCCGTACACGTCGAGCCGAACCACTACTACGTGTTGGGGGACCATCGGGATTCTTCCAACGACAGCAGAGTCTGGGGAACCGTCGATCGCAAGTACATCTACGGAAAAGCCGTCTTCGTATATTGGCCTTTCAGTGAATTTGGACCGCTGGATTGAAGAGCAGTCAACAGTCAACAGTCGATAGTCAAAAGTTCACCTCTCTCGGGATAGGAGGTGAGCTATTGCCCAGGTCAATTGACCTGCGACTCAGAACTGTAGACTGTCGACTGTAGACTGTTGACTCTCATGGATGCGATTCTTGCCTTAGAGGACGGGAGAATATTCCGGGGGCGCGGCTACGGCGCCTCGGGCGAACGTTTTGGCGAAGTGGTTTTTAACACCTCGCTTTGCGGTTACCAGGAAATCCTCACCGACCCGTCCTACGCGGGTCAGATTGTTATTCTGACTTATCCTCACATCGGGAATTACGGGGTGAATCCTCTGGACTCGGAATCCGCGCGACCCTACGCGGAGGGCCTGGTGGTGCGCGAACTGTGCGAGCTGGCGAGTAACTGGAGGTCCGTCGAGGAAGTCTCGGATTTCCTTGCCGAGTACAATCTCCCGGTGATCTCTAACATCGACACGCGCGCTCTGGTGCGCCACCTGCGGCAACAGGGTTCAAAGCGCGGCGTGCTATCGACGGTTGATTTCGATGAAGCCGCGTTGGTGGCCAAAGCCAAAGCGGTGCCGAGCATGGTGGGGCTCGACCTGGCCAGCCGCGTCACCACGCTTTGGCGCTATCAGTGGACGGAGCCGACAAAGGACATCTTCGCCAAAGGCAAACCAGTGGCGGGGCCGGCCCGCTATCACGTTGTGGCCTACGATTACGGAATCAAGCAGAACATCCTACGTAAGCTCGTGGACGTGGGTTGCCGCGTTACGGTAGTTCCCGCCACCACTACGGCGGAATACGTTATGAGCCTGAAGCCCGATGGAGTGTTTCTCTCCAACGGCCCGGGCGACCCCGAGCCTCTCGAATATTCTGTGCGGGCCGTGCGAGGTTTCATGGGTAAGGTGCCCGTCTTCGGGATTTGCCTTGGCCACCAGATTATCGGCTTGGCTCTGAGGGGAAAGACGTACAAGCTCAAGTTCGGCCACCACGGCGGCAATCAGCCCGTCATGAACCTGGAAACCCGGAAAGTGGAAATTACCGCCCAGAATCACGGTTTCGCGGTGGACCCGGACTCTCTCAACGCGAATGAAGTCGCCTTGACCCACATGAACCTGAACGATCAGACGCTGGAGGGCCTACGGCATAAATCCCTGCCGCTTTTCAGCGTGCAGTATCACCCCGAGGCTTCGCCCGGCCCGCATGATTCGGCGTACCTGTTCAACCGGTTCGCGGAGATGATGGCAGAGTTCCAAAAATAGTGAATAGTAAATGGTTAATGGTAAAGGGATGTTGCAACACCAGGGAACGGCGAGACGGAGGTACGTATGACGCTCGATGAAATTGACCACTGGATGACTCAAATAACCGAAGTGATGGTGAATACCGGTGGAAAGCTCAATCAGGCCGCCGACCTAAGCTTGCTCTTAGGGCGAAAACTCGACCGGTTGACGGACAAGGTTGACCTCGTCGCTGACAAGGTTGACCATCTGGCAGACCTCTCGGTCGGAACTGGTGAGAAACTTGATCGCCTCGCGGAACTCTCCCTCCGAACCGAACAGAAAATTGATCGGCTGTCGGATAAGATTGACAAGCTTGCGGACCTCTCCGTCGGAACTGGCGAGAAGCTAGACCGCCTCGCGGAACTTTCCCTGAGAACGGAACAGAAGATTGATCGGCTTGCGGAGCTTTCCCTTGGTACCGAACAGAAGATTGACCGGCTGGGAGACAAGATTGACAAGCTGGCGGACGCTTCTGGGGCCACGAATCAAAAGATCGACCGGTTGGTCGAGGCCCTGCTCCGCCGCGAAGGGCAATGAACGGTAGGCATGGGAAGGGCCGTCCGGCCCGCACCATCGCCGGGGAACTGACATTTGAATGCCAAGACGCACTGATCTTCACAAAATACTAATCATTGGCTCCGGGCCGATCATTATTGGCCAGGCGTGCGAGTTTGACTATTCGGGGACGCAGGCGTGCAAGGCGCTGAAGGCGGAGGGGTATGAAGTTGTGCTGGTGAATTCCAACCCCGCCACCATCATGACCGACCCTGAGTTTGCCGACCGCACCTACGTTGAACCACTCACTCGCGAGTACCTGAAGGCGATCATCGCGCGCGAACGCCCGGACGCGCTCCTGCCGACAGTGGGCGGCCAGACGGCTCTGAACTTATCCGTCGAGCTGGCGGAAAGCGGGGTACTGGACGAATTCAATGTGCAACTCATTGGCGCTTCACTAAACGCCATCAAGATGGCGGAGGACCGGCTGTGGTTTAAAGACGCCATGCAGCGCGTGGGGCTGAATGTGCCCAAGAGCGTTCTGGTCAACAACGTGGAGGCCGCGCTCAGCTTCTCGCAGCAAGTAGGCTTCCCGCTGATCATCCGACCCTCTTTCACGCTGGGCGGGACGGGCGCCGGCATGGCCTACAATCGCGAGGAGCTGTTGGAGACAGTGAGGAACGGTCTGGAGCTCAGCCCCGTGCACGAGGCTCTGGTTGAGGAATCGGTGGTGGGTTGGAAGGAGTTTGAACTCGAGGTAATGCGCGACCACATGGACAATGCGGTGGTGGTCTGCTCGATCGAGAACTTCGACCCCATGGGCATCCACACGGGGGATTCCATCACCGTGGCGCCCGTACAAACGCTCACCGACAAGGAATACCAGATCATGCGCGACGCCGCCTTTAAGGTGATCCGCGCGGTGGGCGTCGAGACGGGCGGCTCGAACATTCAGTTCGCCGTGGACCCGCATTCGGGGCGCATGGTGGTGATCGAGATGAACCCCCGCGTGTCGCGCAGTTCGGCGCTGGCCTCGAAAGCCACCGGCTTTCCCATCGCCAAGATTGCAGCACGCCTCGCCGTCGGCTACAGCCTCGATGAGATTCCCAACGACATCACCCAGAAGACGCCCTCCTGCTTCGAGCCGACCATCGATTACGTGGTGGTGAAGATTCCGAAGTGGGCGGCGGAAAAATTCCCCGACTCTGACCACACGCTGGGACCACAGATGAAGTCGGTGGGAGAGGTGATGGCGATCGGCCGCACCTTCAAAGAAGCGTTGATGAAAGGCATGCGGTCGCTCGAGACGGGCAGGAAAACGCCCCGGCCGCCGGACGACCCGGCCGAACTCGAGCGCGGCTTGACCATTCCCCACCCCGAGCGCTTGTGGCAATTGCTGTTTGCTTTTCAGGCAGGTTACAGCGTCGAGGGCCTGGCGGAAATCACCCGGATCGATCCTTGGTTCTTGACGCAGCTTGAACAAATCGTAAGCCTGCTCGACGAGCTGAAACGCTTCGAGGTGGGAACCGCGCCTGCCTCCGTGCTGCGGGAGGCGAAGCGACACGGCGTGGCGGACGCACATCTGGCGGAAGTGTGGGGCTGCACCGCGGAAGCGGTACGCGCGCGGCGCCAGGCGCTGGACGTTCATCCCGTCTTCAAGCGAGTGGACACGTGCGCCGCCGAATTCGAATCCTTCACACCTTACCTCTACTCCACTTATGAAGATGAGGACGAAGCCGAGCCTACCGAACGGCGGAAGATCATGATCCTGGGGAGCGGTCCCAATCGCATAGGGCAGGGAATTGAATTCGATTACTGCTGCGTCCACGCCGCCTATGCGCTCAAAGAGGAGGGCTTCGAGACGATCATGGTGAATTGTAATCCCGAGACCGTCTCGACAGACTACGATACGTCGGACCGCCTTTATTTCGAGCCACTCACGTTTGAAGACGTGATGGCGATTGTGGACGAGGAGAAACCCGCGGGCGTGATCGTGCAGTTCGGCGGGCAGACGCCGCTCAACCTGGCGCGACAACTCAAGTCCGCGGGCGTGCCTATTATCGGCACGTCGCCGGAGTCTATCGATCTGGCCGAGGATCGCAAACGCTTCGGAAAGCTGCTCGCTGATCTGAACATTCTCCAGCCCCAGAATGGCGCCGCCATGAACGCCGAAGAAGCCGTGGCGATTGCGCGCGAAATCGGATACCCGGTTCTGCTGCGGCCGTCGTATGTGCTGGGCGGACGGGCCATGATGATTGTGTACGACGAGGCGATGCTGCGGGATTACGTGCGCCGCGCGGAAGAGCTTCAGCGCGCTTTCCCCATCCTGGTGGACCACTTTCTGGAAAACGCTACAGAAATCGACGTGGACGCCTTAGCGGATGGGGCAGACGTGGTCATCGCGGGCGTCATGCAACACATCGAAGAAGCGGGAATTCACTCCGGTGATAGCTCCTGCGTGCTTCCGGCGGTGAGCATCGGTGAGGAGCAACACGCCGCACTGTGTGAGTACACAGTAGAACTCGCCAAGGAATTGAACGTCGTGGGTTTGATGAACGTCCAGTATGCGATTCAGAATGGCAGGGTTTACGTCCTGGAAGTTAATCCGCGCGCCTCGCGGACCGTGCCGTACGTCAGCAAAGCCACTGGCGTGCCTCTGGCGAAGATTGCCGCCCGGCTCATGGTGGGAAGCAAACTCGCCGGATTCGGCCTCGAACCGGAACTGCCCGTGCATCACGCTTTCGTGAAGTCTCCTGTTTTCCCTTTCCAGAAGCTCCCCGGCGCAGACACCATACTCGGGCCTGAGATGAAATCCACCGGTGAAGTGATGGGCGTGGCGGACTCTTTCGGCCTCGCCTTTGCCAAAGCCCAGCTCGCTGCGCGCAACCGCATCCCCATTTCTGGGCGCATCTTCATTTCGGTGAACGATCATGACAAGCCATTGGTGATTCCGATTGCGCGCGATCTGGCGGAACTGGGATTCAGCCTGGTGGCAACGCAGGGCACCTCTCAGGCGTTGCGCGCCAGCGGCATTCCGGTGGAGCGAGTTTTCAAGGTAACGGAGAGACGCCCGAGCATTGTAGACCTGGTGAAGAGCGCCGAGATTGATTTGATCATCAACACCCCGCTGGGCCGCTCCTCACGCCAGGACGATCGCTTGATCCGCCGCGCCGCAGTTCAACACGGAGTGACGTGCATTACGACTCTCTCGGCTGCCGGGGCGGTGATCGCAGGGATTCGGGAGTTGAGAAAAGGGCAGGTGTGGGTGGCAAGCTTGCAAGAGTTGCATCAGAACGCCCACGAGGGCTGTCATTCCGAGCGCAGCGAGGAATCTCGCCCTGCTTTGAAGTGAACCGGAGCTTGGGCCACCCAGTAGTGGGCGCAGAATAGGACCGAGCGAGATTCCTCGCTGCGCTCGGAATGACAGAGCGAAGAAGGG
>JBELAJ010000359.1:0-8688 GCA_049508935.1 Terriglobia bacterium | reverse complement strand
CGAGGACCGTCTTGAGTGAATCGAGGTTGGAAAGGTACTCACCCAGCGCAGATACGAGCGCAGCTTCTCTGTGTTGGCCCGCAGGAAGCTGGCCGAGTCGCGCTGCCATGCGCGCCAGTCTCGCATTCAAAGCTTGCAGTTCTCCCGGCGGGAAGGCCGCATGAAGCGAGGCCACATTTGTTTCCGACAACCTGGAAACCGTGCTTCTGATCTCTTGATTGGTGCTCTGCAAGGCGGCGATCAGTTCGGATTGCATCGAACCTCCAAAGTTCCTTCTGAGTCAGGATCAGGCCGGCGAGGCGTCTAGCCCTCGAACAGCTTCACGACGAAGGGTTCACCCTCACAAACGAAGGCCTGGCGCGCGAGTACGGACGATTGGGGCGTCTCAGGCAAGTCCTGCTCGCGCTCCGCGACTTGCGGCGTGGACAATTGACAGTGACCGCACCCCAACGACTTGAGGTTGCCTGCCGTGACATTGGTTATTTCAGCCCACGCATCGCGCATTTCGTCAGGTGTGGGCTTTTGTGAATCGAGGCCGAACATCGCGCGCGCAACTCTTCCGGCCAACTCTTGCGTGCATTTCAGGGACACTGTGCGCTGCCGGGTCCCTGTGATTTGTACTCTGCCAATGAGTGTGCAGGCGCGTTCTTCGGCGGGAGTCAATCCCGCGGTGGGCTGCACCTCCAGGCCCAGAGTGGATTCCCAGATGGCGCGGGTGAACTTGCAGAGATCGTCGCTGGTGATGGTCATGATGATGTTCAGGCTTTCCGCACACGATAGCAGATGGTGCGATCGAATTGGACGCGCTCGAAGGAGTCGTCCAGGTTGAAAGTCGTCTCGGCGCCGCCCAGGAACAGCAAGCCGTCCTGCCTAAGCTGTTGCCGCGCCTTTCGCAGGATCTTCTTCTTTGTTTCGACGCCAAAGTAGATGAGGACGTTGCGCATAAGAATGATGTCCATGGGCGGAAGCACGGGCCAGTATCCCGCCAGGTTGATGGCCACGAATTCCACGCGGCTGCGAAGCTCTTCCGCGATCTGCCAATCAACCCCGTGCTGGCGGAAGTACTTGACCAACAGTTTCGCCGGCAGCCCCCGGTTCACCTCGAGCTGGCTGTAGCGCCCTTCCCGCGCTCGAGCCAGCATCTCAGCAGACAGCTCGGAGGCAATGAGCTTTATGTTCCACCCGGCGAGGCCGGGGAAATCTTCTCGCAACAACATCGCAATGCTGTAAGGTTCTTGGCCCGAAGAGCACGCAGCGGACCAGATGTTCAGCTCCTTACTCGCAGCGCGCGAACTCAAGACTTGCGGGAAGATCGACTTGCGCAGCGCTTCGAAGGGATGAAAGTCCCGGAAGAAGGAAGTCTCGTTCGTGGTCATCGCCTCCACGACGTGGCGGTGTAGACCGTCAGGTTTCTTCGCCAGCAGGCTTGCGACCAGGGAACCGAGCGAGTCGAATCCCTCGCGGCGAGCCACGGGCAAAAGCCTGGACTCGGCCAGATACTGCTTATCGTCGTCGAGCACGATGGCGGACTGCTCGAGTACCAGGCGCCGAATGTAGTCAAATTCCGCCGCAGTCAAGCTCATTCCCTGCTCTCCTAATCCTGGTACTGTCTCAGCTTCAAGTCGTGGCGGCGATCCCGCGTTTGTACCATCCCTGGACTGCGGATGCGCGCCGCCTCCACTTCCGACTGAAAGAAGAACCTGCTACGTCTGCCGGGCGAGTGTAGAAGGTGAGGCCACCGGCGTCTGGCCGGCCCGTACTTTTCGAACAATCTCACTGCCCAGTTCGTTGAGCGGCAGGACCTTGTCCGCCAGGCCCGCGGTGGCCACGAACCCCGGCATTCCCCATACCACACTTGTTGCCTCATCCTGAACAATGACTTGGCCGCCCGCCTTCCTGATCTGCTCACATCCGCGCAGTCCGTCCTGACCCATGCCGGTCATCACAACCCCCAGGACGCCCGCGCCGTAGGTTTGCGCTACGGACCGAAAAAGCACATCGACGGCGGGCCGGCAGGAGTTCTCAGGGGGTTCCTGGTTAGTCCTGATGCGCACGGTTCGATCTTCTTTTTGCACGATCATGTGATAGTTACCAGGGGCGATGAACGCGCGGCCAGGTTCGACCGCGCGCCCAGGCGCTCCTTCCTCAACTTGAATCTGAGATTTCGCCTTTAACCGGTCGGCCAGAAGCTTCGTAAAGACCGGAGGCATGTGCTGGACGACCACGATGGGGACGGAAAAGTCAGCCGGGAAAGTCGGAAACAGCTCGTTGAGGGCATTGGGACCGCCCGTGGAAACGCCGATAGCAACTACCTCGACTCTTGCGGCGGTTGGACGCCTTAGCACGGTGGTGTTCTTGCTTCCGGAAGGGGCCAACTTGGCCAAGGGTGGGGCGGTCATCAACTCGCGATCCGTTGCCTTGTGGCCAAAGATCTTAACCTTGGGAATCAACTCGGTGCGGATGTGCTCGAGGGCCTCCTGCACGCCCCCCACGTTCGCGGGCTTGGTTACATAATCGCTGGCGCCCAGCGACAGGGCGTCGAGTGTTGCGGCCGCTCCTCGCTGAGTCAGGGTGCTGAACATGATGACCGGTAGAGAGAGGTGGGTCTGTCGGATCCTCTTCAGGGTTTCGAGCCCATCCAGTTCCGGCATTTCCACATCTAGAATGACCATGTCTGGATTGAGTTGGGGAATACGGGCAAGCGCGATATTGCCGTTGGCAGCGGCACCGACCACTTCGAGTTGCGGGTCGGCGGACAGCGTGTTGCTGAGCATCCGCCGGACCACCACCGAGTCATCGACTACGAGAATCCTGATCCTAGAGTCCAACTACGCACCTGCCATCCCGAAAATCTGGAGTTTCTCCAGAATGATTTCTTGCGTGAAGGGTTTCATGACGTACTCATTGGCTCCGGCCGCGAGGGCCCGCACCACGTTCTCCATTTCGGTTTCCGTGGTCACCATCATCAAAAGTACGCCGTCGTATGACTGTTCGGCCCGAACGGTCCTGATGAACTCTAACCCGTTCATTTCAGGCATATTCCAGTCGACCAGCGCCAAATCAACACTTCCATTGGCCTGTAACCGCTCAATCCCTTCGCGGCCATTGCTTGCTTCCAAGACTTCGAAGCCTAATCCCTGCAACATTCTGCTCAGGATACTGCGCATAGCTTTCGAGTCGTCAATAACCAGTGCCTTCACGAAGGCTCCCTCCCGTAACGATGCGTCCCCTTAACGCAGAGCGCGCGCCTCCGCTTCTGAGGTCCGAGGCTCTTTCTTAGTTATCGGCCAATGCAGGGTCGAGCTTGACTCGATTTGGTTCGACTGCATACTTACGAGAATGCGGAGGTATTCTGTGGTCCCGGCCTTCACGCTTCTGCCAAGCGTCCGGTCAAACAGGTGCCAAGCCATTATCTCGCTAGAGAGGTGCCCGAAGTCGAACCGGGGATGGAGACTGGGCAGGAGGGGAACTCGCAACGCGAGATGCCCCCTCCCGGTCTGCGGCGCCACGAAAGTTCCGCCTTTAGTTGACTCGAGTCCCCATACTGGACGGCGATGGCGCCCGGCCCGCACTGAGCGGGTCGCGTGTCTGCTTGGGCATGCTTCGGAGGCCGCTTGCTTCGCCGGCCGATTCGCCACCGTCGTAATCGAATTGCCCGACGACTTGCTGCAATTCTGCCGCGAGGCGAGCCAGTTCGCCCGCTGCGGTTTGCGTGTCGTTGGCGCCTTGGGTAGTGCTCTTTGCGGCTTGCGCAACAGAGGCGATGTTCTCGGTCACCTGCGCGCCGCCTTTCGCCCCCTCTTGAACATTGCGTGCGATCTCATTGGTGGTCGCCGTCTGCTCCTCCACGGCACTCGCGATCGTGTTCGAGATGTCGTTTAGCTGGTTGATGATGCCGGTGATCTGGCCAATCGCTTCCACAGCCCCCTTGGTGTCTGACTGAATGGCCTCGATTTTCTGGCTGATATCTTCCGTCGCCTTGGCAGTCTCCTTGGCCAGTTCTTTCACCTCATTGGCAACTACCGCAAAGCCTTTGCCCGCCTCCCCGGCTCTCGCCGCTTCGATCGTGGCATTCAGGGCCAGCAGGTTGGTCTGTTGTGCGATGGAGGTGATGACTTTGATCACTTGCCCGATCTCGGCGCTCGACTCGCCCAGTTTGGCAACCGTGGCATTCGTCGTTTCCGCGGTCTTGACCGCTGAGGTCGCCACCCGTGCAGCTTCATTGGCATTCTTGGCGATCTCTTTGATGCTGGAGGTCATCTCTTCGGTCGCGGTCGAAACGGTTTGCAGGTTCTTAGCCACTTCCTCTGCCGCTGCCGACACGACGTTCGACTGGGTGGCGGTTTCTTCCGCGTTGGCGCTCATCTGATGGCTGACAGCATTGAGCTCCTCCGACGAACTGGCCAGCATCTGCGCGCTCTGCCCGATCTGCGACATACTACCGGCGAGCTTCTCGGCCATGGCGTTGATGTCGTTCTTGATCCGGGCGTGGTCGCCTTGATAGTCTCCCACCACCCGTGCCCTCAGGTCCCCTTGAGCAATCTTCTGCAAGATCGTTCCCGCTTCCTGCATCGGGGCGACGATGGCGTCGAGCGTTTGGTTAAAGCCCTGAACGGCCTCGCGGTATTTTCCCTTGAGCTTGGAGAGGTCGGCGCGAACCCCGAGCTTGCCTTCCACTGCCGCATTGGCCAGCATCTCGGTTTCTCGAACCACGCCGTCAACAGCCTCCATCATGGCGATGAGCGATGGGACGAGTTCGTCCTGTTCGCAGAGGCGCCCGATCTTTCTGTATTCCGGCAAATCCTCCAGGTTCCCTTCCGAAACCTTCTTAGCAGTTTTGGTGACAAGAATGATTCGCTCCTGCACTGTGTTTGTTGCCTTGGCTAACTCGGCGAAGGCTCCGTGGTAATCACCCTTAACCTGAAGGGTGTTGTCGTTCACGGCCATCCGTTGCAGGACCTTGCTCGCCTCGTCCAGTGGCTGGTGAATAGCGTCCAGCATCAAGTTGACCGCTTTAGCTCTCTCGAGATGGCGGCCTTGGAATTGGCTCTCATTGATACGCTCGTTGAGGCTTCCTTCCTTGGCGGCAGTGGCCAATCGTCCCGTTTCGCGGGCCAAGCCAACATCCCCGGCGGCAGGAAACACGAGCTCCACGATGCCTACTACCCGCCCTGCTGCGTCGAAACGTGGTGCTGCTGTGACCAGTACCGGCACTTCGTTGCCTTGAACCACGGGGAAGGCCTCTCCTTCGCAAACCTTGCCCGTCCTTGCCGCTTCCGCCGCCGGGCAGGTTCCGGCCCTGCAGCCTGGGTTGTCATACAGGTCCCAGAACTTGGCTCCGATGCAGTCCTCTTTCAGTTTGCCCGCTGCTTTAGCTGCGGGCTCGTTAAGATCCAGAATGGTGTGGTTCGTATCCATAACGACCACCATCCCTGGAATTAGGTCGTAGACTTCAGCCTTGTCCACCACAAATGTGCCCTTCCCACGATCCCGCAATTTCTTATGGCTGCCCTTCATCATTTGTCACCTCGTTGGTTAATTCCAGAAGTCCGATGGACTCCGTTTAAGAATCCAAATTGTGAGAGCGCCGCCCTGGAGCGAGGCGCGGCGTCTATCGTGTACAACCCGAATGTTTGCGCGCGTTGAAGCAAGCAGGATACGGCCGCCCCTTGCTCCCTCGATACCTGCTTCGCCATCATTCACAGCTCCGTTAACACACTCTCCACCAGGGAACGACTCCTCCCACCCGCTCAATTCAGCCGGCTCATTTTGGCCTGCTCCCTTGGATGTCCATGTGACAGGGGAACCACGAGCTCGATCCAGAAAACGTTACCGTTTGTGTTGTGATGGCGATCGCTTATGACAGCTTTCCTTCCTTACCCCTCAGACAGCCGCAGGCGCCAAGTCCAGCACCTTCTCGGTGTCCAAAACAATGAGGATGGTATTCTTCAGTTTGTAAACTCCCTGAATGAGCTCCCTTGCCTGGAGTGCGACGGTGCCGGGAGCCAACTCAAAAGACTCTTCCTCCACTTCCAGAACATCTCCGATTTCGTCCACCAGGAAGCTCACCGCTCCGTCGTTATGGCGGATCACGACGTTCATAGGCAGATCAGAGGCCGGCCGCTCTCGGAGGCCTAAGCGCCGCCGCAGATCAATAGCCGTTACGATCTGACCGCGCAGGTTGATGAGACCCTTCACGACGGGGGGCGCGAGCGGCACGCGTGTCATTTCCTGGTAGCGGATCACCTCTTGCACCTTCTCGACTGCCACTCCGAAGAGCAGCCGGTCGACCACGAAGGTTGAAAACTGTTTCCTGCCTGCCATGCGACCCCCAAGGGCGAAGTACGAGATTCGATACTCAAACGGAGGTGTTGGACATCTCTCGAGAATCAGTATCGGCAATCGTCAGTCGACCATCAGCCGGTACTCACCGCCTCCTCCGCAAAAAAGCCTGCGTCCGCCGCCTGAATGATCCCTTTCACATCGAGTAATTCCGTTACCCGGCCCTGCACGACCACCGACCCTAACGTTCCCGGGCGCCCCAGATGTTTGTGGGCCGCCGCACTTTCGTGCGCGATGTCCAGAATGCGATCCACGACCAGCCCGACACTTCGCCCGTGGTCGGTATACACCACGACCTGAATCTTCTCGATTTCCGCTGTTGACTCGGCCGGCTCTGAACTGCGCGATTCCCGGCGCCGTTCCGGAAGCGCCGAGGAGAGGTAGATGAGGGGCAGGATCTGCCCACGATATTGGACGACGCTTCGCCCTTCACTCCTCTCCACGCTGGCACAACTAAACTCCTCCAGGCGCGCCACCAGAGAAAGTGGCATCGCCAAACGCCCGTCATCAGGTCCGCGGAAAAGCAGGAGTGATTCTCCATCTTCGCGACGGACCTGCTCTTCTACGGCCTTTTCACCTACGGTTCGATCGCGAACCGCGGAAACTACGTTGGCTCGTTGCGCCAACCCCAAGACGTCCAGGATGAGCGCCACGCGGCCATCGCCCATGATGGTAGCCCCCGCGAAGCAGGAAACCCCTTTCAGCTGTTTGGCCAGGGGCTTGACGACAATCTCCTCCGTGTCGTTGATGGAATCCACCACCAGGCCGAATTGGCGATCGTCCGCCTGCAGAACTACGATATTCACGTTCTGGGACTCGAGGACCTTTCGTTCCGCCTCAGTCAAAAGTTCAACAATCTTCGCGGAGGTGGGCTTGACATCGCCGTACGCCTGCTCGGCCTGCGCGCCGTGGCCGGCCGCTCTGAGGGCTACAATCTGCTTGACCAGGGCATGAAATGCGGCGTGAATCTTCTCGAGTTCCACAATTTCCGCAATGTCCCCGTACTCCTTGAGGCCGTTCGAATAGAGCCACTTCCCTAAGGCGCATCCTTTATGAGAGCCCGCTTGCTCTGCCGTCAGCGCGGTTTTTCCATCCAAGAACTGTCGCAAGCGGTCCGTCCACTCCAGGTGTCTGCGGCGCGCGAGCGCGAAATCCAGTAACTCTGTGGGTTGATCTTGGGGTGCTTCAGCCTCCCCGGCTACCTTAAGCTCTCGCTTCAGATAAACCAGGGGTAGCAGACGTCCGCGCAATCGATATACGGGCGCGCCGTGAATCAACTCCACGCCTTTACGCGCCTGATCGCCCTCGAGCCGCACTAGTTCCAGCAGGCTAACTTGAGGTATGGCGTAGCGGTCCCCGCCGCTGGTCACCGTGAGCGCCGGAATGATCGCCAGGGTCAGAGGTATTTTGATTTTGAGCGTGGTGCCTTTGCCGCTTTGGCTTTGGATGTCCACAACCCCGCCGATCTTCTCGATGTTCGTCTTCACCACATCCATGCCCACACCGCGCCCGGAGACGTTGGTCACCTTCTGGGCGGTGGAAAACCCAGGCAGGAAGATCAGGTTGAGCATTTCCCGCACGCTCATGCGCGCGGCGTGATCGGAGGTAAGCAGCCCGCGTTCCAGGGCCTTCTGCTTAACGCGCTCCAGGTTCACCCCTGCCCCATCGTCGGAGATCTCGATGTTGACTTGACCGCCTTCGTGGAAAGCGCACAGGAACAAGCGCCCCTCTGCGGGCTTGCCGCAGGCGACCCGCTCCTCGGGGCTTTCGATGCCGTGATCCACGGAATTCCGAACCAGGTGAGTCAGGGGATCCTTGATGGCTTCCACCAGCGTCTTATCGAGTTCGGTCTCTTTGCCTTCCATCTCGATGCGCACTTGCTTGCCGCAACTCATGGCCAAATCGCGCACGAGACGCGGAAACCGGACCCAGATGTTTCCGATAGGCTGCATGCGGGTCTTCATCACCCCTTCTTGCAGTTCGGTGGTAATCAAGTTCAGGCGCTGCGAGGTATTGAGAAAGACTGGGTCCTGCTGCGTGGTGGCGAACTGGAGAATCTGGTTGCGGGCCAGCACCAGCTCCCCCACCAGGTTCATCAGCTTGTCCAGAAGGCCCACGTCCACCCGAATGGTGCTGTCGGTGGCCGCGAGCGTGCGCACTTCTTTCTGTTCCTGAATGGCCTCCTGGATGTCCGGCGCCTTGGCTGACCCGCTCTCGACTAGAATCTCGCCCACCGGCCGCGCGTCTCCCAAAAGCTGTTTGTCGAGCGCCGCCGTAACTTGCGTGGTCGAGGCTTTGCCGCGTTCCACCAGGATCTCGCCCAGCCGCCGCTCCTCGTCCGGTATG
>JBELAJ010000358.1:0-8723 GCA_049508935.1 Terriglobia bacterium | reverse complement strand
CGCTGAATTCGGCTATTTTTGGATGCCGGGTGACTTTGGCTTCTGGTCGCCTGCCCTGGTTTCCTGGTATTCGGGGCCAGGGTGGATCGGCTGGGCTCCCTTGGGCTTGAATCCGCGGGCGGGATTGTTGAGGCCGGTGACAACCGTTTCCGGTTCGGCATTTAATGCCGGCCAGCTCGTTACTCCTGAGACCGTAAACCACGTTGATTTGAAAGAAGCGACCTTGACTGAGCACCCGCCTTCACAGCCGGGCGCTGGCGCCGCAATTCGGGGAATTCCTCTGGCACCCGGATTCGCGACACTCACCAGCGCGCATCCCACGGGCGCACACGCGGCGGCGCCTTCTTCAATTCTGATGGGAGTTGAAGGCGGCAAGGAAAGTGCGCTGCTGGGCGGCCACTCGTTGCGCGAACCCTTGCGTTACCGCCTGGGCACGACGTTAGGCGGCCGGTACAACGTGGGGGGCAGCGTCGGTGAATTCAAGGGTGACGCCTTTGAAAGATCCGGCAGCAAGGGAATGATGAATGGAACGCCTGCTTCGGCGGCCTCCCACGGAGGCGGGCAGAGCATCCTGCCTCACGGCCACTCGGCCCAATCCGCACGCGGTGAAGGTGACGAGATGATGCGAGGTGGCAACGGTGTGGGGATTCCAAACGCCCCATCATCCGCGCCGAGCCCCGCAAGCAGCAGTTCGCATAGTGCGAGCCCTTCCGCCGGCGGCGAACACCATTGATTACAACGTCATTCCCACGAAAGCGGGTATCCACCCATGGAAAGTGGGGGCGGTTCGCGAACCGCCCCCACCAGATGGACCCCCGTTTTCGCAGGGATGAGGGCGCATGTGATTTTGATTTCTTGGGGTGGGCCGTAGGCCTATGCACACTCGAAATGACAGTCTTCGCGACAGGGCTTGCCAAAGCACCTACAAATACTTCAACAGCTCGTTGAGAGTTTTTTGCACACCCTCGTAGGGGTCGCCCGGGCCCTCGAACTCGATCGAGTAGACCCCTGTGAAGGCGGCCTTCTTGGAAATCTCGATACACTTCGGGAAGTCGTATTTGGTTTCGGTCCCTGCCGGGTCAAACTCCAATCCTTTGGCGTGGCACACGACGTGCGCGTAAGGGAAGAGAAGCGGCAGCCCTCTCTCGCGTGTCGCCTCATCCGGAAAGTTGCCGAAATCGGGCAGCGCGGCGACCACGTCCGGGCCCGCCTGTTCGAAGAGCTTCACCAACTCCTCGGGATGTTCCGAACCCACGCCTCCGTGGTTCTCAATGATCACATGCACGCCCTTGGGCTTACCATATGCGGCCAGGCGCCTATACGACTCGAGAGTCGGTAAAAGGTCCTGCGCATTGAACTTGCCGGGATCGCACCGGACGGACTTTGAGCCGATTATCTGCGCTACATCGATCCAGGTTTTTGAGGCGTTCACCGCCGCATCACGAACTGACTGGTCCGGGTCGGATAGCCCACCGCCCGTCCACAGCTCATCAATGTCCACCGGCATGTTCACGACGCGCGAATGGGCCCGCACCAAGCGGCCCTTGATTTCCTGAAGGTAGGTCTTTTCAGTGGAAGCGAAGTGGGGAGCGCAGAACTCCAGATTATGAACCTGGTACCGGTCAGCAATCATTTCCGGGAACTCGAGCAAGGCCAGCATATCCCCGGGGAGCGTGAACTCTTTCTCGCGCGTGGACTGAAAGTAGTTATGAAGACTCCAGGTGGAAATGGAAATGCGGCTCCGTTTATCTGATCTGTTAACGCCGGCAGGGCGCTGTTTCGTCTGTCCCAGGAGCTCTCCGTCGAAAGCGAAGGCCCCGGCCCCAACGGCAAGACGAGTCAAGAAAACCCGACGAATCATTACTTCCTCCTCTCGGCCCATCAAAAGATGGCGGGCAATGGAGAGAGATGCTAACACTCTTTTTCAGCGTCCGGGTAAACTATTCGAACGCATCTTCAATGAGGCAAACGCCAGGGCGAGAGGGCTGAGTTTTTGGCAGGCGGGACGGCAAAAGCGAGAGGCGGGGGACATAGTGACATATTGTCGTATCTTGCTCTATCCCCATTAGTTCCTAATTATTGCCTAAATACCACATTGACATTCTCTCCCGACTTCCGTATATTTTGTCGGATTTACAGAGTGTTGCCGGCCGGTGGATAGGGGCGGCCGACAACGCGCATTGATCACGCCTCTAAGTCCCTCGAGCCGGCGCCAGTCGCGGGTAAATCACTTCGAACTCACAGAGGGATTGGCGGTAACCCTAGTAGTGCGCACTCTACTGGAGAATGGCTGCGATGGGTCTTATCTCTGTTCAAGTCTTCCAAAGCTCAACGTACCCTTATTCGGCAGTCCTTCTCACGCTCATTTTGCTCCTGATCTACTTTCGCCATCAACGCATCGAGCGCGCGAACAAGAATGCTGAATTGAAATGGTTTTCGGAACTGCATGTTTTTGGCAGATCCCTTGCCGAAAGTTCTGGTCCGCAACAGATGGCCGACTTGACCGGCCAGCGAATCCACGACGTTGTGGGGAGCGGGGGCAACTACATTTTAGTGCAGACCAGCGGATCGGAAGTGACGAGCCACGTTTCCGCGCATGGACTCAGCGCGGAGTCGATCGAATTGTTGTCGGGCGACCCCTTACGTTCTTATCTCATCTCATGCGGGGCACGTTGGGGGAACTTGCTTATTTTCCCCGACCTCTCTCGTCCTTCCGTGGATTGCGCCTGGCAACGCGATGTACTTTTTCACGAACTTCGAGCGCTTTGGGTGCGCGAAGGGCTAAAGACCCTGGTCGTGGTGGGATTACAGGTGCGCGAGAGTTCTTACGGCGCGTTGCTGATGGGATGCCGCAAGCCCAAAAACTTCCGCCCGAACGAACTCCGCTTGCTGCTGGCGATTGGCAACCAGCTCGGCGTCGCCATGGAGAATTGGTCTTTGCACCGCGCGGCAGAACGGCACAACCAGGAACTCAGGTTGCTGCATCGAGTCAGTGAATTGCTGCGCACGAAATTTGATCCTGATTCACAGGTGGAAATTTTGCGCCGGGAGTTGCAAGGAGTGCTCGGTACAACAAACTTCTCCCTGGCACTACAGGACTCACAGGAAGGACCGCTGAAGACGCTTGTCTCCTTCGAACCCCCTAATACCGAGGTTCTCTCCGGAGCACCCGAGTTGGATGGACTCGCCGACTTCGTCTGCCAAGGCCGGCGCCCGCTGCTTCTCACCCAGGACCTTCCTGCCAAGGCGCGCCGCCTGGGGATTCAATCTGTGGATGCACGGCTGCGCACCTGGTGCGGAGTGCCCATCCATTTTTCCGACGGGGCGTTGGGTGTGCTGTCTGTCGCGGACTTCGAGCGCGAGAACGCCATCAGCCAGGGACAGTTTGAACTGATGCAGGTGCTTGCTGACGAGGCCACCGGCGCGCTTGAAAGCGCCCGGCTATTCCAGAAGGAGCGGAGGCGGGCGAGCCACCTGGCTCTACTGAATGAACTAACGCGGAAGGCAGCTTCCGACCTCAATCCGAAGGAACTTCTATCCAATATTTGCCGGGAGATCCGCAGCGCTTTCGACCGCGACTTTGCACGAATTGAAGTGGCCGACGCGCTGAAGAAGGAACTGGTTGTGGAAGCAGAGGCGGGTTACGGCGCAGAACTGCTGGGCCGCCGAATCCAGTTCGGCGAAGGGCTTTCGGGTGCGGCCGCGATCAGCGGTGAGCCTATCTTGGCAAACTGCGTGCTGCGCGACCTTCGGTACGTTGCGCTGCGCCCCGGCGTGCGATCAGCTTTGAGCCTGCCTCTGAGGTATCGGGACGAACTGCTGGGGATCTTGAGCCTCGAGAGCATGCGGGAACACAGCTTTTCCCAGCAGGACGTGCTGACGTTACAGTCGCTGGCGAACCAGCTTGCCATTAATCTTCATAACGCACGCGCCTACCAGATTGCGCTCGACCAGGCCATCACCGACGGCTTGACCGGTCTCAAAACTCATCGCTTCTTCCGAGAAGCGCTGGAGGGCGAATGGCGCCGGTCCGTCCGCAGCGGCCGGCCGTTTTCCGTAATCATGATGGACCTTGACGGCTTTAAGCAGGTCAATGACAGCGGAGGGCACTTGGAAGGCGATCGCGTGCTGGCGGCTGTGGCCGCTCTGCTCGATTCCCGATCGAGGCAATCCAATGTGGTGGCGAGGTACGGCGGCGATGAGTTCGCGATCTTGCTGCCCGAGACGACAACGGAACAGGCTGAAATCCTGGCCGCGAGGCTCCGTTCCGCCCTGCAGGCGGACCACTTCCTGCACTCTCACCAGGTAACGGCAAGCATCGGGGTCGCATCTTTTCCAAATCACGGTCCAACTCCTGAGGACGTTCTGAGCGTGGCGGACTCCGGGATGTACCTGGCCAAACACTGCGAGGGAAATTGCGTGCGGGTGGCTTCCTTAAGAATTGCACCGGGGAATGCGGAACGGGATCAGGAATTATTGGACGCGTGTCTGGGAGTGACGGTGAAACGGATGTTCTCCAACGGCAACGAGGCTATCAACAATCGTTACCTGCACAGGTTTGAGCAGATGAAACCGCTCTGGGACACGATCACGGCACTCGCCTTTGCCGTCGAAGCTAAGGACCCGTACACTAAGCACCATTCTGCCGAGGTAGCCGCGTGGGCAGCCAAGATCGCCGTTCATGTGGGGTTGTCTCGAGCGGAAGTCGAAGATATTAAGCTGGCGGGGATCGTCCACGATATCGGCAAAATACATGTCCCGGAAGAGGTGCTCTCCAAGCCCTCGTTCCTGACGCCGGAACAGTTCGACCTGGTAAAGAGCCATGCGGCCTGGGGGGCGAAGATTCTGGAACCCTTGAAAGAAACGGGCATCGAGCGCATCGTGCGGTACCACCACGAGGCCGTGGACGGAAACGGTTATCCGGACGGTTTGAAGGGAGATCAGATTCCTGTCGGCGCCCGCATCATCACCGTCGCCGACGCTTTCCAAGCCATGGTTCACGACCGTCACTATCGCAGAAAGCGCAGTACGGACGAGGCAGTGGCTGAATTGCGCCGCTGCCGTGGAACCCAGTTTGATCCCTTGGCGGTGGATACGCTGGTTCAGTTGATCGAATCCGAAGGTGGGCTACCGATAGCCGAACCCTTTGAAAGTGAGCACACCTTCTAGTAGTATTGCGTCGGAAATTGCGTTTACCTGCAGCGCCTCGATGTGTCGGGGCACTTGCCGACCCTTCGCTCGGCTCAGGGCAGGCTCTCCTCGGCTTTCTTCAAACTGAGCTCCAGGGTCTGACGGGCCCCCTGCAATCGTGCCGCGGCCTCGTCGCCGGCCCGATTCAGTAAATCCACGGCAGAGTCAACGCAGACCGAAATTGCCTTGACGGCAGTTCCGGATTCCTCCTTGCAAATCTTCCTGGCCTGGGTTCCCGCGTCGAGAGCGTCCGCCTGCATTTCCCGACGCATGGCTTCGAGGCTTTGCCGGAGCGAAACCTCGTTGCTCCTGCGGGCGCCCTCAATTTGCGACTGGAATTCCTCGGAGACTTTGGTGGTGCGGGATAGGATGTTCTGCGCTTCCCCTCCTGCATTTTGCATGCGATCTAGAAGGGCGTTCAATTCCTCCCTGAGCGACTGCGCTTCATGGATGGTTTTTTGCAGGGATTCGAATGCCGCGAGGCCGGGGCTTTCAGCCGGTACGGTAGGGGCTCGGGCGGACCCGGATTCCTGCCGTGGATCCGGCTTCTGCGTTGAAGGCGCAGCGGCTTCTCCGGCCAAACGTGTCAAGGCGTGCACCGCCATGTTGAATTGACTCAGGCCCCCCGTTTGTTCTCCCCCTTCCACCGGCAACCCTCCTGGCGCAAGGTGCGTCGTCTCTATCTTGGTCTCGTCCGCAGGAAGCGCAACGGACGTCGCGGGAGGGGGAGGCTCGGCTTGTGGGCTCAAGCCTTTGCGCCCCTCCAGGACGCTCTGCCGCTCTTTCTCCCAATCCTCAGGAGGAAGCCTGACGCCCCAGACGTTCTGCGCTTCCAGGAGTTCGACACAAACTTCGAAGGGATCTTCAGCGAAGCGCTTCTCGCAGATCCTGTTGACCCGGCCCCGGGCGGCGCGGCCAAGAAGTGGATTCTCGATCAAGACCTGATCGTCAACCGCCAGCCGGTGGAAAGTGGCGATTCTGCCGCCCTGCTTGTTAACGCTTATCGTCCAGGTGTTCTCTTTGAAGGACTGCCCGGCCGCGTCGGTGCCGTGCACGGTTATCGGAACAATGATCGAAAGGCGGGCGCTCCGACGCCCCACCACACCAGGGATTTCGGGTTCATCAGGAGTTGGCTGCATATTTGCGTGTGAAAATCTTAGAGGATTGAGGAGTGCAAGTCAACAGAGGAGCCATGGTACCGAGGTACCGTTGCGTATAGTACCGAGTATTGACTCATCATATATTACTAGATGATATACTTATACCGCCGTATATGGTCTCCATGCCCGCCCCCGCTTCAGGAAAGCTACAGTCCCTCACGCAAAGCGGCCGGGCCGATACGGTTCCAGGGCGACAGAACTGGTGCGGTTGAGAACCAGTTCGGAGATTTGTTGCGCGGTAATAGGGGCCAGGAGAATGCCGTGGCGAAAGTGCCCTGTGGCTAGGATAAGATTATCCAGTTTACTATAACCTAGAATGGGTAAATGATCCGAGGTATCGGGGCGCAGCCCCGCCCAGGCGCGAAGGAAAACGCATTCCTTCAAGAAAGGCGCGAACTTCATTGCTCCGGTGAGGATGGATTGCAGTCCTTCGGCCGTAACGCTTTTGTCGAACCCCGCATATTCGGCGGTGGTGCCGACTAAGACCCGGCGGGCGGAGCGGGGCACCAGGTAATGCGTTCCGGCGCGAACCACGTGGGGAATCTCACGAGGCGATTCGAACTCCAGCATTTGGCCTCGACAAGGCTGCATGGCGAGCTTGAGGCCGGCCTGCGCGGCAAGTCCTCCCGACCAGCAACCCGCTGCCAGCACCCACGAGCCAGCCGAAAAGAGCGAGGGCTCGCCGTTGTGCGGGCCAGTCCGGGTGTGAACGGTTTCCACCCTGTTGTCGCGGACGACCAGGTCCTCCACAGCGCAGCGGGTGTGAAATTTCACCCCCATGCGGTGAGCTGCTTCGATGACGGCCCGCGTCAACCTCTCGTTATCCACCCAATGGTCCTCAGAAGCGCCGAGGGCGAGACGGATCTTCTTCGAAAGTCCAGGCATTTTATGCTCGAGGCTGGCCACGCTGAGCCTTTCGAGCGGCAGCCCGGCGCGTGATTGGTTCCAGAAGAGCTTCTCGAGGTTCGCGACTTGCTTTTCGTCCATCGCCACCAGCAGGCTTCCGTCGCGGCGAAAGCCTACGTCCTGCCCGCTTAAATCCTCAATTTCTGCCACGAAATCCGGATACAGAGCCTGGCTGGCGGCGCACAAGGCGAAGAATGCGTCCGGCACGGCGGTTTCACCCTGCGGACCGATCATTCCCGCCGCCGCGCTGCTGGCCTCTGCTCCGGGTTCGCCTCGGTCGAAAACGAATACTCGCAGTTTGGCCTGAGCCAACCGCAGCGCAATGGACGAGCCGATGAGGCCGCCTCCAATAACGATCACGTCAGGGTGGTTCGATGAGTTCGATGTGGACGCCATAGGATTATTGTACCATCAGTGTTGCTTGCCCTTACGCCCCTGCCGCGCGCCCGGAAGTTATGTCATAATCCAGCTTTCGTCCCGCGCGGACGGCGCACAGCGCCGTCCGAGGAGCCAACGATTGATCTGCCCGATCTGCAATAAACGCAAGGCGAAGAGGTTCTGCCCCGCCAGAGGAGACAGCATCTGCGCGGTCTGTTGCGGAACCGAACGTGAAATAACCATCGACTGCCCCTCGGATTGTCCCTACCTCGTGGCCAGCCGCCAGTATGACGCAGGGCGGCGCGCAATCGACTGGAAGGGCCTCCCGTTTTCGGACGTCGAAATCTCGCATGGGTTCGCCCAGTCCCACGCCCCCCTGATGATGGCGCTTCTCGCTTGCATTGGGCGATATGCACGGCAGCACCGCCAGGTGGTGGACACGGATGCGGTGGCGTCGCTGAAGGCGCTAGCCGAGTCCTATCGTACTCTTTCGAGTGGCCTCTATTATGAGAAGCCTCCTGACTATCTCTACCAGCGGGAGCTTTACCAGGAACTGAAAGCCGCTCTGGAAGAATTCCAGCGGACCGAAACTCAAAGGCAAGGCTTGATCAGCACCCGGAACAGCGACATCAGGGATGCATTGATCTACCTTACCAAGCTTGGCGCCATCCGCCACAATGGCCGCCCAAAGGGCCGAGCCTTCCTGGACATGGTTCGGCAGGTCGCCGCCGACGAATCCGCCAAGGCCGACTCGAAGATCGTGCTCCTCAGCTAGACGGTCGAGCCGTGAGGCGCCGCCTTTGCCGCCCTGCCGTCAGAGCACTCTGAAGCGGATGGTGTCCGGAATTTTCTCGAGGGCGCGGATCAAGCCGTCGTCCCACTCACGATTGATATCCAGGATGGCGTAGCCCACGGCCCCTTTGGTTTCGTACACTTGCCGTTCTACGTTGATGCCCCGGTCGGCGACGACGCGGTTGATGGCCAGCAGCATTCCTGGAATGTTCCTATGGATATGCGCCAGGCGGTGGGTCTCCAGCGTGGTCTCGAGTTGGCAGCGAGGCAGATTGACGCTGAGCTTGGTGCTGCCGT
>JBELAJ010000357.1:0-8737 GCA_049508935.1 Terriglobia bacterium | reverse complement strand
TTTGGCACAAGATTTCTTTACACTGGCGTCTTGCCCCAGCTTGGGTTTTGGATCGCCTGGACGGTTGTGGCGGGCGCTATCGTGGGGACCATCGTCATCGCCGTTGCGCGCCGAGGAAAGCAAGCGGCCCCGGCAGCGGTCTGAACGCACGGTTGGTGTAGACCGGCTCTTCAAGGTCTGCGGCTGATATCGACCATTAGCGAACGCACTTCGGACCTAGAACGCAGGTCCGCGCCAGGCGCCGCTCTCAAGAGCAAAAGGAGGTTCGCGTGGAAGAGACTAGAGCAACGTCCATTTCGAGTCTGATTATGATTCCGGCTGTGATTACTCTGGGCATCACCATCCTGCGTCTGATAGGCGAACTCGAACACTGGCCAAAGCCGTGGTTCAGCGCCGCGGCGGGCGGCGGGGGCGCAGTCGTCGGCATCTCCTGGCTGCCGCTCATTTTTGGTCCCTACTTCGCCTGGAAGCTGGCGGGAGCCGGCGACGGACCTTCCGGCGCCGGGAAGGCCATCGGATTTGCGTTTCTGGGACTGGCGGTACTCGTGATGGGCGGCACGATAGCGCGGAGAAGCTTCGCGCATCATCCAGTTTTAGCCCTGCTTGGACTGTTGCTGATGCTGGTTTCAGCCTTTATTCCCGGCATCGGCTGGCGAGCATTGGGGAAAACTTTGCTAGCTTACGCCTTCGCGGCCCGCATTCCTGTTCTGCTCGTGATGCTGGTCGCGATGCTCGGAAATGGAGGCCAGGGCTGGGGAACACATTACGACGTCGCTCCGCCAGGTTTCCCGGCGCAGTCATTTGCAACGAAATTCTTCGACTTGGCGTTCTTGCCTCAAATGACGCTTTGGATCGGCTGGACGGTGGTGTTTGGCGCAATCCTTGGCGGCATCGTTGCTGCCTTGAGCCGCCGGGCGAAGCCGGTCGTCGCGACTGCGGCCTGAGAGCAACGGTGCGCGACGAGTGAGGCGGCCCTGGCGGGCTGCCCAAAACCCGGCGATCACTTTCCCGGCCTGTTGCTGATGAGTTGCCACGCTTCCGTGAGGTGAGCGCCAAGTTCATCGTCGCCGATTTGGCCGAGCTCGATTCCTATCCAGCCTTTGATACCGACGTAAGGCGGTCTGTAGTAGATCTCCGGACTGCTTGCAATTAGGGCCTCTTGTTCGCCTGGCCGCGCGGGTATCAACACCGCGATGTGGCCGTCGTGATGGTGATTGCTCGAGAACATCGCAAAGACGCGTTTCTTCACGAAGAACGTCGGCTCACCGTGCGAAAGCTTCTCGGTTACACCCGGCAACGCCAGGCAGATTTGGCGGACTCTCTGCAAATGCCGCTTGCCATCCATGCCCCTTCGCCCCTTAACTCGATGATATCGCGAATTGAAAGATTGCGTATACCCCGCAGGGGCGGTGTGGCCTTGAACCCACGAAGCCTGACTAGGTGTATGATTGTGGCCATCGCAGGGAATGTCCTGATAAGTGGAAGCAAGCCACGCAATTCGAAGGGGGGATGCCCATGAATGCTCGCTCGGTTCTCACGCGATTTACAACAGCGGTGGTGGTTCTTCTTCTCAGCGCTGTTGCTCTCGCGATTGCGGCAACCGGTGGTTATCACTTGCTCGAGAAATACACATTCGGAGCGGCTCAAGGCAGTTCGCGGGAGTATTTTGACTACATTACCGTCGACTCCGGCGCGCGCCGGGTTTACCTGTCGCATGGCACGGAAATCAAAGTGATCGACGCTGATTCCGGAAGTCTCATCGGCAACATCACGGGCTTGAAGCAAGATCATGGAGTGGCTCTGGCCCACGAATTCGGCCGTGGATTTATCAGTGACGGCGCGCAGGGGAAAGTGATTATGTTCGACTTGAAGACCCTGAAAGTGACCGGCGAAGCGAAAGCTGCCGACGACGCTGACTGCGTGGTTTACGATCCGGCCTCCAAGCGCGTTTTTGTGATGGAAGGCGACCCCAACAGTCTGACCGCGATCGACGCCAAGAGCGGGAGCGTAGTGGGGACCGTCCAACTCGGCGGGTCTCCCGAATTCGCGGTCGCTGACGGCAAGGGGACCGTTTTCATCAACCTGGAAAGCAAGAACGAAATCGCGGTTTTCGATTCCCACGCACTCACAGTCAAATCTCGTTGGCCGGTTGCACCTGCGGGCGGCCCCACGGCACTTGCCATGGATACCGAACACCGGCGGCTGTTCAGCGCCGGCCGTGAACCGCAAATGCTGGTCGTGATGGATGCCGATAGCGGGAAGGTCCTGAAGTTGTTTCCGATTTCGGGAGGAGTGGATGCTGCCGCTTATGACCCGGGGACCGGCCTGATCTTTGCCTCAACCCGGGAAGGCATGCTCCATGTCTTTCACGAGGATTCGCCGGATGCGTTCAGCGAGGTCGAGACCGTCAAGACGGAGTACGGGGCCAAGACCATGGGGCTCGACACCAAAACCCACAACGTATTTCTGGACACCGCGGATTTTAGCCAGCCCGCAGCTTCCGCGTCGGGCCAGCGCGGTCCCCGCCGCGCGGCGGTCCCGGGCACGTTCCGAGTTTTGGTTTATGGTCGGTAGTGGACGATCGCCCGTAGGAGACGTCCGCAATCGCTGGCAGAAATTCTGGCACGCCATGTATACTTCTTCGCGATGCCCTCGATCAAGAATGTCGCTGGTCCTGACAGGTTCTTTTTCTATAGCTTCGACTGTAATGAACCGATGCATGTTCACGTACAGCGTGAGAGAATAGTATGTAAGTTCTGGCTGGAGCCGGTTGAACTAGCCCGCAATAGTGGTTTCTCTGAACGCGAACTGAACCGATTCGACAGTTGACCGAGTCGAACCTGAGCAGAATTAGGAAGGCGTGGAATGAGCACTGCAATCCTGATTGAGCCGCGGATTGTGACGGTCAAGGTGACGGAGGACGCTATCGTCGCGTACCTCGCTGAGGGGCGGGTGGTCAGTGTGCCTTTGGAATGGTCTTGGCGACTGAAGGACGCCACAGCAGAGCAGCGCGCGCACTGGGAGATTATCGGGGACGGACAGGGGGTTCATTGGCCCGCCGTCGACGAGGATATAAGCGTCGACGGTATGCTGAGGGGCATCCCTGCAAAACGGCCCTCGCGGAAAGACCTGAGGATTTCGAGGGATCAGCCTGACCTGACTAAGCGAGGCGGTCGCGGCGTTAGCGGAAAAACGAGAGTGCACCTCCGGTCGACCCGCCGGGGTCGTTAGCAATGAGCGGGATGGATTTGTCAACAGTCCGGTGGCCCCGGTCGTCCCAATGAATCAGCCGCGCCGAATCTTCCGGCCACCGAACCACGATTCGCGCCTTCAATGATTCGTCCGTGGCAGGGCGCAACACCCTATCGGCGATGTCCTCGGCCGACGACAGTCCTGTAGGGCTGATCTGCTTGGCAAGGGGCAGCCTCAATCTAAAATCCAAAATCTACAACATAAACTCTAGGATTATCTGCGCTGGCGGCCAGTCTCGCCGATGAGCAATAAACGGTTACGCGCCGCGACTTTGGTGTTCATCGTAGTTCCCCCATTGATGTTTCGAGATCCTTGTCGCAAGCGTGGTATGAGCCTGTCAACCGCTTCAAGCGCCAGGCACGTGTGAGCGAGGCGCAACGAACCAAGGGGCTGGCACATCTTATTAAACAGTGGCCGCGAGGGCCACGATTCAGGGCAAGCGACAACCGGGAGGATGGCATGAAGATTGGCATCATCGGTGCCGGCCAAATCGGCGGGGCTCTGACTCGCCGTTTCACCAAACTAGGGCACGAAGTATACGTGGCGAACTCGCGAGGGCCTGCGTCGCTCGCGGCCCTCGCCAAGGAAACCGGGGCGAAAGCCGTCGAGGTGCGAGCGGCAGCACACGCCGGCGAGGTGGTTGTGGTGACGATCCCGGAGGGGAAGATTCCGGACCTGCCCAAGGACTTATTCGCTGGAGTACCCAAGGATACAGCGATCATCGACACAGGGAATTACTACCCTCGGCACCGCGATGGGCGAATTGCAGATATTGAGGCCGGAGTGACTGAAAGCCGATGGGTGGCGAATCAGCTCGGACGTCCCGTAATCAAGGCATTTAATAACATCTATGCGCAGCACTTGCTCGAACGGGGAAGGCCCGCGGGAAGCCCAGGCCGAATTGCCTTGCCAGTTGCCGGCGACGACACTCGGGCCAAAGAAACCGTGATGAGGCTCGTGGACGAACTGGGATTTGACGCCGTTGATGCCGGTAGCCTCGACGACTCATGGCGCCAGCAACCCGACACGCCGGTTTACGCTACCGACTTTGATGCCGAGGGAGTGCGGCGCGCGCTCGCCCAGGCCAGCAAAGAGCGCACAACACAATTTCGGGCGACGGACAAGAGCCCGGGGACGTTTGCGCAGCCTGCCTGATGTCTTAGGGCCCGTTTGAAAAGCCATGGAGGTGAGCATGTCTTCAGCGCTTATACCCAGCGCACTCGACGCTCGTACACAGGCTTTCCCGATTCTGACCGCGGCGCAGATCAGCCGCATCCGTCCCCACGGCAAAGTGCGCAGAGTTGAACCGGGCGAGATCCTGTTCGAGCCTGGCGACACACAGGTGCCCTTCTTCGTGTTGCTTTCGGGAAGCATGGAGATCGTGCAGCCAAGTTTTTCCGGCGAGCGAGAGATCGTCAAACACCTTCCCGGAGAGTTCACCGGCGAGATGACCATGATTTCCGGGCAGCGATCCCTGGTGCGGGGTCGCGTGACCGAGCCCGGTGAGTTTCTCGAGATCAGTGCCGAGGGTCTGCGGTCACTGATTGCCAAAGATGCCGAGTTGAGCGAGGTGCTGATGCGCGCATTCATCTTGCGTCGCCTCGGTCTCATCTCCCGGGGCCTGGGCAACGTGATTCTGATGGGCTCGCGCCATTCTGCGGGCACATTGCGCCTGCGCGAGTTTCTGAGCCGGAACGGATACCCTTACACGAACGTCGATCTGGACACTGACCGCACCTCGCAACAACTGCTGGACCGTTTCGCCGTCAAGTTGGAGGAGGTTCCAGTCCTGATTTGCAACGGTCGTACGGTTCTGCGCAATCCTACCAACCAGGAGCTCGCCGATTGCCTGGGGTTTAACGCGAGTATTGACAACCAGCGAGTGTTGGACCTCGCCATCGTAGGCGGAGGCCCCGCCGGCCTGGCAGCGGCTGTTTACGCTGCCTCGGAGGGCCTGGATGTCCTGGTCATCGAAACGGAATCGCCCGGGGGCCAGGCTGGCTCCAGCTCGAGAATCGAGAACTACCTGGGCTTCCCCACCGGAGTGTCAGGGATGGAATTGGCCGGGCGAGCTATTACTCAAGCGCAGAAATTCGGCGCGAAAATGCTGGTAGCACACAGCGCCGTGCGCCTGGATTGCAAGAAGCCGCTCTACGAGATCGTCCTTGACGATGGCAGCGTCTTGCGCGCGCGTGCGATCGTCATCTCCACTGGAGCTCAGTACAAAAAGCCGGGCATCTCCAGTCTGTCGCAATTCGAGGGTCAAGGTGTCTACTACGGCGCAACCCACATCGAGTCGCAACTGTGCGAGAACGAAGACGTGGTTGTGGTCGGCGGAGGGAACTCCGCGGGACAAGCGGCCGTCTTCCTCTCCCAAACCGCGCGCAAGGTTCATATGTTGGTGCGCTCCGGTGGATTGGCAGAGTCGATGTCCCGCTACTTGATCCAGCGCATTACTGAAAACCCGGCCATCGAACTCCATTACAACACAGAAATCGTCAGCATGGAGGGCGACCATCAGCTCGAGCGCGTGGCCTGGACCGACAAGACGACGGGTGAAACATCGTGGCACGACATTCGGCACATTTTCATCATGACCGGCGCTTCGCCGCGAACCGGCTGGCTGAAAGATTGTCTGGCCCTGGACAACAAGGGCTTCATCCTGACGGGCCGCGATTTGGAGTTGCCCGGCGATATGGCCCCAGCTTTCTCTTGGCCTCTCGCCCGCGGCCCATTCATGTTGGAAACCAGTCTTCCTCGAGTCTTTGCCGTGGGCGATGTGCGCTCCGGAAGCGTAAAACGGGTGGCCTCTGCCGTGGGGGAAGGGGCAATCGCTGTGCATCTTGTTCACCGCGCTTTGGCGGAGGCGTGAAGGGCAGTCGAGAGTCGAAAGTCAAGAGTCGAGAGTCGAAAGTCGAAAGTGGAGTTGTCATCCTGAGCATTGACAGCCCCAGGGGCTGCCCTTGCTGAGCAGAAAGTCCGCGCGACCGGGAGTCTGAGCCGCCGTTGATTCCAAAGGGCTTACGCGCCGACTTTCTGCAGAGCGAAAACTTCATGACCCTTCGGCTCACCACGGGTCATGAAAATGCCCTCTCCCCCTTGGGGGAGAGGGTGGCCCGCGACGGCGCTTTCACCAGCCGCCGCGGGTCGGGTGAGGGGGTCCGGGTTCGCCATTTTCATGGCAGCGAAGAATCCCCGTAGTGCGTTGGACGTTTGACGCGGCATCAGCGAGAGATCGCCATCCGGAATGAAAGGCCTTTCCACTCTCGACTTTCGACTCTCGACTCTCAACTCTCAACTCTCGACTCAGGAGGTTTCATGGCGGCGGAATGCACGCATTTCGATCAGATCAAGATCACGAATACCGACAAGCATGTCTGCGAAGACTGTGTTAAAACCGGAGACACGTGGGTCCATTTGCGCCTGTGCGTGGAGTGCGGGCACGTGGGGTGCTGCGATTCGTCCAAGAACAAACATGCGACGAAGCATTTCCGCAAGACCCACCACCCCATCATTCGCTCCAACGAGCGAGGCGAGAACTGGGGATGGTGCTACGTGGACGAAGTTATGATCGAACCGTTCTCCTGAGAACAGCAGCCGATCTCAAGCCTCGAACAAACTGCGAGCCATTGCCTCACGCTCTTTCAACCCTTCGTCCTCGAACTGGGTGACGACCTGCTCCAGCAGCGAGGGAACATCCATCGATCTACTTTCCCTCAGCTCTTCTATTGAAACCGTCACGGCGAAGGGCGAAGGCATACGCCAGGTTCAAAGGCAGCGTCCAAAACAGTTGTGTCGGGGATTTTGACAGACGCCTGCGTATGCTCCCCAGCGAGTAGAAGCGAGCGTTGGCATATCGGTAGCCGGCCAGCAGCGTTTCCGGACTCATTTGCCGAGGTTGAAACACCACGTGAGTTCGGCCGTTGTACGTGCTCCAATCACGAGTGAGGATCCTGCCCTCGGCGTCGAGGCGTTTATGGAGCGGGGTCCCGGGATATGGCGTCAGGATGTTGAACGTGGCGTTCTGCACGCCTGCCGACTCGAGGAAGTCCCCCGTCTCCTCAAAAACCGCCTCAGTATCATGATCGAAGCCAAAGACGATTCCTGCCTGTACGGACATGCCGTGCGCGTGAATCCGCTCGATCGCGCGCGCGTACTCATCAACGCGGTTGAACGCTTTCGAAACCTCGTTGAGGCTTGCCTGGGAAACGGATTCAAGCCCGATGAACAGTTGTTTGCAGCCACTGCGCGCGGCCAGCTCGAGGAACTCGTCGTCTTTCGCCGCATAAATACTCGCCTGGCTGCTCCACCATTTCCCGTGAGGCGTCAGTGCGCGGAAGAGCGCCTTGGCGTAGTGCATGTCGGCGGCAATATTGTCGTCCCACACGATGATGACCTTGCCGCGAAAGGAAGCGTACTCGCGCGCGACAGCTTCTACAGGACGGTGGCGCACCTTGCGCTGGTACATCACAGCCAGCGTGCAGAAATCGCATTGATGCGCGCAACCGCGCGTCGCGAACAGAACTCCGTCCGCATGGTCGTGACGATGAAACAGGTCGTGCCTCGACATCGGAGCTTGATCGAGGGCAGGGGGTTCGAGGCAGCAGTAGCATGCGCCTTGCCGCCCGGATTCGAACTCCGACAGGAAGCGAGGCCATTCGTGCTCGGCTTCGCCGACGAAGATCGCGTCTGCGTGCGCCTGCGCTTCATCGGGCATCAGGGTGACGTGCGGGCCGCCCAGCGCCACCGTGATTCCGCGTTGCCGAAAGCGCGACGCCATCTCGTAGGCGTGCGGCGCGCTGGGAGTGTGGAAAGTGATTGCAACCAGGTCTGCCGTGGCGTTGAGGTCGACCGGTTCCACGACTTCGTCGATATGGCGCACCGTCCAATGCGGAGGCACAAATGCGGCCAGGTACGGCATGGTAATTTGCTGAAAGTTGAGGACGCGGTTGCGCCGAGCGCGTTGCGTCACGGGTGACGATGCGGTGATCAGAAGCAGCGATGGGCGGGAGGAAGGGTTGGGCATCAGAGTCCGTGCCACTCGAAATCCTCAATTTTTGTAGCCGACATATTGTCACTTGTCCAGGCTGACAGCCGGACTCAGGAATCCCGATTGGCTGGCGCGAAAGAAGGGGATTTGGGGCGATACTTCGTTCAGTTCGCGTCTATTGGCGTGCAAGAAGCACTCAATTTGCAACATCTGCCTCGGCCTCGTGCGGGGGTTCGCTTCCTTGCTCGCCGCCCAGTATACCACGCGCCTTGCGGGCTCGCTTCTGATGCAAAAATGAGCCCCGAAGGGGCGGCCTACCACAGCCCAGGCCAACGGCCAGGGTGCTGGAGCGTTCCCTCCCTCTCACGGCGAGCCCTGAAGGGGCGCCAGAGTAGTGCGCATCTCCGCATCCGCTTGGCCTCCGGGTTTATTACGCCCCTTCAGGGCTCAAAACTCTGGCGGCGCCGACGCCTGACCCAGGCCGTTGGCCTGGGC